>JAIXWZ010000074.1 GCA_027491035.1 Comamonadaceae bacterium | reverse complement strand
GGGCCGCCGGCAAGCCGATGGCAGCCGTTTCAAAGTGCCGCAGATGGGTTGGAACCGGGTTCACCAACTGCCCGGACCCTCGGGCAAACCCCATGTTTTGTGGGCTGGTATCGCCGATGGGTCTTGGTTTTACTTCGTACACAGCTATTACGCCCGGCCGTCTGATGCGCGCCACACTGCAGGGCAGGCAGACTACGGTGGACGCTTTACCGCCGCGCTGGCTCGGGATAATATTTTCGCGACGCAATTTCATCCCGAAAAAAGCGCCGAGCACGGTTTAACCCTTTATCGCAATTTCCTGTCCTGGCAGCCCTGAGCGTTGCTGCCCCGACCCACACCGCCCCTGTCCTCCCACAGATGCCCTGCTTGGCCCCAACACCATGCTTTTGATTCCCGCCATTGACCTCAAGGACGGCCAGTGCGTGCGCCTCGTGCAGGGCGACATGGACCAGGTCACCACCTTCGGTGAAGATCCGTCAGCGGTCGCGCGCGGCTGGCTCGACCAGGGCGCGCGGCGCCTGCATCTGGTCGATCTCAATGGGGCGTTTGCCGGCAAGCCCAAGAACGAGCAGGCCATCCGCAAAATCCTTAAAGAGGTGGGCGGCGAGATTGACGTGCAGCTCGGCGGCGGCATCCGCGACCTCGACACCATCGAGCGCTACCTTGATGCCGGCCTGCGCTATGTGATCATCGGCACCGCTGCGGTCAAGAATCCGGGCTTTTTGCAGGACGCCTGCACCGCCTTTGGCGGCCACATCATCGTCGGCCTGGACGCCAAAGACGGCAAGGTCGCCACCGATGGCTGGAGCAAGCTCACCGGTCACGAGGTGGTGGATCTGGCGCGCAAGTTCGAGGACTACGGCGTTGAGTCGGTCATCTACACCGACATCGGCCGCGACGGCATGCTCACCGGCATCAACATCGAGGCCACCGTGCGCCTGGCGCAGGCCCTGTCCATCCCTGTCATCGCCTCCGGCGGTCTTTCGGGCATGGCCGACATCGAGGCCCTGTGCGCTGTCGAGGGCGAGGGCATCGAGGGCGTGATCTGCGGGCGCTCCATCTACACTGGCGCTTTGGACTTTGTCGCGGCCCAGCAGCGCGCTGACGAGCTCGGCGGCTGACCGCGCCGCCCCAGCGGCCCCCTTTTGACCTTCATGCAGGCACTGCGCCTGCTGCTTGCTCTGCCTCAGATCTGCCCATGCTTGCCAAACGCATCATTCCCTGCCTCGATGTCACCGGTGGTCGCGTGGTCAAGGGCGTCAACTTTGTCGAGTTGCGCGACGCGGGCGACCCGGTCGAGATCGCGGCGCGCTACAACGAGCAGGGCGCCGACGAGCTGACCTTTCTGGACATCACCGCCACCAGCGATGGGCGCGACTTGATCTTGCACATCATCGAAGCGGTGGCCTCGCAGGTCTTCATTCCCCTGACCGTCGGTGGCGGGGTGCGCAGCGTCGACGATGTGCGCCGCCTGCTCAACGCCGGGGCCGACAAAACCAGCTTCAACTCGGCCGCCATTGCCCGCCCCGAAGTGATTCGGGAGGCCTCCCAAAAGTACGGTGCCCAGTGCATTGTGGTGGCCATCGATGCCAAGCGGCGCTCGAGCGAAGACGAAAAACGCCTGGACGCCCAGGGCCAGGCCATGGGGCCGGGCTGGGACGTCTACAGCCACGGCGGGCGCAAGAACGTGGGCCTGGACGCAGTGGCCTGGGCCCGCCAGATGGCCGACTACGGCGCCGGCGAAATCCTGCTGACCAGCATGGACCGCGACGGCACCCGCAGCGGCTTTGACCTGGAACTGACCCGCTCGGTCAGCGATGCGGTGAGCGTGCCGGTGATCGCCTCGGGCGGCGTAGGCAATCTCGATCACCTGGCCGACGGCGTGCAGCAGGGCGCGGCCGATGCAGTGCTGGCCGCCAGCATTTTTCACTACGGTCAATACACCGTGCGACAGGCCAAAGAGCGGATGCGGGAGCGGGGGATTCCCGTTCGTTTGTAAGCCGTGCTCGGCCTGTAAGCAGCGCATCCCGCGGGCTGGAGTTCACCAGCCGGGCGTTCATGGCATGGGCACAATTCCACGGCATTCGTCACGTCCTGATTCAACCGGGGCGGCCCATGCAAAACGGCTATGACCTGCCCCCCCCACCAGCCGTACCAGCATAAAGTTCGTGAAGTCCGTCAACCAGGAGAATGACGGACATGAAAAATCGCCCACCGCACATTTCATCTGCAATGTAGACTTTCAACCAAGGAGCAACGCCCATGAACTACACGATTGAATGCGAGCAAGAAGTCGATGGTCGGTGGCTGGCTGAAGTCATTGAACTGCCGGGCGTACTGACCTACGGTGCAACCAAGAACGAAGCCATTGTCAAGGCTGAAACTTTGGCTTTGCGCGTCATCGCAGAGCGCCTTGAGCAGGGTGAAGCCAACCCAACCAGCATTCACATTGCCCTCCCCGCAGCGGCATGAGTCAATGGCCTTCCAAAAAGGCCAAACTGGTTCTCGCAGCACTGCTGAAACAGGGTTGGTCTATCAAGCGTCAGACTGGCTCTCACCGAACATTGACACGCCCCGGTTGGACAGACGTCACCTTCGCTTTCCACGATGGTGAAGAAATCGGGCCGCGAATGTTGGCGAGGGTGGCCAAACACACTGGGCTTAAACCGGAAGACCTGTAAAAGATGACTCAAAAGGTTCGCTCTGCAAATAAAGCGAAAGCCATGCGCGCTGTTCAACCTGTTTCCCCCGGCGAGATGCTTGAAGAAGAGTTTCTCAAGCCACTGGGTCTTACAAGGTACCGCCTCGCTAAGGACATCGGCGTGCCAGCATAGCGGATCGGCGAGATCGTTTCTTGTAGGCGCGCCGTCACAGCCGACACGGACCTTCGGCTTTGTCGCTACTTTGGTCTGAGCGACGGTTGGCGGTTGCGCGGGCAGGCCGCACATGACACGGCTGTTGCCAAGCAAGCGCTCCGTAAAGAGCTGGCCACTATCCAAAGATGTTCACTTCTGGTGGCATAGCGAGTGCGGTCTAACCCTTCGCTCAAGCGGACGTGCAGCCGCGTTCGTCGGCCCGGGCCTCATTTCATTCTGGCCCGGCTGAGGTCACCCATGTCTCGACGCACTGCTTTTGGCTGCTGCTCGGGGATGAAGAGCTTTCCGCTGGTCTCGCGCAGCGCTGCCTAACCCCTCGCTCAGGCGGAGCGCCATCAAACCAGTGCCTTAAGATCGCTTCCCTATGAACTGGCTCGACCAAATCAAGTGGGACGCCCAAGGCCTGGTGCCGGTCATTGCCCAGGAAGTCGGCTCCGGTGATGTGCTGATGTTTGCCTGGATGAACCGCGAGGCCCTGGCCAAGACGGCCGAGCTTGGCCGGGCTGTCTACTTCAGCCGCTCGCGCGGCAAGCTGTGGTTTAAGGGCGAAGAGTCGGGGCATGTGCAGACGGTGCACCAGATCCGCATGGACTGCGACAACGATGTGGTCTTGCTGCAAGTCACCCAGACCGGGCACGACCCCGGCATTGCTTGCCACACCGGGCGACACAGTTGTTTTTTTCAGCGTCTCGAAGGCGGGCAGTGGCTCGCGGTCGAGCCTGTCGTCAAAGACCCCGAGCAGATTTACCGGAAATGACCATGACCTCCCATGACAGCCTGGCCCGCCTATCGGCCGTGCTTGAAGCGCGCAAGTTGGCCAACGGCGGCGACCCCGAGACCAGCTACGTCTCGCGCTTGTACGCCAAGGGGCCGGATGCCTTTCTCAAAAAAATCGGCGAAGAGGCCACCGAGGCCGTGATGGCCGCCAAGGACCTCGAGCGCGGCACCACCGCTGGGCTGCAAGAGCGCTTTGTTTCTGAAGTGGCCGACCTGTGGTTTCACTGCATGGTGGCGCTGGCCCACTACGACCTGAGCGCGACCGATGTCGTGGCCGAACTCGAGCGGCGCGTCGGCCTGAGCGGGCTGGAGGAAAAAGCCCTGCGCAAAGCCCAGGCTCGGGAGGCCGATGGACAATAGGCTGGTGTCTCATTCCAGCTCCCGACCATCATGACTCTGCCTCCTGCGCTGCCCGCTGTCGCTGGCAAAAGCTCGGGCGATCGCATGCTCATGCATGTGCTCTACGGCCTGCACACCCTGGCCTGGTTTTCGGGCGGCACGATGGCTGTGGTGGCCCTCATCATCAACTACATTCGGCGCGGCGACGAGATCGATGCGCTCTACCAGGCCCATCACCGCTACATGATCGTCACGTTCTGGTGGACCGTGCTGTGGTTGCTGCTGTCGGCCCCGCTGTGGCTGCTGTTTCTCCTGCCCGGCTGGGTGGCCTACCTGGCGGTGCTGATTTGGTATCTTTACCGCTGCCTCAAGGGCTGGCTGCGTTTCAAAGACAGCCGCTTGCCCACCGACTTCGCCCCTGAACCCACGAGCCCCCCATGAGCGCTGCGCCTGACAACTGCATTTTTTGCAAGATCGCCGCTGGCCTGATCCCCAGCCGCATGGTCTACGAAGACGACGAGATTTACGCCTTCCACGACATCAACCCGTGGGCGCCGGTGCATTTCCTCATCATTCCGCGCGCCCACATTGCCTCTATGGCCCAGGTCGGGCCCGAGCACCAAGCCTTGCTCGGCCGCATGATGGTGCTGGCACCGCGGCTCGCGCTGGAGCAGGGCTGCAGCCCCTACCCTGAGGGCGGTTTTCGCATCCTGACCAACACCGGCGCGCAGGGCGGCCAGGAAGTGCATCACCTGCACTGGCATGTGATGGGCGGGCCGCGCCCCTGGCTGCGGGGCTGAGTGCCGCACCCGCCCGCTTTTGCCCCATCAAGGTCAACGGGTTTGAGGCCCGTAGGCCTGGGCCAAGACCGATAGAATGAGCGCAACGCTGTTCGGATGGACCGAACCGCTGTGCAGGAGTACAACATGGGTTCGTTTTCCATCTGGCATTGGTTGATCGTTCTGGCGATCGTGATCATGGTTTTTGGCACCAAAAAGTTGAGGAGCCTGGGTTCAGACCTCGGCGGTGCAGTCAAAGGTTTTAAAGATGGCATGAAAGACGGCGGCAGCAGTGCGCAAGCTGCTGCTGCTGACGACGCGAGCAAGGCGCCTGCGGCGCAGGTGGCCAATCAGACGGCCGCCCCGGCTGAGGACAAGAACACCATCGACGTTCAGGCCCGTCCCAAGTCCTGAGTTGCCGGCCTGCGCTCATAGCGCGCAGCGCCGAAACCGAGTTTGTCATGATCGATCTGGGCGTTTCCAAGATGGCCTTGATCGGCGCCATTGCGCTGATCGTCATCGGACCTGAAAAACTGCCGGGCGTGGCCCGCACGGTTGGCGCGCTGCTGGGCAAGGCCCGGCGCTATGTGGCCGATGTCAAGAACGAGGTCAACCGCACCATGGAGCTCGATGAGCTCAAGAAAATGAAGGAAACCATGGAGTCGGCGGCCCGCGACGTGCAAAGCTCGGTGCAGACCACGGCCACCGAGTTCGAGCAGTCCTGGAACGAGGCCACCAGCGGCCTGGAACAGGCCGCCACCGCCGTCGATGTGCCCCCCATGGTCGTGTTTCCCGAGTACAAGCACCCCGGCAAAAAGTGGCGCGTCAAGCAAGGTGCCATGCCGCAGTGGTACAAGGCGCGCTCTGGCGTGCGCACTCGGGCCTTGTCCGGCGCGGCGCGCGTGGCCCGTTTCCGGCCGCGATCCTCAGCGCAGGGCTGAGCGGCCGATGCCTCCAACAGTGACTTCATGAGCACCCCGCAGAACGACAAACCTGACGAACTGGCCGGCACCGAGCAGCCCTTCGTGCAGCACCTGATGGAGCTGCGCGATCGCCTGATCAAGGCCATTTTGGCCATGGGCCTCATGGCGGCGGCGTTGGCGTTGTACCCCGGCCCCAGCGCTCTGTATGACTTGCTGGCCGCACCTTTGGTGGCCACCTTGCCCCAGGGGGCCACGCTCATTGCCACCAATGTGGTCTCGCCGTTCATGGTGCCGATCAAGATTTTGTTCATGGCCGCCTTCATGCTGGCCCTGCCGGTGGTGCTCTATCAGCTCTGGGCTTTTGTTGCGCCGGGCCTGTATTCGCATGAAAAGCGCCTGGTTTTCCCGCTGGTCATCTCCAGCACCATCTTGTTCTTTGTGGGGGTCGCTTTCAGCTACTACCTGGTGCTCGGCCAGGTGTTTACCTTCATTCAGAGCTTCGCGCCCAAGTCGATCACGGCCGCCCCCGATATCGAGGCGTATCTGAATTTCGTCATCGGCATGTTCTTGGCCTTCGGTCTGGCTTTCGAGGTGCCGGTGGCCATCATCTTGCTGGTGCGCATGGGCGTGGTCTCGACCACTCAGCTGCGCGAGTGGCGCGGCTACTTCTGGGTCGGCGCGGCCGTGGTGACCGCCCTGGTCACGCCGCCTGACGCCGGCTCCATGCTGATGCTGCTGGGCGTGGTGGGCGCGCTCTACGAGGTGGGCATCATTGCGGCCCAGATGTTTGTCAAGCACACCCGGGCCAAGGAAGCCGAGCCGGCGGCGCCGGCAGGCACCGATGCCGCCCCAGCAGCGGGCGATCAAGCACCGGACGGCCAAGCCAAACCTTGAGTTGTCCCGCCGCTTAGCGCGGCAGCTTGGGGCTCGGGCGTTTACCGGGCACCACGGTCAACTCGCTGCGCCGATCGCGCCTTGCGATCGTCACGCTGGCCGGCTCGCCTGGCTTGAGGGCGGCCACGGCGCCGAGCAATTGCGAGACATTGGCCACCGGGCGTCCCGCCACCTGGGTGATCACGTCGCCGGGCCGCAGCCCCGCTTGCGCGGCCGGGCCGTTTTGCAGCACGCCCGTGATGATCACGCCCGCTTGGACTTGCACATCAAAGGCCTGGGCCAGCTCGGCGTTGAGCTCCTGCGGCTCGACCCCGATCCAGCCGCGCGTGACCTGCCCGTCGCGCACGATGGCATCGAGCACCTGGCGCGCGCTGGAGACCGGAATGGCAAAACCGATGCCCATCGAGCCGCCCGAGCGCGAGTAAATCGCGGTGTTGATGCCCAGCAAGTGCCCCTGGGTGTCGACCAGGGCGCCGCCGGAATTGCCCGGGTTGATGGCCGCATCGGTCTGGATGAAGTTTTCGAACACGTTGATGCCCAGCTGGTTGCGCCCAAGTGCGCTGATGATGCCGCTGGTGACGGTCTGCCCGACGCCAAAGGGGTTGCCGATGGCCAGCACTTGATCGCCAATTTCCAGCACATCCGAGTTGCCCAGCACGATGGCCGGCAGCTTGCCCAGCTCGATCTTGAGCACGGCCAGGTCGGTGTCCGGGTCGGTGCCCACCACCCGCGCCTTGGCCGTGCGCTGGTCGTTGAGGCTGACCTCGATGTTGTCGGCCCCCTCGATCACATGGTTGTTGGTCAGGATGAAGCCGTTGGCGCTGACGATCACGCCGCTGCCCAGACCGACCTGCGGCTCACTGGGCGCCTGCTCGCCAAAGAAAAAGCGGAACCAGGGGTCTTGTGTCTGCGCGTTGCGCGATCCAGCCTTGTTGGCCGTGATGCTCACCACCGCGGCCGAGGCCGCCTTGGCCGCTGCGCTCAGGCTGCCTGGCGCACTGCTGGGGCGGCTGCTCGAGGCGGTCTCGATCACCGTCAAGCCGACGCGCCCGCTCACCCAGCCGGGCTTGAGGGTGGCGACGACAAAGTAGGCCGCCAGCAGCACGGTGACGGTTTGCGAAAACAGCAGCCAATATTTGCGCATGGTGTGTGGGCGAGTGGCGGGCAGCCACTCCATCCGATAATGTAGCGATGAATTCAAGGTCGGGTTTCGAGTCGGCAGGCGCGGGCGCACATGCGGTCAGCCGGCAGCAGTTGCTCGAGCGCCTCGATCAGCTGCTCGAGCCCGAGCGCTTCAAGGACTACGGGCCCAATGGGCTGCAGGTCGAGGGCCGCAGCCCGGTGCGCAAGATCGTCTCGGGCGTGACGGCCAGCTTGGCGCTGATCGAGGCTGCAGTGGCGCGCGGCGCCGATGCGCTGTTCGTGCACCACGGGCTGTTCTGGCGCGGCCAGGACGGCCGGGTGACGGGCTGGATGCGCCGGCGGCTGGCTTTGCTGCTGGCCCACGACATCAATTTGCTGGCCTACCACCTGCCGCTGGACGCCCATCCCGAGCTGGGCAACAACGCCCAGCTGGGCCTGCGCCTGGGCCTGCGCGCTTTTGAGGGCGAGGCCGGCCGCTTTGGCGAGAGTCGGCTGGGCTTTTTGGGCGCGCCGGTCGATGGCGCCGCGATTGCGACGCCGCAGGATCTGGCCCGGCGCATCGAGCTCGCGCTGGGCCGGCCGGTCACCTTGGTGGCGGGGCAAGACGGGCCGCTGCGCAAGGTGGCTTGGTGCACCGGGGGGGCTCAAGGCTACTTCGAAGCTGCCATTGCTGCCGGTGCCCAGGCCTTCATCACCGGCGAAATGTCCGAGCCGCAAGCCCATCTGGCCCGTGAGATGGGCGTGAGCTTCATGGCCTGCGGCCACCACGCGTCCGAGCGCTACGGCGCGCCTGCCGTCGCGGCTTGCGTGGCGGCCGAGTTCGGCATCGAGCACGAATTCATTGACATTGACAACCCGGCATGAAACCCATCGTCATCAGCATGGGCGATGCGGCCGGCATAGGCCCGGAGGTCGTTCTCAAGGGGCTGGCTGCAGCGCCCGAGGAGGCCGCTGGTTGCGTGGTGCTGGGCGATCTGGCGGCGCTGCGCCGTGCCAAGGCCGTGCCGGCCCTGGCCCATTTACCGCTGGCACTGGCCGAGCTCAGTGCGCTCGAGCAGGTCCAGCAGCTGCCGCCGCGCTGCCTGGGCGTGCTGCAGGCCTGCGATCTGCCCCAGTTGCCCGCCTGGGGGCAAGTCAGCGGGCAGGCCGGGCGGGCAGCGGCGCAGTGCATCGCAGCCGGTGCGCAGGCGGTGCTGGCGGGGCAAGCCCGCGCGCTGGTGACCGCCCCCATCCACAAGGAAGCGCTGGCAGCCGCTGGCAGCCCCTGGGACGGTTTTCCGGGGCATACCGAGCTGCTGCAGCATGAGGCGGCCCGTTTTTTGGGCTGCAGCCCCGAGCAGCTGCCGGTGCGCATGATGCTCGCCGGCTCGGGCCTGCGCACGGTGCTGGTGAGCATTCATGTGTCGCTGCGCCAGGCCCTTGATGCGCTGAGCACCGAGCGGGTGCTGCAGACGGTGCGTATTGCCCACGGCGCGCTCGAGCGCTGGCTCGGGCGGGCGCCGCGTCTGGCCGTGGCCGGCATCAATCCGCATGCCGGCGAAGGCGGCCTGTTTGGGCGCGAGGAGATCGACATCATTGCACCGGCCGTTGCGCAGGCGCGCCAGGCTGGCATCAACGCCAGCGGGCCGCATGCGCCCGACACGGTGTTCATGCGCGCCCGCCAGGGCGAGTTTGATGCGGTCGTTGCGATGTACCACGACCAGGGCCTGATTCCCGTCAAGCTGCTCGGCCTGGAGGAGGGGGTCAATGTGACCCTGGGGCTGCCCTTGCTGCGCACCAGCCCCGACCATGGCACGGCCTTCGATCTGGCCGGCACCGGCCGGGCCGATCCCTCGAGTTTCATGGCCGCCTTGCGCCTGGCGCGCCAGCTCAGCGCGACGCCAGCTCCCTGAATCGGCCAAGCTGCCCGGTTGACGGCCCTTGGCGCGCGTGGGTTTGTCACCTGGGCTGTGGAAAGGCGATGGCGCGCTCCGCTACAATACCGGGTTGACCCTAGTGCCGAAACCAGGGCGACAAAAGCGCGCCGAGTATCGAAGGAAGTTCATGACCCAAAGCAGCCAAGCCAGCGCAGTGCCCGCCTCCGGCCCTGTGGACACGAGCAAGAGAAACTGGATCCTGACCACGGCCGCAGTGGGCGGCGCGGGCGCAGCGGCGGTGGCCGTGCCCTTTGTCAGCACGTTTCAGCCCTCCGAGCGAGCCAAGGCCGCCGGCGCCGCGGTCGAGGTCGACATTTCGGCACTCAAGCCCGGCGAGAAGCTGACGGTCGAGTGGCGCGGCAAACCGGTGTGGATCATCAAACGCACCCCCGAGCAGCTCGAAAGCCTCAAAAAGACGGAAGCCCAGCTCGCCGACCCCAAGTCCGAGCGCAACCCGGCTGAACTCACGCCCGCCTATGCGCGCAACGCCAACCGCTCGATCAAGCCCGAAGTGCTGGTGGCCGTCGGGATTTGCTCGCACCTGGGCTGCTCGCCCATCGACAAATTTCAGACGGGCGCCCAGCCCTCCCTGCCCGATGACTGGGGCGGAGGTTTTCTGTGCCCCTGCCACGGCTCGACCTTCGACATGGCCGGCCGGGTGTTCAAGAACAAGCCCGCACCGGACAACCTGGAAGTGCCACCGCACATGTACCTGTCGGACAACAAGCTGGTGATCGGCGAAGACAAAAAGGCCTGATGCGCGTCGTGCCCCCTTTTCTTGCGCAGTCGGCGCGGGTGGGCGTTCCGTCAATGAATTAGGAAGAACCGAACATGGCAGACTTCAAAGAAATTTCTCCCGACGCGCCAGCCGGCGCCAAGCTCATGAACTGGGTGGACAACCGCTTTCCGGCCACCAAGATGTTCAAGGAGCACCTGAGCGAGTACTACGCGCCCAAGAACCTGAACATCTGGTACATGTTCGGTTCGCTCTCGCTGCTTGTGCTGGTGATTCAAATCGTCACCGGTATCTTCCTGACGATGAACTACAAGCCCGATGCGGCGTTGGCCTTCGGCTCGGTCGAGTACATCATGCGCGATGTGCCTTGGGGCTGGCTGATCCGCTACATGCACTCCACCGGTGCCTCGGCCTTCTTTATCGTGGTCTACCTGCACATGTTCCGCGGCCTCATCTACGGCAGCTACCGCAAGCCGCGCGAGCTGATCTGGATCTTCGGCTGCGCGATTTTCCTGGCTCTCATGGCCGAGGCCTTCATGGGCTATTTGCTGCCCTGGGGCCAGATGAGCTACTGGGGCGCTCAGGTGATCGTCAACCTGTTTGCGGCCATTCCCTTCGTCGGCCCCGATCTGGCCCTGCTGATCCGTGGTGACTACGTGGTGGGTGATGCCACGCTCAACCGCTTCTTTGCCTTCCACGTCATTGCGGTGCCGCTGGTGCTGCTGGGCCTGGTGGTGGCGCACATCATTGCCCTGCACGAAGTGGGCTCCAACAACCCCGACGGCGTGGAGATCAAGGCCAAAAAAGACGCCAGCGGCAAGCCGCTGGACGGCATCGCCTTCCACCCTTTTTACACGGTGCACGACATCTTTGGCGTCAGCGTCTTCCTGCTGGCCTTCTCGGCCGTGGTGTTCTTCGCGCCCGAAGCCGGTGGCTACTTCCTCGAGTACAACAACTTCATCCCGGCTGACCCGCTCAAGACCCCTGCGCACATCGCCCCGGTGTGGTACTTCACGCCGTTTTACTCCATGCTGCGCGCCATCACCACCGAGATGATGTATGTCTTGGTGCTGTGCGTGGTGGTGGCCGCTGCCCTGGGCGTGCTCAAGGGCCAACTCGCCGGTCTCTTCAAGGCCGTCTTGCTCGGTGGCGCAGTGGCGGTGGTGGCCATGATGCTGAGCATCGACGCCAAGTTCTGGGGCGTGGTGGTCATGGGTGGCGCGGTCATCATCCTGTTCTTCCTGCCCTGGCTCGACAACAGCCCGGTCAAGTCGATCCGCTACCGCCCGAGCTGGCACAAGTGGCTCTACGGCATCTTCGTGGTCAACTTCCTGGTGCTGGGCTACCTGGGCATCAAGCCGCCCTCACCGATCAACGAGCGGGTATCCCAGATTGGCACGCTGTTTTATTTCGGCTTCTTCCTGCTGATGCCCTGGTGGAGCCGGATCGGCAGCTTCAAGAGCGTGCCCGACCGCGTGACCTTTACCGCCCACTGAAGCGCTGGAGCCCCCTGACATGACAACACTCAAACAACTGGCCCTGGGACTGCTGGCGAGCGTCTTCATCACTGGCGCACATGCAGCCGGCGGCGGCATTGCCTGGGACAAGGCGCCCGATCGGACCAACGACATGGCGTCGCTGCAAAACGGCGCCAAGCTCTTCGTCAATTACTGCCTGAACTGCCACTCGGCAGCCTTCATGCGCTACAACCGCCTGACCGACATCGGTCTGACTGAAAAGCAGATCAAGGACAACCTGCTGTTTGCCACCGACAAGGTCGGCGAAACCATGAAGGCCGCCATCGATCCCAAGCAGGCCAAAGACTGGTTCGGCGGCAATCCGCCTGACCTGACT
>JAIXWZ010000233.1 GCA_027491035.1 Comamonadaceae bacterium | reverse complement strand
CGCGGCCTTGTCCTACAAAGCCCATCGGTGTTTGCTGATTAAAAGGGCCTCGACAGTTTTTTACAGTCTTGCTGTGTTTCGTTGATCCCCCAACCAGCAGGAGAGTTTCATCATGAGCGACCCGTTCGAAACCAAGACGCCGTCCAAGCGCGGCTTTGCGTCCATGGATCCGCAGCGCCAGCGCGAGATCGCCAGCCTTGGCGGCAAGGCGGCCCACGCCAGTGGCAGGGCCCATGAGTTCAATTCGGCCGAAGCCCGAGAGGCCGGCCGCAAAGGCGGGCGGGCGGGGCGACGCAAGTCAGCTGAGGGCTCGGCCCCGGCCTGAGCGCGACCATCCCGTCTGCAAAAAGAGCCCGGCGACCCAAGAGCCGCTGCGGGCCTCAGGAGACATCAAAAGGGGCGCAAGCCCCTTTTTTTGTGCTCGGCTGGGCATGCGGCCCGAGCCCATCGCCCGTGCGGCTCTGACGCGGGCGCGGCCGCCAGCACCGCTACACCCATCAAGCTTGGCCTACAGGGCCGGCGTGGGGCTTCGGACACAGTGGTGGTGATGGGGCCGGGTGGCGCCGAACGCCCGCCCCGGTCCCCAGCCCCTCAAGCGACGAAGGAGTCAGCCCCATGACCACCAGCAGCCTCACAGGCGGTGCCCGCGCACCGCGCCAGCCCTCAGGGGCGGATTTGGCCAGCCTCGGACCGAGTGACAGCAGTGACAGCGGCAGTGACAGCCTGGGCACGCGCAGCCGCCAAGCCCTGGCCGGTGACAGCGACTCGACAGGCACGGGAGAAGACCCTTTGAGCGAGGGCCCTCTGGTTCAAGGCAGCGATATCTTGCCCGACCATCTGGTGCGCTTGTCCGACTCGGCCGATCGGTTTGTGGCGCAAGGGGTTGAACCCGCCCTGGACGATCCTGATTTGATCGACACCCCGGCCGATGTCACTGAACTGGCGCAGGACGAGGCCGAAGCCCAAGATCTTGATGGCTTTAGCGTGGACGATGATCGCTTCGAGATCAGGGCCCGGCCGCTGCCCGGCCATCGGGGGATTCAATGACCTCCAGATGCCACCAGGGGGGCAGCAAGGCCCGCACCTGGGCTTGAGCAAACCGTTCGTCCATCAGCCACAGCACGCCCTGATCGCTGTGGCTGCGGATCACTCGGCCGGCCGCTTGCACCACCTTGCGCAGGCCGGGGTAGAGGTAGGCATGGGCGTAGCCTCGCCCCAGTAGCTGGTCCATGCGTTTTCGATACTGCTCATTGACCGCATTGAGTTGGGGCAGGCCCAAGGTGGCAATGAAGGCGCCGATGAGTTGCGGGCCGGGCAGGTCGATGCCTTCTGCAAACGAGCCGCCGAGCACCGCAAAGCCTATGCCGGGCGGGCCCGACCGGAAGCGCTCGACAAACGCCTGCTGCTGGGCTTCGCTCATGCGCGCGCTTTGCTGCCACT
Organism: Comamonadaceae bacterium; assembly: GCA_027491035.1. GTDB lineage: Bacteria > Pseudomonadota > Gammaproteobacteria > Burkholderiales > Burkholderiaceae_C > Polaromonas. The sequence continues at coordinate 15,901 of JAIXWZ010000233.1, read as the reverse complement.
GCGGCAGCTGCGGGTGAGACTGCTGCAGCGCCGCGCTGGCTTGCTGCAAATAGTCAAAGCTGCTGAAAAACGCGAGGTATTTGCCCTCTCGCTCCTGCCACTGCGCCGCCATCACTTCAACCAGGGCCGGCAGGCTCAGGCTGCGGTCGGCCCAGCGGGTCGATACCCCTTGGAGCACGCGCACCTTGAGCTGCTCGGCGTGAAACGGCCCGGCCACATCCAGACGCACCGCGTCCTCGGGCAGGCCCAGCATTTGCGCGTAGTGCTCAGCCGGTGCGAGCGTGGCCGAGAACAGCACGCAGCAATGGGCGGCGCGCAGACGCGGCTGCAGGAAGGGCGCGGGGACCACATTGCGCACGCACAGCGTGGCGCGCGCCCGGCCGCTTGGGTGGCTCTGCACGCTCAAATCGATCAGGCTGTGCGCATCCAGACTGGCCAGGCGCTGCAGCAAGTTGCCCAGCGCGTGCGACAAGCTTTGCAGCGCTGGAGACGGCTGCGTCGGGTGCTCGCTTTGCCAGGCGGTGATGGCCCCCCGTGTGTGCTGCATGGCAGTCAGCAGAGCCGGCGGCAGCTGGGGCAGCACGCCGTAGGGCGCTGCCCCTCGGCTCAAGGCACGCCAGTGGCGGCGCAAGCGTGCGAGGTCTTGCCGCAGTGCGGCCGGTGCGCCCGCAGTGGCCGCATCGATGACCGCGTCGTCGAGGTCTGCGCTGTACATCTGGCGGCCTCGCTCGACCAGGTTGTGCGCCTCGTCGACCAGCACCGCCACACGCCACTGGCGCGCCGCGCTCAGGCTGTAGAGCACGGCGTGGCTGTCAAACCAGTGGTGGTAGTCGCCCACCACCACATCGGACCAGGCCAGCATGTCGTGGCCGAGGTGGTAGGGGCACAGCGCGTGGTCGAGCCCGATGCGGCGCAGCGTGGCCCCGTCCATCAGCCCGGCCTCCACGGCGGCCGCCCGCGCGGCCGGAAGCTTGTCGTAGTAGCCTTTGGCCAGCGGGCAGGACTGGCCGTGGCAGGCCTTGTCCGGATGCTCGCAGGCCTTCTCGCGCGCCAGCAACTCGAGCACGCGCAGCCGCTGCCCGATGGCGCGATCGGGCGGCGGCTTTGTGGGTGCCCCGTCTGCGGTCATCAAGGGGCCGCCACCTGCGCAGGCGGCCTCGCCGGGCGCAGGCCCGCGCACCAGGCCGGTCAGCGCTTGCACAGCCAGCGTGCGGCCCGAGCTTTTGGCCGACAGGACGTAGAGTTTGTCGATCGCGTTGGCTTGGCCCGGATCGCCCATGGCCTTGAGCGCGGGAAACACGGTGCCCAGCGTCTTGCCGATGCCGGTGGGCGCCTGGGCCAGCAGGCAGCGCCCTTGCCGGGCGGCATGCCAGACGGCGCGTGCCAGCGTGCGCTGGCCTTCGCGCATGGCCGCCTGAGGAAAAGCCAGGCTCTGCAGCGCCTGGCCGCGCGCCCTCTGGTGCGCGAGTTCTTGCCGCGCCCAATCGACAAAGCGGCCGCAGTGCAGCGCGTGAAACTGCGCCAGGGCCTGGGCCTCGCACACACGCTCGAGCACGGTTTCCTGGCTGTCGTCGAGGTTCAGGTAGACCAGGGCCAGCCGGATCTGAGGCAGCCCACGCGTCTGGCACATCAGGTGGCCGTAGATCTGCGCCTGCGCCCAGTGCAGGGCCTGCTGCTCGGCGGTGATGGAGCCGAAGCGGCCGCGGTAGGTCTTGACCTCTTCGAGCCGCTGCTGGAGGCTGTCGTAGCCATCGGCGCGGCCCCGCACCGTCAGCGGGCCCCACACGGCGCTCAGGGCCACCTCGCGCTCGTAGCCCGGGCCCCGGCGCTGGGCCACCAGGGTGTGACCGGCCATGCCTTCAGCAGCGCTGGGCGCGCCTTGAAAGCGCAAGTCCAGATCGCCACAGCGGGCGGTGAACTCGCACAGTTGACGCACCGCCACGGTGTAAGTCTCGGCCGGCCATGGAGGGTCGCTGGGCATGGGCCTCATGGTAGAGCAGCCGCCGACCTGGGCAGTGGCGTGCGGCCATTGCAAAAGTTGCCCCGATGCCGCAAGCCGTTACCATGGCGGCATCTGCTCCTCCGTACCCCCTTGCGATGAACACGCGCCCCAACGACCCCCGCTCCTCGCTCAAGGACAAGGCTTTTCTGGTTCTGCTGGTCGCCGTCAGCGTGGCCTTTGCCTGGATCTTGCAGCCCTACTATGGCGCGCTGTTTTGGGCAGCGGCGCTGGCCATCTTGTTTGCGCCGCTGCAGAGCCGTCTGCTCAAGGCCATGCCCGAGCGGCGCAACCTCGCGGCCTTGACCTGCCTGCTGGGCATTGTCTTGCTGGTCTTGCTGCCCTTGAGCTGGATTGCCGGCATGCTGGTCAAAGAAGGTGCCCAGGTCTATCAGCGCGTGGGTTCGGGGGAGATCAATTTCAGCGCCTACCTGCAGCAGATCTATGCCGCATTGCCCGCCTCGGTGACGGCCTTGCTCGACCGGTTCGGCCTGGGCAGCTCGGGCCTGCTGCAAGAGCGCCTGACCGCAGCGCTGACCCGTGGCTCGCAGTTTTTTGCGGCGCAGGCGGTGAGCATCGGTCAGGACGCCTTCAATTTGGTGCTGGGCTTTTTCATCATGCTCTACCTGCTGTTTTTCTTTCTGCGCGACGGCCGCGCGCTGATCTTGCGCTTGCGCCAGGTCATCCCTTTGGGCGAGCAGATCAAGGACGAGCTGGGCAGCAAATTTGCCACCGTCATCGGTGCGACCGTCAAGGGCAATATTGCGGTGGCCATGGCGCAGGGCGCATTGGGCGGCCTGATCTTTTGGGCGCTCGACCTGAACGCCCCGGTTCTTTGGGGCGTGGTGATGGCCTTTTTGTCCTTGCTGCCGGCCGTGGGGGCAGCGGTGGTCTGGCTGCCGATGGCCATTTATTTGTTCATCACCGGCCAGGTCGTGCAAGGCTCGGTGCTGCTGGCCTTTGGCGTGCTGGTCATCGGCCTGGTGGACAACATCCTGCGGCCCATCTTGGTGGGCAAGGACACCAAGATGCCCGACTACGTGGTGCTGCTGTCCACCCTGGGCGGCATTTCCATGTTCGGGCTCCATGGCTTTGTCATCGGGCCGGTGATCGCCGCCATGTGCATGGCGGCCTGGAGCCTGCTGGCGGCCTCGCAGGAGCCTGACTGAGCCGCAGTGTGAGCTTCAGTGCTGGTGACCGTGCGCCCCGTGCACATGGCCGTGGGCGATTTCCTCTGCCGAGGCGGCGCGCACGTCGAGCACCTGGGCGCTGATCTGCAGTGTCCTGCCGGCCAGCGGGTGGTTGCCATCGAGGATCACCTGCTGGCCCTTGATCTTGACCACGGTAAAGACCTGGCGGCTCCCATCTTCGCCCTGGCCTTCGAGTTGGCCGCCCACCTTGACGCCCGGGGGAAAGTCGCTTTTGGCGATGCTCTGGATCAGCGTTTCGTCGCGCTCGCCAAAAGCATCGGCCGGCGCGAGTTTGAGGTCGATCTTGAACCCCGCGCTTTGACCTTCGAGGGCCTGCTCAAGTTTGTCGAGCAAGTTGCCATAGCCCCCGTGCAGGTAGGCGACGGGCTCCTTGCCGCTTTCGATCACCTGTCCCTGAACGTCGGTGACTTTCAGGCGCAGGGTGACGGCGGTGTCTTTGCTGATGTTCATGGCAGGCTCGGGTCGGTTGGGAGGGGCATTGTCGCTCTGCTGGGCTGCGGGCGTGTGGGTGACTGGCCCTGCCGTGGCCAGTGGGCAAGAAAAAACCCGCCGTCTTGCGAGGGCGGGTTGTGCGGCCACCGGGGCCTGATTACTTGAGTTTGACCTCTTTGTACTCGACGTGCTTGCGAGCCTTGGGGTCGAACTTCATGATCAGCATCTTGTCAGGTGTGGTTTTCTTGTTTTTGCTGGTCGTGTAGAAGTGGCCCGTGCCGGCGGTGGACTCGAGCTTGATTTTTTCGCGTGCGCCTTTTGCCATGGTGCTGCTCCTTTAGATTTCGCCGCGTGCGCGCAGGTCGGCCAGGACGGCGTCAATGCCGTTTTTGTCGATCAGACGCAGACCCGCGTTGGTGATGCGCAGGCGCACCCAGCGGTTTTCGCTCTCGACCCAGAAACGGCGGTACTGCAGGTTCGGCATGAACCGGCGCTTGGTTTTGTTGTTGGCGTGGGACACATTGTTCCCGACCATGGGCTTCTTGCCCGTAACTTGACAGACGCGTGCCATAAGGACACTCCATTAAAAAACAGTTAGCAGCCTGCGCTGCACCTCGCCCGGGTCCTGTGTTGTGCCGCCAGCCCCGGCCCGCGGCACGCATCAAGCGCTTGCAGGCCAAGTACGGCTCCGGCTCACCGGGCGGTATGGGTTTTTCGCAGTTCGTAAGCCCAGGAGGCCTGCGATCTGCAAAGCCCGCCATTATAGCGAGCTTGGCATGCAGCCGGCCGGCCCCCGTTTTTGATCCGCCAAGGCGGGGTTGGGGTCAACGCGGGCCGCCCGGCCGGCCGGAGCCGCTACCATTGCCGGCCCGGCCGCATGGCGGCCGCAGACTTTCATTCGATTGCAGCCATGACCTACGCACGTCCCGATCAACGTTCACCCGCACAGCTGCGCCCGGTGCGCATCACCCGCGCCTACACCATCCATGCCGAGGGCTCGGTGTTGATTGAGTTTGGCCAGACCAAGGTGCTGTGCACCGCCTCGGTCGAAGAAAAAGTGCCGCCGCACAAGCGCGGCAGCGGCCAGGGCTGGGTGACGGCCGAATACGGCATGCTGCCGCGCGCCACCCACACCCGCAGCGACCGCGAGGCGGCCAAGGGCAAGCAAAGCGGGCGCACGCAGGAGATCCAGCGCCTGATCGGCCGCAGCCTGCGCGCGGTTTTTGATTTGGATCTGCTCGGTGAGCGCACCGTGCACCTGGACTGCGACGTGATCCAGGCCGACGGCGGCACCCGCACGGCGGCCATCACCGGCGCTTTCGTGGCGGCGCAAGATGCGGTGGCCCAGCTGCTGGCGCAGGGCAAGCTCGCACGCAGCCCGGTGCTCGGCCATGTGGCGGCCGTCTCGGTCGGTCTGGTGCAGGGCGCGCCTTTGCTCGATCTGCAGTACCTGGAAGACGTGGCCTGCGACACCGATATGAATGTGGTCATGACCGAGGCCGGCCATTTCGTCGAGGTGCAAGGCACGGCCGAGGGCGCGGCCTTCACGCGCAAGGAGATGGACCAACTGCTTGCCCTGGCTGAGCAGGGCATTGCCGAGCTGATCGCGATGCAAAAAGCGGCGCTGGCCCAAGCCCTGCCCGCCCGATGAAGCTGGTTCTGGCATCCCACAACGCCGGCAAGCTCGCCGAGCTGCAGGCCATGTTCGAGCCTTTGGGGCTGCAGCTGCTGCGCCAGTCCGAACTGGGCATCGGCGAGGCCGAGGAGCCTTTTCGCACCTTCGTCGAAAACGCGCTGGCCAAGGCCCGCCATGCGGCACGCGCCAGTGGCCTGCCGGCGATTGCCGACGATGCCGGCCTGTGCGTTCACGCTTTTGGTGGCTTGCCGGGTGTGGACACCGCCTACTACGCCACGCAGTTTGGCTACGCCAAGGGCGATGACAACAACGTCAAGGCCTTGCTCGAGCAGATGCAGGGTGTGGACGACCGCCGCGCCGCCCTGGTCAGTACCTTGGTGGCGGTGCGCACGCCCGATGACCCTGAGCCGCTGATTGCCGTGGGCCGCGCCGCCGGCCAGATCACGCGGCAGCCGCGCGGCAGCCACGGCTTTGGATTCGATCCGGTCATGTTCATCCCGGCCTTTGGCAAGACCTTTGCCGAGCTGCCGGTCGAGGTCAAGAATGCGCACAGCCACCGCGGTCAGGCGGCCCGCCAGATGAGCGAGCTGATCCGCGAGCGCTGGCTCGCCTAAAGCATGTCTGGCCCCCGCGACATTTCGCATTACCTGCGAGCCGGTACGCTGCAGTTGGCGGCCCTGCCGCCGCTTTCGCTGTACGTGCACATGCCCTGGTGCCTGCGCAAATGCCCTTACTGCGACTTCAACTCGCACGAAATCGCAGCCGGCCAGACCCCGCAGGACGATTACCTGGACGCCCTCATGGCCGATCTGGATGCAGCCCTGCCCCTGATTTGGGGCCGCAGTGTGCACAGCGTCTTCATGGGTGGCGGCACGCCCAGTCTGTTCACCCCAGCGGCCATCGACCGTCTGCTGGGCGATTTGCGAGCGCGCCTGAAGCTTGCGCCCGACTGCGAGATCACGCTCGAGGCCAACCCGGGTACCTTCGAGAAAGACCGTTTTCGGGCCTACCGGCAGGCGGGTGTGAACCGGCTGTCCTTGGGGGTGCAGAGCTTTGACGACCGGGCGCTCAAGGCTCTGGGCCGGGTGCATGACCGCACCCAGGCCCTGGCCGCTGCGCAAGAAGCCGCTCAGTGCTTTGAGACCTTCAACCTCGATCTGATGTACGGCCTGCCCGGCCAGGACATGGCCGGGCTCGACGCCGATTTGCAGCAGGCGCTGGCCCTTGAGCCGCCGCATCTATCGATCTACCACCTCACGATCGAGCCCAACACCTATTTCGCCAAGTTCCCGCCGCCCTTGCCCGATGACGACCTGGCCTATGCCATGCTCGACCGCATCACCGAGCAAAGTGCCGCAGCCGGTTTGCAGCGCTACGAGGTCTCGGCCTTTGCCCGCTCGGGCCATCGCTGCTGGCACAACCTCAATTACTGGCGCTTTGGCGACTACCTGGGCATTGGCGCGGGCGCCCACTCCAAGCTCAGTTTTCCCCACCGCGTGGTGCGCCAGGTGCGGGTGCGCGAGCCGCGCCTGTACATGGAGCGGGCCGCGCACGGGCAGGCTATCGCGCAGGAGCAGGAGGTCGGCCGCGCCGACCTGCCGTTTGAATTCATGCTCAATGCCCTGCGGCTGCCTGAGGGCTTTGCCTTGCAGGACTTCACCGACCGCACCGGCCTGCCGCCTTCGGTCTTGCAAGAGGCCATCGCAAAGGCACAATCGAGCGGTTTGCTGCACGCCGATCCGACGCACATCCGCCCGACCGAGCGTGGCTTTGACTTTCTCAATGATTTGCAGGCGCTGTTTTTGCCGCCCTCGTCCCGCCCATGAACTCCGAACTCTGGACCATTTTGCTGGTCTCCGGCCTGATCAGTTTCGCGATCGGATTTGGCCTGCGCCGGTATCTCAACCGACGCCGTTTCGAGCGCAATCAGCAGGCGCTGGCGCAATTGCGGTCGCTGGCGATCGAGCGCGAGCTGTCGGCGCCGCCCTCGCACAACAAGGCCAAGCGCAAGCGGCAGCGACGGGCGCAGCGCGCGGCCGAGTGAGCTTGGCGGGGCCCAAATGGCCTTGGATGCCGTTGCCGCTTGATTTGAATGTGATTGCTAACTTTTTATTTTGGCCTTGCCAGGTCAATGCTTGGACTGCATGCGGCCGCGCCGCAGAGCAGCTGATCTGACAGGAACGGATATTGCATAAGTACGGGCCTGTTGACTTTCCGTCGGCGGGCGAGGGCCTTTAGGCTGCGCTGGCCGAGGTTCGACCATGACCGTCTTCGCCACGCCCACCGTTGGCAGCCCAACGCCCAGTCGCCTCGCCTCTGCGCAGGCCTCTGCGCAGGCCTCTGCGCAGGCCCTAGCAACGGCCCCTGCGCCGGCCGGGCAGCGCTTTGCCCAAACGCTGGTGCAAGCCCAGGCGCGCGGCGAGATCAGCGAGGCCACTGTGCGTGCCGGCGATACCCTGTCGGGCCTGGTCGGGCGGCATCTGCGCCTGAGCGCGCCGCACCTGAGCCTGAGCGTGGCGCAACTGCATCAGTTGGCCGTCGGGGTGGCCAAGGACAATGGCATTGGCGACGCCAACCGAATCCGACCGGGCCAAGTCATCGACCTGAGCGTGGTCGATGGCAGGGCCAGCGCTTTGGCCAGCGGCTCTTCCAACCCGGCTCTGGTTCGCACCGTTGCAGCCAACCCGGCCGCTGCGAACGCCAGGCCGGCCGTTTTGCCGACCCCGACGCCCGTTGCGCTGACGACCCCAACGCCCGCCGCGCTGGCGGCGGCCAGCCGCTCGCCTGCGTCAGCTTCGCCGGCTGGCACGGGCTCGGCGGCCGGCGATTTTTTGGTGCGCCACGCGGCGGCGGCCAACAAGACGCAACAGGCCAGTGGCATACCGGCGCAGTACATGTTGGCCCAGGCCGCGTTAGAGACGGGCTGGGGCCGCCGGGAAATCAAGGCGGCCGACGGCCGCAATTCTTTCAACCTGTTTGGCATCCGGGCCGGCGCCAACTGGCGGGGCCCCAGCGTCGAGGTGATGACGACCGAGTATGTCAACGGCGCGCCCGAGCGCATGGTCGGACGCTTTCGCGCCTACTCGAGCTACGAGGAATCGTTTGCCGACTACGCCCGGCTGATCAGCCAGTCGCCTCGCTATGCACAGGTCATGCAAAACACGGGCGATCCCATGGCTTTTGCGTCCTCACTGCAGCGCGCAGGTTATGCCACCGGGCCGCGCTACGCCAGCGTGCTGGCCTCCCTGATTGAGACCACCGGGCGTTTGCGCGACTCGGTGCCACAGGTGCAACTGGCCATGGCCGGCGGCATGCAGGCCCCGCCGCTGCTCAGCGCCGCAGCCCCGTTGCCAGCGGCCGAAGAACTTCGGCTGCGCTGGGCGCCCATTGCGCCCATTGCGCCCATGCCCTCCAGCGCCCTGGCCAAGTCAGCTTCAGCCCGCTCAGTGGGCCCTGAGCTTTACGCCTCGCTCGACCGGCCCGCCGTGCCCTGAGGCAGGCGCATGCCGTGGCGTTTGGCCTCCCAGGCCAGCGGAATCAGCCCACAGACCAGCACCGCAGCGCCCACCCAGGCGCCCAGCCCGGTGTAGACCAGGCTCGACCACAGCATCCAGCCGGTCACGCCAATAAAGGCCAGCGGCAGCCAGGGGTAGAGCGGAACACGAAAGGGCCGATGCAGATCGGGCTCGCGCTGGCGCAGCACGATCAGGGCCACGCCCACGAGCAAAATGAAGGCCCAAAAGACGGGCGCGGTGAACTCGACCACCGTTTCAAAACCCTGGTGCGTGACGATGGCCAGCATCACCACCGCCAGCGAGATCAGCATCTGTACGATCAGGCTGTTGCGCGGGTTGCCCGATCCATGCCAATGGCCCAGCCAGGCAAAGGTGCGAAAGTCCTGCCCGAGCGCGAAATTGCTGCGGGCCCCGAAGATCATGGTGGCGTTGAGCGAGTTCAGGCACGACAGGATCACGATCACGCTAAAGACCATGGCCGATCCCTTGCCAAAGGCCAGGATGAAGACGTCCGAGGCCACGGCCTTGGACTGGGCCATGCCCTGCAGTCCCAGTGCGTTGAGGTAGGCCAGGTTGGCCAGCAGGTAGAGCGTTGTGACGGCCACCAACCCGAGGACCAGCGCGCGGCTCATGCCGCGCCGGCCGTCCTTGACCTCGGCCGACAGGTAAGACACCTCGCTCCAGCCGCCGAAGGTCAGCAGCACGAAGACCATGGCCAGGCCATAGTGGCTCTGCGAGTCCTGGCGGGCCAGCAAATCGTCCATGGAGGCGATGCCCTGTTGCGCAAACCCGGCGTACACGATGGCCATGATGCCCAGCACTTCGAGCACCGTCAGCGCGTTTTGGGTGCGCGTGCTCTCTCGGATGCCCAGCAGGTTCAGCGCGCTGGTGCCCACGATCGACAGCATGGCCCACAGGTAGTTCGAATACGGCCCGAGCGGCCAGATGGTCGTCATGTAGTCGCCCAGTGTGATCGCCAGGATAGCGATCGAGCCGGTGATGATGACGGTGCTGCGCGCCCAGGCGTAAAAGAAGGCGATGCGCTTGCCAAAGGCTTTGGAGAGGTAGTGGTACTCGCCGCCGGGGTGGGGATGGCTGGTGGCGAGCTCCGCATAGCACAGCGCGCCGGCAATTGAAATCAGGCCGCCGACGACCCAGATCAGTAGAAACTCCAGGGCGCTGTCCATCTGACCTGCCACCACCGACGGGGCTTTGAAGATGCCCGCACCGATGACGGTGCCGATGATCAGACAGACCACGTCCAGGGTCGAGAGGGTGCGCAGCGGACCGCCGCTTGACGACAGGCTCATGGTCGGCTCACAGGCGCAGCCACTGCAGCAGTGACTTGGCCATTTCCTGATAGCCCAGCGGCGTCAGATGAATCAGGTCGCCCGCCATCCAGGGCGGCGACTTTTTCATCAAGGCATAGGCGCCACCGGCCTGGCGCATGGCCAGCGACATGTCCCAGGTCACGCACTGGTGGCGCGCGCCGACTTCGCGCTGAATCTGGGCCGTCTGCATGTGCCGCAGGGTGAAGGTCTTGAGGTCGTAGCGGGTTCTGACGACGCGCCGCATTTTGCCGTCCTTGCCGCGAATCTGGCTGCGCACCTGGCTGCGGCTGGCCCGATCGCCTGGCGTGATGAGCAAGCACATGGCAGAAGGCTGCACGCGCCGCATCGATTCGAGCGTGGCCTCAAAGCGCGCGCGGTATTGCGCAGGGTCCCACTGCGCGCCGGTGACATCGTTGGTGCCGTAGGCCAGCACAACCAGGTGGTAGGGGCGCTGCCCCAGGGCCTGGCCGAGCAGGTCGGCGCGGGCATTGGTCCAAAAGTTGCCCGACGCGCCGGCGATGCCAAAGTTGTCCAGCACCAGGCCCTGGGTGTCCTCGGCGAAGGCGCCCAGCAGGGTGACGCCGCGCTCGTCGGATGCCACCAGCTTGATCCTGCCGATCGCTTGTGCGGCGCTGATGCGGATCGAGCCGACCGCGCTGGCGCCGCTGGTGTCGATCGACTCGACCAACTCGCCATCGACCAGCACATCGAGCACCCCCGCACCTTCCTGGCGCAAATAGTGCACGGTCACCGTGCGCACCGCGCCTTGGGAGCCGGTCGGGTCGAACTCGATTGCGGCGCCCGCTTCGCGGCTGCTCAGCGCAAACAGCCCAAGCCCGACGGCCTGCGGCGTCGAGTCGGCCGGGCGCGGGGCCAATTCGTGCTGCCAGCGGCCTTGCCGGCACAGGGCCTTGGCCGGCAGCCGGATGCCCAGCGAGCCATAGAGCAAATTGATGTGGCCGGCGCCGCCCGCGCCATAGCGTGTCTGCATGGGACGGCGCAGCTCGCTGACAAAAAACTCGGCCGCCATGTGACTGCCGCCCCAGATGCCGATGCGTGCAAGGCCCGAACCGGAGGCCTGCCGCAGCTGCTGGTGCAACTGCTTGATCCAGTCCTCGTGCGGCAGGTTCTGGCGCAGCTCGTCGCGCGAGGGCGGCGGCGGGGCCTGCGTGAGCAGTTCGCGCTCCTGCTCTTGGGTCAGCGGCAGCTCTTCTTCCTGCGAGCCCGCCGGCGCAGGCCCGCCTTCTGCGGGGCGTGCAACCTGGGGCGCCGGCTTGGCCGATGGCCGGCATTTGAGCGGCTCCAGGGCAGCGCCACCGGGAACCGAGAAGGCGCGGTGCAGGCTGCTCTCGGGCGCTCTGCGGGGATCGGCTGGGCCGCTTTCCTGGGCCGCAAGGCCGATCGAGAACAACAGGGCGGTGCAGGCCAGAGCGCAGCTGCGCAAGCCAAAGCGCTGGCTCATGGGCGCCCCCGGTGTTGTTCGTGGCCGTGCAGCAGCGCATCGGCCAGCCCCTGTCCGATGCGGTTCAAGCCTTTTTCCGTCAGATGCATCAAATCGGTCCAGGCCAGGCCCTGTTGCAGCCAGCGGGCAAATGAATTGGGCCCGCCCATGAACTGCCAGCTGTCCCAGAAGGCGCAGCCCAGCTCCCGGCTGGCCTGGCGCTGCAACTCGACCATGCGGGCCATGGTCTTTTTGGACAACAGGCGGCCCTGGTCGTCGAGCATGGCCTGGTCGGTCGGGCTCATGAGCAGACAGGCCGCCCCAGGGGCGCCCCGCCGCAAAACGTCGACGGCCCGCATATAGCCATCGCGGTAGATCTTGCCATCGCCTTGCAAAATGCCGCCGTGGCCGGCATCGTTACCGCCGAGCATGACGACGATCAGCTCGGGCTGGCGCACGCGGGTTTGATCGGCCAGGTGATCGGCATTGAACTGGCGGATGGATCCACTGGCAATGCCCACAACGGCCGTGGTTTCCCAGGTGATGCCTTGGGTGGTTTCGAGCGCCAGGCCGTAGATCTCGAGCCCGCTTTCTTGAACCCGCAATTGGCCCGAGACGATGGGTTCGGGATGCTCGAGCAGCCATTGGTCGAAGCTGGCGTGCTCGATGCGCCGCAGCGCCGTCACGGGCGCGCCGTTGATCTGCAGGCGCACCGCATCGCTGCGGCGCGACTTCTGGGCATAGATCTCGAGCTTTTGGCCCAGCGCTTGCCCAGAGCGCGCCGGAGCAAATTGCACGCCGGCCGCATTGCCTCGGGGTTTGGCGACGATGCCGCCCAGGCCGTAGCGGCCCTGGTTGCCACCGTGGAGAATGGTGAAGATGTCCCACTCGCCGCTGCGGTCCACCCGCACATCGTCGCGCCGCATCCAGCGCGGGTCCATCCCGGCGACGAAAAAGCCCGGGCCCCCATCGCCAAATTCGGCTTTGAGCCGCCGCCGCACCGTCTTGGCAATGCCGTCGCCGGCCAAGGTCGAGTCGCCGTAGTGCAGCACCCGCACGGGGCCGGGCCGGTCGGTGCGAGCCAGCGCACTGTAGAAGGGGCGCAGGTGTTCGATCCCCTCGATCGGCAGCAGGGCCTGGCCGGACGCCAAGCCCGCTTGCGGCTTGGCCGTCTCGCCGGCCGGCGCGGCGGTGCCCGTTGCCCCGGTGGCCGCCTCCACCGGTTTGCCAGCTCCAGCCGTCTGCGCCGGCTGGACGGTCGCTGGCGCCGGCGCGCCCGAGCTGCGCGTTGCAGCCGGTGGCGGCGCCTGGGCAAGGGGTTCATCGGCCGCTGGGGCCGCAACCGGGGGGGCTGGCTGGGCCGCAGCAGCGACTTCTTGCGAGCTGGGCAGGCCGACCGGGCCCAGGACGCGGGTCGGCCGCAGGGTCTGGGCGATATCGAGCCCATAGAGCGGCACCAGCACGCACAGCGCAGCGGCCAGCATCTGCAACAGATGCCGGCGTGCCGACGTGGAGTGGGCGGGGCGCTTGAACATGCTTAAAACTGCCGGTAAATGAAGGCCAGGGCCTGCCCGTCCGACAGCCACGCGCCCAGCATCAACACAGCCGCCAGCAGCAGGCCCTGGAGCACCGGCGAGAGTCGCTCGAAGCGGTGCTGAACACCGGCCGTCCAGCGCGCGGGCATGAAGCAGCCCACCAAGCCTGCGCCCAGGCAGACCCAGAAGGCCAGACCAAACCGCGGCCAGGCACTGAGCTCCGAAGACACCAGGCTGAGCCAGTAGGTCTGGGCATCCTCGAACGTGGGCGTTTTAAAGAGGATTCTGGCGATCACGACGAACGCAAAGGTCAGCGTCCAGCCCAGGGCGGGCGCCGCGAAGGGGTGGCGCTGCACCCAGGCCAGCCACGGCGGCTGCTCGCGCAGCCACCGGTTCAGGCACACGGCTGTGCCATGCAGCAGGCCGTAGAGCAAAAAGTTGGGCGTCAGGCCGTGCCACAGGGCCAGCAGCACAATCGAGATCATCACATTGCGATAGACCTTCCAGCGCACCACCCGGTTGCCGCCCAGGGGGCGATAGACATACTGGCCCACCCAGGCCGACAAGCTCATGTGCCAGCGCCGCCAATACTCAGAGATGGAGCGGGCCTGGTAGGGTCGATCGAAGTTTTCCGGCAGCTGCAGCCCCAGCAGACGCGCCGAGCCGATCACCACGTCGCTGTAGGCCGAGAAATCGAGGTAGATCTGCACCGTGAAGGCCAGCGTGGCGATCAGGATTTCAAGCGAGGAAAAAGCCTGCGGGTCGGCGAAAACTGGCGTCACCGCGGCGCGGGCAATCAGATCGGCCAGCACCAATTTTTTGAACAGGCCCTTGAAGATGCGCCACAGGCCCGCGCGCACATCGTCCTGGCTGACCTGGCGCTTTTGCATCAACTGCCCGACGAAGTCCGATGCCTTGAGGATGGGCCCGGCCGCCAGGTGCGGGAAAAAGCTCATGTAGACGCCAAAGTGCAGCCAGCTGCGCGTGGGCACCTGCCCGCGATAGCTGTCGACGCTGTAACTGATGGCCTGAAAGGTCATCACCGACAGGCCCAGGGCGGGCGCTAAGCCGGCCAGCGCGTCGGCGTTGGGCAGCAGCCAAGCGGCCGCGCCGGCCAGCAGCAGCTTGTAGGTCAGCAAGGGCAGCACCAGCAGCACGATGAGCGCGCCCAGCCAGCGGTGGTGGTGGTGCGCACTGGCGCGAGGCAGCAGGCGGCAGCCGCTCCAGCACACTGCAAGCAAGCCGATCACCAACAGCAGGTCCAAGCCCGCTTTCAGGCGCGCCGCCGGCTCGGCCATCCAGACCTCGGCACCTAGCGCGGCGGCGCCGGCTGCCAGCAGCAGCAGCAGGCGCGCCTGCTGGCTGCGCAAAGACAGGTAGAGCGCTGCCAGGATGGGCAGCATCAGCAGGCCGTTGGAGGAGATCACCGGCGGGCCCTGCTAGCTCTTGCGCTGGGCCACGATCAGTGCGTAACTGCCTCCCTTGAAGTAGCCGACCCGAAAGTCCAGCGGCCGCACATCTGGGCTTTCGGCGAAGGCCTTGGCCAATTCGCGCTGGTATTGGCCAAATGATTTGTGAGGCCGCTCGAACTTGCCATACAGACGGATGGCAAATTGGCCCCTGAGTTGACTGAACCTGATGCCGGTTTCGTCCTGCACGATGAAGGGCGCTTGTGTGGTCAGGCTGTCGGCCACGATGGAAAAGCTGCTGTTTTGAGGCAGGTGGGAGGCGGCCTTGAGCAACACCGGGTGGGCCGACGCACGGTGCACGAACTGCCGGTGGTGAGGGTTGGCGCTCAGGCCTTTGTCGGACAGGTCTATCCTGAGGTAGTCGACCACCACGGGTTGGCCTGCGCGCTCAAGCCGAAAGCGGGCCGAGCGCCAGGGCGCATCACTGGCATCGAGCTCCTGGATTTGGCCATCGGCACTGACTTCAATCGGCACCACGCTCTTGAGGCTCAGTCCCTTGAGTTGAAAGAAGGTGCTCAGAAAGGTCGAGGCGCCGATGCGCACCCGGTTCTGGTGCAGGTACTTGTCCAGGTACTCGGTGACGAAGAAACCGTCGCGCCCGTAGTTTTTCCAGGCATCGGTGAGCACCTCGAGCGTTTGCTCAGCCGCCTGGGGCTTGAGCTCGCTCAGGTCGATCGGGCGCTGGGCCGTTTGCATGGCCACCAGCACATAGCGCTTGGCGTTCGGGAACAACTGGCTGACCGTCGCAAAGTCAGGGCCAGAGAAGGGGTAGAACACCGTACCGTCGAAGGCCGGCAGTTCGCGGCTGGCCCAGCGGGCCATCGGCGCGCCGATTTGTGTCTGGTACTGCTGCCAGTTGTGCTGAACCGCTTGTGCGTAGCCGGACCAGGCCGGCGTTTTCAGATGCGCCGGCAGGCCAGAGGCGGGCGTTTGTCCAGCCAGCAGGGACAGCGCCGCGCTGCTTTGCGCCCACACCAGGGCGGGGCCGCACATGAGCGAGACGGCCACAGTGGCCAAGGCGGCGCAGCGGCGCACCGTGCGCAAGAAAGAAAAACACATCACAGACCTTTGGGGGGGCGCTGACAATCAGGGTGCGGTTGGCTCGGCGCCAGCCGCCGTGGCCTCGCCCATGACGCGCCGGGCGCCAACATAGCGTTTGCGGTAATAGCTCGAGTCCATCGACTCGATCGACACGGCCAGGCCGCGTCTCGGAGCGTGGATGAAGCGACCCTCGCCGATGTAAATCCCCACGTGAGACAGGCGGGCGAAGGTGTCAAAAAACAGCAGATCGCCGGGCTGCAGTTGGTTTTTTTGAATCTGCTGCGCCCGGTG
>JAIXWZ010000027.1 GCA_027491035.1 Comamonadaceae bacterium | reverse complement strand
GCCTTGCGCGAGCTGCAAGCGCTGTGGCCCGAGCGCGTGGCCTGTGCGGTGCTCGATGTCACCGCGGCCGATGCGCCGGCACAGGCCATGGCGCTGGCGCGTTCGCGCTTTGGTCGGCTCGATGCGCTGATCAACAACGCCGGCATCGGGCGGCCCAAGGCCATGCACCTGACTGACGACGCCGAACTCGACCGCTTTCTCGACGTCAACCTGCGCAGCGTGTTTCGCTTTTCCCGCGAGGCCTTGGGCCTGCTCGAGCCCGGCGCCTGTGTGGTGCATGTGGCCTCGACCTTTGGCCTGATGGGCAATCCGGGCGCCTCGGCCTATGCCGCGACCAAGGCCGCACTGATCGGCCTGACCCGGCAAATGGCCGTCGATTACGGGCCCAAGGGGCTGCGCATCAATGCGGTGGCCCCCGGACTGATCCGCACCCCGTTGATTGAAGACCGGCTCGAGCAGCCGGCCTTTCGCCGCCTGATGGTCGACACCATCCCCTTCCCGCGCATGGGCCGGCCCGAGGATGTGGCCGGTGCGGTGGCCTTCTTGTGCTCGGGCGATGCATCGTTCATCAATGGCCACGTGCTGGTCATTGACGGCGGCTGGAGTGCGACCAACTGGATCGGCTAGAGTGCCGCAGCGGCGCCGCGCCCGAACCGACACCCAGAAGACCGGCATTGATCCCCCCACAAGAAAGCTTGCATGAACCCTCAAACCTTGCATGTCGCCCAGCTGGGCGCGGCGCCCGACGACAGTGGCATCTGGCAGATCACCCTCAATCGCCCCGATGTGATGAACGCCATGAACACCGCGCTGTTCACCGAACTGCGCGCCGCGGTGCGCGAGTTGTCGGCCAACGCGGCGGTGCGGGTGTTGGTGCTCACCGGCGCGGGCACCCGCGCCTTCAGCGTGGGCGGTGACCTCAAGGAGCGCAACGGCATGTCCGACGAGACCTGGCGGGCGCAGCACCAGCTGATTGAAGAGGCTTTCCTGGCGGTCAAGGATTTTCCCGTTCCGGTGGTGGCGGCCGTCGAAGGCCATGCCCACGGCGGCGGCCTCGAGCTGGCCTTGATGTGCGACTTCATCATTGCCTCCGAGACCTCGGTTTTTTCCTTGCCCGAGGTCAAGCGCGGTATCTTGCCCGGCGGCGGCGGCGTGCAAAACCTGGTGCGGGCGGCCGGCATGCGCCGGGCCAAGCAGTTGCTCTACACCGGTGCGGGCTTTACCGCCCAGCAGGCCCTGCAGTGGGGCATGGTCAACGAATTGACCGAGCCGGGGCGGGCGCTGGAGCAGGCGCTGCAGATCGCCCGCCAGATCGTGCAGGCCGCGCCCATGTCGGTGCGCTACGCCAAGCTGGCGGCCAGCCGAGGCGGTGAGGTGGACTTTCACACCGGCTACATGCTCGACCTGGCGGTCTACAACGTGCTGGTGTCCTCGCAAGACCGGCTTGAGGGCGTGCAGGCCTTCAACGAGCGACGCGCGCCCCGCTGGCGCAACGGCTGAGCGGTGCCTGTCCGCGGTCTGTCCCGGTCATGACCCGGGACTAGTGAAAACACCGATGCCCCGTTCGGTGGCATCAGTGCCAATTGCAGCATCACAATACCAATTGGCGGAGGACTGACCATGCGAGTGTTTCGTTTTTTCCAGGCCTTGTTGCTCGGCGTGGCCTTGGCCGGCAGCGCGCTGGCCCAGAGTGGCCGACCGATCCGCATGATCGTGCCTTTGCCTGCGGGCACCGCCACCGACTTGGCTGCGCGTGTGCTGGGCCAGCAGATGAGCACCGTGCTCGGTCAGCCCATCGTGGTGGACAACAAGCCCGGAGCCAATGGCACCATCGGCGTGATGGAGATGGTGCGTTCCGCGCCGGACGGCCACACCTTACTGCTCGGTTCTCAGTCTCCGCTGGCCACCAATGTGGCGATGGTCAAGAACCTGGCCTATGACCCGCGCAAAGATTTCTCGCCGATCAACGGGTTTGGCGAGACCATGCATGTGCTGATGGTCAAGCCCGGTTTTCCGGCCAAGACCATGAGCGAGTTCGTTGCCTACGCCAAGCAGCGACCGGGCAAGGTCAGTGTCGGCTCCACCACCTCGTCGGTGCAGACCCAGATTGCCACCCTTAACAAACTCGGCAGCATCGATCTGCTGGTTGTGCCCTACAAGGGTATTCCGGCCACGATCACCGATGTCATCGGGGGCTCGCTCGATGCCACCCTGGTCGATCTGGCCAATGCCATGGCCCAGGCCAAGGCCGGCAGGCTCGTTCCGATTGCAGTGACGTCGATCAAGCGCAACCCCCTGGTGCCCGATTGGCCTGCCGTGTCAGAGACGCTGCCGGGCTTTGACTTTCCGTCCTGGGTGGGTCTGGTCGGCCCGGCCGGCATGCCCAAGGAGCTGGTCGACAAGCTCAATGCGGCCGTCGCCCAGGCGCTGCGCCATCCTGATGTCGCTGCCCGCCTGAGCACCATCGGCATGACACCCATGCTCATGAGTGCCGAGCAGTTCAAGACGGTGATCGCGGAAGAAACGACCAAATGGATACGGCTTGCGCGTGAGGCCAATATCCAACCCGAGTAAAGAGCTCAGATGTTGCAAGCCGGTCTTGAGCAGGCGCTGGCCCGGCGCCTGCGCTACGTCACCCCGGGCGGTGCGCTGACCCATGTCAGCACCTATCTGGGCAGCAACAAGATGGAGTGGCTGGCCCAGGGCCTGGCTGTACCGACCGCCCAATCGCTGGCCGGTCAGCCCATGGCTTACTTGGTCGAGCAGGCCCCGGGAGCCACAGTCGATGCGCACTTTCATGCGGTGGACCAGTTCCAGCTGTTTGTGGCCGGCAGCGGGCGCATCGGCACCCACACGGTGCGCGCGCTCACAGTCCACTACGCGGGCGCCTTTTCACCCTACGGGCCGATCGCCGCGGGTGACCAGGGGCTGAGCTACGTGACCTTGCGGCGCGATTGGGATCCGGGTGCGCAGTGGATGCCCGCTGCTGCGCCCGTGCTCAGGGCCCTGCCTGAGCGCCGGCATGTGGCCTACACCACCGAGCCGCTCGATCTCGATGTGCTCGATGGCGGCTCCGGGACGGCAGTGCAATGGCGTGAGCTGGCGGTGACCGGTCATGCAGGCGGCGCCCAATGGTGCCGGGCGGCGGCCGGGCAATGCGTGGTGGCCGATTCGTCGGGCAGCGCCGGCCAGTTCTGGTACGTGCTGGCCGGCAGCCTGGTCGATGCGCAGGGCCGCCAGCAGCAGCGCGGTGGCTGCCTCTTCATGGCCGCTGACCAGCCGCCCGAGCCTGTGCGCGCGGGCGCGGCGGGCGCGCAGTTTCTGCAGCTGCGGTTTCCCCTTTCCTGAGGCGGTCGATGGGCTCGCGATGCCCGAGTGCGCCTCAATTGTTCTATTGACAGGACAAATGCCCCAAGGGAAGATCGCGCCATCTTCACTTTTCTACCGTTTGCGCCATGGAACTTTCAGACAAGAGCGCCCGGCAGCTGTTTGCCGCGGTCAAAGCCAATCCCACCCGCAAGCGCTTCGGTTTTGGCCGGATGCCGGCCCTGATCAACATCGATCTGCAAAAGGCCTACACCTGCGTGGGCGAGTTCGCCACCGCCTACGAAACCGATCCGCGCCAGCTTGAGTATGTCAACCAGCTGGCCGAGGCCTTTCGTCGTAAGGGCTTTCCGGTGGTCTGGACCTACGTGGCCTATATGGAGTCGGGCGAGGACTGTGGCGTGTGGGGCACCCGCACCAACACCCCCGACTCCCTGCAAAACATCAAGGTGGGCAGTCGCCGCGCTGAGTTTGACGACCGGCTGGTGATCGATCGCCAGCGCGACATCATCATCAACAAGCGCATGGCCTCGGCCTTTTTTGAGACCAACCTGGGGTCCATCTTCACTTTCCACGGCGTGGACACCTGTGTGATCACCGGCGGCTCGACTTCAGGCTGCGTGCGCGCCACGGTGGTCGACAGCCTGCAGCGCAGCTTTCGCACCATCGTGCCCGAGCAGTGCGTGGCCGACAAGCACGAGTCGCCGCATTTTTCCAACCTCTACGACATGATGCTCAAGTACGCCGACGTGCTCTCGATCGAGGAGACGCTCGAGCAACTGGCCCGCGTGCCGGCGCGCGAGGCCGCATCTTGAGCGCGCTGCCCACCCGGCGTGACCCGGGGTTTTACGATTACCTGCCCTATGACGACCGGCCGGTGATCCGCTGGCCGGGCGGCGCCCGGGTGGCGTTCTGGGTGGCACCCAACGTGGAGTTCTACGAACTCAATCCGCCGCGCAACCCGGCGCGCGCGCCGTGGGCCCGGCCGGCCCCGGATGTGCAGAACTACTCCTACCGCGACTACGGCAACCGCGCTGGTTTTTGGCGCATGCTCGAGGTCATGAAGCGCTGCAATATGCGCGGCAGCGTCTCGCTCAATGTGGCCCTGTGCGAGCACCACCCTGAAGTGATCGAGGCCTGTGCCCAGGAGGGCTGGGAGTTCTATTCGCACGGCACCTACAACACCCGCTACCTGATGGGCATGAACGAGGAACAAGAGCGCCAGGTCATCCAGGACTCGATCGACACCATCAAGAAGCACACCGGCCAAAAGCTCGACGGCTGGCTGGCGCCGGCGCTCACCTACACGCCCAACACCATGGACCTGGTGGCCGAGATGGGCCTGACCTATGTGTGCGACCTGTTCCACGACGACCAGCCCGGCCCGGTGAAGGTCAAAAAAGGCACGCTGACCAGCATTCCGTACTCGCTCGAGATGAACGACACCATCGTCTACAACGTCAACCTGGTCTCGCCCCGGCGTTATGGCGACATTCTCAAGCGCCAGTTCGACCGGCTCTACGAGGAGGGCGAGCGCTCCGGCACGGTGATGTGCATTCCGCTGCATCCGTATTTGATTGGCCAGCCTTATCGGCTGGCGGCCTTTGAGGAGGCGCTGTCTTACATCACGTCGCACGACAAGGTTTGGCTGGCCACCGGCCGCGAGATCGCGCAGCACTTCAATGCGCACTACCACAGCGCCTTCATGGCGGCCGGTCAAACGGTGGGAGAGGCACCATGAGCAACAAGCCCTTGCCCGAGGACTATCTGTCCTACCCGCTGCGCCGCTACGGCATGGACCATGATCGCTACGACTGGTCGATGCTGCCGCGTCGCAAGCCGGTGGCCTGGCCGGGCGGCGCGCGCATCGCCTTGTGGGTGGTGCCCGCGCTGGAGTGGTTCCCGCTGAACATGGCTGGCCAGCCCTTCAAGCCGCCGGGCGCGATGCAAACCGCCTACCCGGACCTGCGCCACTACACCTTGCGCGACTATGGCAACCGGGTGGGGATCTTTCGCATCATGCAGGCCCTGGGTCGGCACGCCATCCCCGCCACGGTGGCGGTCAATGCGGCGGTTGCGCTGCGATACCCCAGCCTGATCGAGCGCTGCAAGGCCCTGGGCTGGGAGTTCATTGCCAATGGCTTGGACATGGACCATCTGCACCACGGCGGGCTCGATCCGGCCGAGGAGCAACGCTGGATCGAGCAAAGCCTGGAGATTTTGCGCCGCGCCACCGCAGCGCCGGTGCGCGGTTGGCTCTCGCCGGCCAAGTCTGAGTCGTTCCAGACCCTCGATCTGCTGGGCCAGGCCGGCATCGACTATGTCTGTGACTGGGTCAATGACGACATGCCCTATGCCATGCGCACGGCCGCAGGCCCGCTGGTGGCCATGCCGCATCCGATTGACATCGACGACTACACGATCTTGGTCAACAACCACCACACCGAGGACGATTTTCGTGACCAGCTCATCGATCACTTCGATGTGCTCTACCGGGAGTCGGCCCACGAAGGCGGCCGTGTGATGGCGATTTCACTGCACCCCTGGGTGATCGGACAGCCTTACCGCATCCGCGCGCTTGAGGAGGCGCTGGCGCACATCATGCGGCACAAGGGCGTCTGGCCCGCCACCGGCTCGCAGATTCTCGAAGCCTGGCGCGCTCAGCAGGGCTAAATGGCCGAGCCTTTTACGCCTAGTCCAGCGCCCAGTCCAGCGTCGATGCCCACGAGGCGGCTAGGGACCGTCTGCACAAGTTGGGTCTGTCATGGCGATCCAGGCGTGGCCATCCAAAAACCGTTGATCAATCAGACGCTTATGGATCGCCACGTCGCTGCGCTCCTCGCGATGACGGGTTTGTGCAGACCTTCTCTAGCGCCGCTGGCCGGCGACTTCGGCCAGGTCGTTCCAGACGTCTTGGCGCCGGATCAGGCCGCCGGCCACCTCAAAGCGATCGATGAAGCGAATGCCGGAAAACGCCGCGCCGTCGAGCCACACGCCCTCGAGCGTGCCGCTGCAGTAGACCACCGTGGCATCGTGGCCCCAGCATTCGTCAAAGCGCTCGAACCGCTTGCCAATGCGGCTGTAGCGCCCCTTGGCCCAGTCGAGCAGCTCGGCAAAGTCGCGCATCGGTGCGGCGCCAGGGAAGGTCATCACAAACTCCGGCGCGAGCAACTGGCGTGCCGCGTCGAGCTCGCGCGCCTGCATGCGCTCGAGAAACTGGCGCACCAGGGCGCTGGCTTCGGGCACTTCGGGCCCGCCCGTGGTAAAGCGTCGGCCGTCGCGCTGGTAGGTCGCGGCCTCGTTGACAAACACCGTGGTGCCCGCATCGGAGGCGGCGATCACCGAGCGCACGGTGCGCGCGGTGCGCTCGACCAGTCGCTCGCGCGCTTGGGGGCTGTAGCCGGGCAACAGGGTGATCGATACAACAGGCATGGACGGTCTCCGGAGGTCGGTGGGAAGAGCCCCCATTTTGCCGCCTTGGCCGTCGGAGCGCGCAGCGCATGAGTGCGATTGCCGGCCATGAGCGCATCGCCTACTCGGCCCTGCCCGAGCGCGCGCCCTTGCGCTGGCCGGGCGGGGCTCGGGTGGCCGTTTGGGTGGCGCCCAATATTGAGCACTACGAGTACCTGCCCGAGCTGATTCGGGTGCGCAACCCTTGGCCCAGGGTGCCGCACCCGGACATCTTGGGCTATGGCCTGCGCGACTATGGCAATCGGGTGGGCGTGTGGCGCCTGATGGCCCTGTTCGACCGCTTGCAGCTGCCGGTGACGGTGTCGCTGTCCATGGCCGTGCTCGATCTGTACCCCGAGATCGCGCAGGCCATGCTCGAACGCCAGTGGGAGTTCATGTCGCATGGGCTCTACAACACCCGCTACCACTGGGGCTTGAGCCAGGACGAGGAGTTCGAGGCCATCGAGCAGTGCCAGCAAATTCACCTGCGCCACACCGGCCGGCGCCTGCCGGGCTGGTTTTCTCCGGCGGCCTCCAACACACTGCAGACCCCTGACCTGGTGGCCGAAAGTGGCATCGCCTACCTGTGCGACCTCTACCATGACGAGCAGCCCACCGAAGTGCGGGTGCGCAGCGGCGAGCTCATCAGCTTGCCGTATTCGATGGAGATCAACGACAGCATTGCCTGGCGCCGCGGCATCGAGGCGCAAGCTTTCGCGCAGAAAATCCGCGACGAGTTCGATGTGCTGTACGCCGAAGGCGCGGTGCATGGGCGGGTGATGAACATCGCGGTCCATCCCTTCATCATGGGCCAGCCCCACCGCATCGAGGCGCTCGAGCAGGCCCTGAGCTACATTGCGCAGCACGAAGGCGTCTGGTGGGCCACCGGCTCGCAGATCGTGCAGCATTACCGTCAACACCTGGCCAAGGACTGTGCATGAACGCCACCCAAGATTACATCCGCGATTACATGAGTGAGCCGGTGATCGAGCCCGCGGGCGCTGCCCTGCTCATCATCGACATGCAATACGCCACCGGCTCGCGCCAGGGCGCGCTCGGCCGCACGCTCAAGGCCCAGGGCTCCAATGTGGCCGATTACCGCTTCGCCCGCATCGAGTCCACGGTGCTGCCCAGCATCGTGCGGCTGCGCGCGCATTTCCATCGGCTCGGTCAGCCGGTGGTCCATGTGACGCTCGGGGCGGCCCACAGCGATGCCAGCGATGCGCCGCGCCACATGCGCAAGCTGCTGGCCAGCTGCAACAACCATGTGGGCAGTCGCGACCACGAGATCCTCGACGAGCTCAAACCGGTGCCTGGTGAGCATGTGCTGCGCAAGACGACGGTCGGCGCTTTTGCCTCCACCGCCATCGACAGCCTGCTGCGCTCGCTGGGTGTTGATCAGCTCTACATGGTGGGCGTGTCGACCAATATGTGCGTCGAGACCACGGCCCGGGAGGCGGCCGACCGCGGCTACCAGGTGACGCTGGTCGAGGACGCCTGCGCCACCACCTTTGAGGATTTGCACCAGGTGACCCTGCGCAATTTCCAGCGTCTTTTTGGCCGCGTTGCCGCCACCGATCAGGTGCTGGCCGAGCTGCAGGTGAGCGCATGATGCGCCGTGTGCTGGTCATTGTTCCGTTTGCGATGGCGCCCGAGCATCTGGCCCTGCGGCGCGAGCAGTTGCAGGGCATCGAGCTGTCGCCCGAGCTGCAGTTCGAGTTTCGGCCGGTCAAGGCCGGACCGGTCAATTACTCGAGCCACCATGACTTCGTGCTGGCCGATGTGGCCAATTTTGAAGCGGGCTGCCGCGCGCAGGATGAGGGCTTCTCGGCCGTGTGCATTGACACCATGAGCGATTCGGGGGTGGCCGCCCTGCGCTCGGTGCTCGACATCCCGGTGTTCGGGCCGGGCAAGGTCTCGATGCTCACCGCCCTGATGCTGGGCGAGCGGTTCTCCATCTTGACCATGGCCAGCCGCTGGAAGCCGCTTTACAAAAAGGCACTCGACGAGTTGGGCCTTCATCACAAATGCGCCTCGGTGCGCGCCATCGAGGTGGCGCCGGACAACCAGGCCTTGCTCGCGGGCAAGGAGGAGGATGTCTTCCCGCTGCTGGAGGCGGCCGCCCGGCGGGCCATCGAGGAAGATGGCGCCGATGTGCTCATCCTGGGCTCGACCACCATGCACCAGTCGCACGCCTGGCTCAGCCAGCGCTTGCCCGTGCCCGTCATCAACCCGGGCCCGCTGAGCTACAAGATGGCCGAGGCGGCGCTCGGCCTGGGGCTGGCACAAAGCCGCCAGGCCTATCCGCGTCCCCTGCACCCGCGCCTGGACATGCTGCAGGCCATGCAGGCGGCCGCGCAAAATGCTGCAGAGCGGCCCTCCTGATCCCCAACCCCAGCCAGGCCAAGCCATGCCCAAACTTTTGAGCCAAGAGCAGATCGACGCCTACGAGCGCGACGGCTTTGTTTTTCCGATTGATGTGCTCTCGCACGAGGAGGCACAGAGCCATCGCCGCGAGCTCGAGGCCTGGGAGGCCCAGCGCGGGGCCCTGATCGACTTTCCAGAAAAATCCAAGAGCTACCTGCTCTTTAACTGGGCCGATCAACTGGTGCACCACCCGCGCATCCTCGATGCGGTGGAGGACGTGATCGGCCCCGACATCCTGGTTTATCACTCGACCCTGTTTGTCAAGGAAGCGCGCACGCCGGCCTATGTGCGCTGGCACCAGGACAGCACCTATTTCTACCTCGAGCCGCATCTGCATGTGACAGCCTGGGTGGCGCTGTCCGATGCCAGCATCGCCGCCGGCTGCATGCAGGCGCTGGCGGGCAGCCACCGCTGGGGCGCTTTTGAGCACGACGACCAGCCCGGGCCGATGAATATGATCCGGCGCGGGCAGGGTATCAGCGGCCGTTTTGACGATGCGCAGGGGCAGTTCATGCCGGTGTCGGCCGGGCAGATGTCGCTGCACCACACCGATCTCGTGCATGCCTCGGCCGGTAATGACACCGACGATCGCCGGCTGGGTTTTGCCATCAGCTTCATCCCGGCGCATGTGCGACCGGTGGGCAAAGTCCGGCCCTCGGCACTGTGCGTGCGCGGCCGCAGCCATGGGCATTTTGTGCCAGAGGCGCGGCTGCAAGTGCCGCTGTCGGATCAGGCCCGCGCGCATCACCAAAACGCACTGGCCCTGTTTCGATCGTTGCAGGATGCCGGCTTTCAAGCCCCGGTGGAGCAGGCAGCATGAGCGCCGCCGATAGGACCACCGACGGGACTACCGATAGCACTGCCGATGGGGCACT
This sequence comes from Comamonadaceae bacterium, assembly GCA_027491035.1. Lineage (GTDB taxonomy): Bacteria > Pseudomonadota > Gammaproteobacteria > Burkholderiales > Burkholderiaceae_C > Polaromonas. The sequence continues at coordinate 9,047 of JAIXWZ010000027.1, read as the reverse complement.
CGATCCGGCGGGCATGCAAGCGCTGGTCGAGCGCTATTTTGCGGCGGTGGACCGCAAGGACTTGGCGGCCACACTGGCCTGTTTCGCGCCCGACGCACGCTTTGGCATTGCCAACCACGGCGTCTTTTATGAGGGCCGTGACAGCGGCTTGCGCGGCATGTTCGAGCGCCTCAACGGGCGCTACGCGCGCGTCTGGCACGGCGACTTCGATCACCTCTTTGACCTGCCGGCCCAGCGTGTGGCCAGCCGCTTTCGGGTGGAAAACACCACCCACGAAGGCCAATTGCTGCACAAGAACAACTGCAATTTCTTCTGGATGCGCGGCGCCGTGTTTACCCAAGTGCTGGTTTACATGAGCGGGGACAACTCTTTGTCCTGAGCCTGGGTTGGCCCGCGGCCAGCTCAGGACGGCGTGCGCGCCAGAAGGCCGAGCCAGCGGCCCAGCGGCACTTGCAACTGGCCCAGACCCAGCGTGGCCTCCAGCAGCGCCTTGCAGTGCGGCGCCGGCCAGATGCGGCCGGTCAGATCCAGGAATTTGGCCCGCAGTTCATCGCGGCTGTAGGGGGCGGCGTCATCGCCCCGGTTGACGCCCGCCTGTGCGGTGAGCTGGCGCCCGTCGCGCAGGTGCACCGTGATGTGCGCGGGCCGCTCCTTGGGCAGGCGCTCGCTCATGGCCGGATCGTGTCGCACACTCACTTTTTGGGCCAGTGCCAGCACCGCTGGATCGCGCACCGCGTCCCAGGTGAAGCTGGCCAGCGCGCTCGAGCCGTTGACGATGCGGGTGGCCACGGCAAAGGGAACCGAGAACTTGGCGGCCAGCGTGTTGGCCGGTGCTGGGTCGCTCAACTCGGCGGCCAGGTGGTAGGTGTGCACCTCGATGCGCTCGATGGCCTGGGCCGGTGGCAGGCCCTCTTGCGCCGCCAGCAGATCCAGCGCATCGAGTGTGCCGTGGTTGTAGCGGCAGCACGAGTGCAGCTTGAAGTAGTTGTGCATCAAGTGCCAGTCTTGGCCCAAATCTGCAATGACTGCGGCCGGTTCAAAGTGCTCTGAGGCCACCTTGCCCAGCAGAGATGCCGGCCCATCGCGCTCGCCGCTGAAGCCGCACTCGGCCAAGTCCAGCGCGAGCAGGCCATTGCGGTTGCTCAGGCCTGCATAGGTGTTGCGCACCAGGCCGCCTTCGAGCATGGTCTGCTTGGAGGTGGCGGTGGTCAGCGAGGAGGCGATGTTGATCGTCTCGCGCATGCCGTTGGCGCTCAGGCTGGCAATGCGGGCGCAGGCCGCCGCCGCGCCGATCGTGCCCCAGGTGCCGTGGGGATGCATGGCCGAGCGCAGCTGTGAGGCCGCGCCCAGCCGGGACCCGACTTCATAGCCCACCACCACGGCCGCCAGGAAATCGGGGGCGCTGGCCGCACGTTCTTGGCTCAGGGCGATGGCCGCTGGAATCACATGCACGGCCGGATGGCCGCGCGAGTAGCGGTTGCCCTCGTCCATCTCCAAAAAGGTGCCGGCCGTGCCATTGATGAAGGCCGCTGCCTCGCTGCTGCTGCGCCGGCCCAGTCCGATCAGATCGGCCGTGTCCACGGCACTCTGGCGCGCGGCAATCGAGCGCAACTCGGGCTCGGCCGAGCCCGCGGAGATCGCGGCCACGGTATCGGCCAGGATCCAGCCCAGCTGCTCGTGCACCTCATGGGGCAGTGTGCGGTAATCGAGAGAGGCGCAAAACGCGCTGAGTCGGTCGAGATAGTCCATAGGGTGCTTTTCTAAAAAGATGCGATTCAATTTGCGGCCTGCTGGCCTTCGGCACAGTGGCGCCAGATCGCGTCCAAGGAGCTCATGCGCACGCCGGGAGTGTGCGCGAGTGCATCGAGCAGCTCGCGCAGATACCGAACCCGGCTTGGCATGCCCCACAGCCACGGGTGCAGGCCCAGGCCCATGACCGCACTGCGGCCGTTGGTTTGGCATTCGCCGGCCAGGCGCTCGGCCGCCTGCTGCATCTGCCGCGCATGCTGCGCCGGCTCCAGCGGCCTGAACCACTGCGCTTGCACATCGTCCCACTCGCTCGACAGCGGCACGGCGAGCAGACGCCGCCGGCTGGTGCCAGCCGGCTCGAGCCAATACGGCTGATCGTCATTGCCCCAGTCCAGGGTGTAGTGCACGCCGGCATCGGCCAGCAGGCCATAGGTGTGCACGCTGGTGCCCCAGTCCTGGCTGAGCCAGCCCCGCGCTGCAGATCCGGTGTGCTGGGCCAGTGCCTGCAGTGAAGCGGCAATTTGCGCGCGCTGCTCGTCCACGCTCTGGCTGGCGTGCATCAGGCGAGTGGCCGCCAAGCCGTGGCCCAGCCATTGCGCGCCCAACTCCTGCAACTGCTGCAGTACCTGGGGCACGCGCGGCAGCACCAGGCTGCTGGCAGCCACTGCCGGCACGATGGCGCGCTCGCGCAAGGCCTCGATCAGGCGAAAAACGCCGATGCGCAGGCCCATTTCGCGTTGGCTCCAACTGCGGTAGTCGGGGCTGAAGCTGCCAAACTCGCCCACAAAGCGCGGATCGCGCACGCTGCCTTCGGGGGGCTCGAAATCCCAATGCTCCAGGTAGAGCACGACAAACAGGTGCAGCACCGGGGCCTGGTCCTCAGGCCCGCGCAAGGGCAGGGCGCTGTAGCGGTAGTGGGGATGGTCCATGGGCCTTAAAGGGCTGGGCGGGCTGGGCGGGCTCACTTGAGGAGCCTTTGGTTCAGGAGCTGGTGGATTAGGGACAACCCGCGCAATAACCCCACGCCGCAGTCAAGGCTTGACTTCCTTGCGGCGGGGCTGCACAGTTCGCGCTATTGTCCTATCAATAGGACAATTTAGCCGATTTCCCACCATCACCCTTGAGGACTAACCATGACGTCTCCCCACCGCGTGTCTCGTCGATTGATTTTGCAAGCTGGCGCAGCCACCACGGCGCTCGGCGCCCCGGGCCTGCTGCTGGCCCAGGCCCGTCCCGTCAAGATCGGCCTTGTGCATCCGGTCAGCGGCGGCCTGGCCTACAGCGGCGGTCAAGGTCGTCTGGGCTGCCAGCTGGCCATCGACGAGATCAACGCGGCCGGTGGCATCAAGTCCATGGGCGGTGCCCGTCTTGAGGCTGTGCTGGCTGATTCGCAGTCGCGTCCCGAAGTCGGTGTCTCCGAGGTCGAGCGCCTGCACCAAGAGGGCGTGGCCGCCTATGTGGGCTGCTTCTCCAGCGCGATTGCGCTGCCGGCCACCCAGGCAGCGGCCAAGTACAACACCCCCTTCCTGATTGACGTGGGCGTGTCGGACAACATCGTCAACCGCGGCTTGAAGAACGTGTTTCGTCTGGCGCCCGGTTTCGGCAAATGCGTCGACGACGCCATTGAAGGCCTGGGCCAGGTCAACAAGGCCGCCGGCGGTGTGGCCAAGAAGGCTGTGCTGGTGCACGAGGAGTCCGAGTTCGGCACGGGCACGGCCAAGCTGCTGGCTGGCAAGCTCCCTGGCATTGGCATCGAGGTGGCCGAGGTCATCAAGCACGCCAACCCGACGCGTGACTTCTCCAACGTGGCTTTGCGCATCCGCAGCCTGCGCCCCGATCTGGTGATCATGAGCAACTACCAGAACGAGTACGTCCTGCTCGCGCGCACGCTGCACCAGCAAAGGGTGGACCTGGCGGGCATGTTCAGCGTGCTTGGCGGCGGCTTTAACTACAAGCTGGTGCAAGAGCAGCCCGATGTGGCCCAGCACATGATGGACTTCAACCACTGGTTCAATCCGCGCAATCCGCGCGCGGCCGACGTGCGCAAGCGCGCTGCCGATCGCAACGCGCTGTTTACCTTCGAGGTCTACTGCGGCTACAACTCGGTCAAGCTCTACGCCGATGCGCTGCAGCGCGCCGGCACGGCCGACAAGGAAAAGGCCATTGCCGCACTCGAGTCCAGCACCTGGTCCGATCACTTCATGCCCTACGGCCCGACCCGTTTTGTCAACGGCCAGAACCAGGGCGGCCGGGCGGTGATGCTGCAAGCCACCCGCACCGACATCGACGTGGTCTGGCCCAACGAGTTTGGCGCCGCCAAGCCGGTCTTCCCCAAGCCCAAGTTCAGCTGATCGACAGCGCTGCGCGGCCCTTGGCAGTGCCCGGCTGGGCGCTGCCGGGCCGCTGTGCTTGCCGGGCGGCTCGCCGCCCGTGTCTCTTTCTTTTTTCTCCTTCCCTCTGTAGAGGCAAGTCCACGTGGACCCAACCATCCTTGCTGCTGCCGCCATCAACGGCCTGCTGATGGGCGGCATCTACACCCTGGTCGCGTCGGGTCTGACGCTGATCTACGGCGTGCTGCACATCATCAACTTCGCCCATGGCAGCATGCTCATGCTGGCCATGTTTGCGGTCTATTTTTTGCTGACCAAGGCCGGCATCGACCCTTACCTGGCGCTCATCGTCATGGTGCCGGGCATGTATGTGCTGGGCTATTTGCTTTACCGGCACATGATCGGCAAGCTCTCGCTCGGGCGCGACGAGAACATCTTGCTCATCACGCTGGGGCTGTCCATCTTGCTTGAAAACCTGGCGCTGCTGTTTTTCAAAGGCGACTCGCGCACGATCTCGCTGGCCTACAGCGACAAGATGATCGAGCTGGGCCCGCTGCTGCTGGGCGTGCCCAAGGTGATCTCCTTTGTGGCGGCCATGGTGCTGTGTGGCCTGCTGGGCCTGTTCATCTCCCGCACCGATACCGGCAAAGCGATCCGCGCGGTGGCCAAGGAGCGCATGGGCGCGCGCCTGGTGGGCATTGATGTCGACAAGGTCTTTGCCATCTCCTTTGGCGTCGGTCTGGCCACCCTGGGCGCGGCCGCCTGCCTCTTGATGCCCATCTTCTATGTCTCGCCCTCGAGCGGCCATGTGTTCGTCATCGTCGCCTTCACGGTGGTGGTGCTCGGCGGCATGGGCAGCTTTTTGGGCGCGGTGATCGGCGGGCTGATCGTGGGCCTGACCGAATCGTTTGGTGGCCTGTTTCTGGGCGAGAGCCTGGGGCAGATCGGCATCTCGCTGATCTTCATCCTGATTTTGTTGTTCAGACCCTCCGGTCTGTTTGGAGACAAGCGATGAACGGCGCACGCTCGCCCTGGCTGGTGCACGGCTTTTTGCTCCTGCTGGCCCTGCTGTTTCCCCTGGTCTTCAGCTCGCCCTTCATGGTCAATTTCGGGGTGCTGGCGCTGTTTTACGCCTTTATCGGCCAGTCCTGGAACATCGCCGGCGGCTTTGCCGGGCAGCTGTCGTTTGGCCACGTGGCATTCTTTGGCGTCGGCGCCTATGCCTCGACCATCGTGCAGATGCGTTTTGGCTTCAACCCTTGGATGGGCTTGCCCGTGTCGGCCTTGGCTGGAGCCGCCGCCGGCTGGCTCATTGCGGTGCTGTCCTTCCGCGCGGGCTTGAAAGGTTCGTATTTCGCCCTGATCACGCTGGCCTTTGCAGAGGTGTTTCGCATCATCTCCAACTCGGTGGAGATCACCGGCGGCGGCCTGGGCATGCTCATTCCGATGAAGCAGACCGCGGCCAACTTCCAGTTTGGTGACCGGCGGGTGTTTTATTTCATCATCTTGGCTCTCACGGTGATCTCGGTGGCGCTGGCGCTGTGGCTCAAGGCCTCTCGCTTTGGCGCCCGGCTGGCGGCCATTCGTGAAAACGAGGACTCGGCGCGCGCGCTGGGCATCGACACCTTTGCCGAGAAGACCAAGATCATGATGATCTCCGGCGCCATCGCCGGCACCGGCGGCTGCTTTTTCGCGCAGTACTTTCTCTACATCGACCCGAGCATCGCCTTTGGCGTGGACAAGTCGGTCGAGATGCTGCTGGTGAGCATGATCGGCGGCGCCGGCACGGTGTACGGCCCACTCATTGGTGCGGTGCTGCTGGCTGCTGTGAGCGAGGTGACGCGTGCTTGGTTCACTATCCAGGGCCTGTCGCTGGTGCTCTACGGTGCCTTGCTGGTGGTCATCATTGCTTACCTGCCCAATGGGCTGATTGATTTGTTTGAGCGGCGTGGCCGGCGCCGTGGGGGTTCATGATGCTCAAGGTGACCGAGCTGACCAAAATTTTTGGCGGCCTCAAGGCGGTTGACAACGCCAGCCTGGAAGTCGGGCAGGGCCGCATCGTGGCGCTCATTGGGCCCAATGGCGCCGGCAAGACCACTTTGTTTGCCTGCATCGCCGGCTTTTTGCCGATCAACCAGGGCCAGGTGCAGTTCCTCGGGCAGGACATCACGGGCCTGAAGGTGCACGACATCTCGCGCCGCGGCATGGTGCGCACCTTTCAGATCACCCAGCCCTTTGCCAAGCTGTCGGTGCTTGAAAACATTGCGGTCGGATCGCACCAGTTGCACGCCCGGCGTGCCGATGCGCTGGCTCACGCCCGCACCATTGCCGAGCGGGTGGGCATGCCCGCCTCGATGCTCGATCAGCCGGCGGCCGACCTGACGGTGGCCGGTCGCAAGCGGCTCGAACTGGCCCGCACGCTGGCCACCGATCCCAAGCTGCTGCTGCTCGACGAGGTCATGGCGGGGCTCAATCCACAGGAAATCCACGAGATCATTGGCATCATCCGAAAGATCCGCGACAGCGGCGTGACCATTTTGCTCATCGAGCATGTGATGCATGCGGTGATGAGCTTGTCGGAGCATATTTACGTGCTGTCTTACGGCAAGATCATTGCGCAGGGCGCACCGCGCGAAATCGTCAACAACCGCGACGTGGTCGAGGCCTACCTGGGCCGAGGCGCGGCCGACCAGATGGGCGCTGAGCCGGCGCAGGGAGTCGAGCATGCTTGAGGTGCGCCAGCTGCATGCCGGCTACGGCAGTGTCGAGATCTTGCGCGGCATCGACCTCGATGTCGGTGCCGGCGAGATCGTGGCGGTGCTGGGCAGCAACGGGGTGGGCAAGTCCACGCTCAACAACAACATCTCGGCCTTGTACCGACCCTTTGCCGGCTCGATTCGTTTCCAGGGCGAAGAAATCACCGGGCTGTCTTCGAGCGAGGTGGTCAAGCGCGGCTTGATCCATGTGCCCGAGGGGCGGCGCATTTTCCCCAACCTCAATGTGCGCGAGAACCTGGAGCTGGGCAGCTTGGTGCGCGGCAAGAACAACCGGGCTCAGAACATGGAGCGCGTGGTGGGCATCTTCCCGCGCCTGCGCGAGCGCTTCGATCAGATGGCCGGCACGCTGTCGGGCGGCGAGCAGCAGATGCTGGCCATCGGCCGCGGCCTCATGTCCGAGCCGGTGCTGCTGATCATGGACGAGCCCTCGCTGGGCTTGTCGCCCCTGCTGGTCGAGCAGATGTTCGAGCTCATCGTGCGCATCAACCGCGAGGGCTTGCCCATCTTGCTGATGGAGCAAAACGCCGTGCAGACGCTGGCCATTGCGCACCGGGCCTACATCATCGAAAACGGCCGCATTGCCATGCAGGGGCAGGCCGCCGAACTCGCGCGCGACCCCGAGTTGCGCAAGAACTATCTGGGACTGTGACCATGGTCAGCCGCGTTGCCGAGTTGCAGGGACGTCGCGCCCTGGTCACCGGCGCCGGTTCTGGCATCGGTCTGGCCACCGCCTGTGCGCTCGCTGCCCACGGCGCGCAGGTGGCGGCGGTGGTGCAGACGCATGAGCAGCGCGGGCTGCTGCTCGAGCGCTTGCCCCAGACCCCGGTGTTTGTCCAAGACCTGTTGGACGATGCGGCCTGCGCCAGCTTGCCCGAGCGGGCGGCCGAGCAGCTGGGCGGGCTCGATGCATTGGCCTGCTGCGCCGGCATCTTTTTCAAGAAAACCTCGGACGAGACCAGTGTGCAGGAGTGGCGGCAAACGCTGGCGCTCAACCTTGACTCGACCTTCATCATCACCCGGGCGGCCATCGCCTGCATGCGCGGGCAGCGCAGGGGCGATGCCAGCGTGGTGGTGATCAGCAGCCAGATCGGGCGCGTGGGTCATGTGCGCGGCGCCGCCTACGCCGCCTCCAAGGCCGGGCTCGATGGCATGGTCAAGTCCCTCGCGCTGGAGTGGGCGGCCGAGGGCGTGCGCATCAATGCCATCGGCCCCGGTCCGGTCGATACGCCCATGGTAGCGGCCGCTGTCGCCGATCCGGCCGCGCTGGCGACGATGCAGGCCAGCATTCCCATGGGCCGGCTGGGCCGTCCCGATGAAATTGCCGAGGTGGTGAGCTTTTTGTTGTCGCAGCGCGCGTCCTTCATCACGGGGCAGTTGCTGTGTGCCGATGGTGGCTTTACCGCCCGCTGAGCCCATGGTTGCATCCACGGCGACCCTGCGATCCCTGGCCCGTGTCGTGCGCAGCAAGAATGCGGGCCCGCTGTGCCTGACCTTGGATCTGTTTTTTCTGGATGAGCAGGCCTATGCGCGCGCCGCGGGCAGCCCGGCCCTGAGCGTGCCTGCTGTCGCCGCGCTCTACGGTTTGCCCGCCGAGCAGGTTCGCCGCTTCGATCTGCCGCATCTGTGCGCCATCAAGCTGACCCTGCCGCGCCGGCTGTGCGCTGGCGATCCCGGCGATGGCGATGTCTACGGCGCGCAGCAGCACGGCCCCTTGCTGGAGCTGGCACTGTGAGCGCAGTCGAGCGTCTGCTGGCCCAGCACCGCCCGGGAGGCGGCCAGCGGCTGCGTGTGCTGTCCGCCTCGGGCCAGCTGGGCTACGGCATCCCGCTGGAATCGTTTGAACGCGGCCTGGCCCGCCAGCCCGATCTGATTGGCTGCGACATGGGCTCGATCGACCCCGGGCCCTACTACCTGGGCTCCGGTCAGATGGCCGCGCCAGCCGCCATGGTGCGCCGCGACCTGGAGCTGGTTTTGTGCGCCGCCCGCCGGCTCGACGTGCCGCTGATCATCGGCAGCGCCGGCACCGCTGGTGCGCAGCCGCATCTGCTGGCCACCTTGAGTGTGCTGCGGCAGGTGGCCCAGGAGCATGGCCTGTCGCTCAAAGTGGCCACGGTCAGCAGCGACGTGCCGCGGCCTTTGCTGCTGCGCGCTTTGGAAGAAGGCCGCCTCAAAGCCTTGGATGAGAGCGCCG
>JAIXWZ010000041.1 GCA_027491035.1 Comamonadaceae bacterium | reverse complement strand
GCGCTCGCCCTTCTTGCCGGCGCCGCGCCGGCCTATGCACAGTCCTACCCCAGCAGGCCGGTCAAGATCATCGTGCCGGCGCCGCCCGGTGGCACGGCCGACATCTTTGCCCGGGCCCTGGGCCAGCGCATGCAGGCGGCGATGGGTCAGCCCTTTGTGGTCGAGTACAAGCCCGGGGCTGCGACCAATATCGGCACCGACTTCGTGGCCAAATCGGCGCCAGACGGCTACACCTTGCTGTTCAACGGCATCACCCTGGCGAGCAACCCGGCCCTCTTTGCCAAGCTGCCGTTTAACCCGGCCACCGATCTGGCGCCCATCATCGAGGTCGCCTCGATGGTCAATGTGATCACAGTGCACCCGAGCGTGCCGGCCCAGACGCTGCGCGAGCTGGTGCAGATGGCGCGCAATGCGCCGGGCACCATCAACCACGGATCGCCAGGCATTGGCAGCTCAGGGCACCTGGCCGGCGAGCTGCTGGCCCACCGCACCGGCATCAAGCTCACGCATGTGCCCTACCAGGGGTTGGCCCCTGCCACCAACGACCATGTCGCCGGCATCCTTGGCGTGGGTTTTGTCAATCTGCCGGTGGCGCTTCAGTTCGTCAAGGCCGGCAAGCTCAGGGCGCTGGCGGTGACCGCCATGAAGCGCTCGCCGCAGCTGCCCGATGTGCCCACGGTCAACGAGGCGCTGGGCCTGAGCGACTTTGAGCTCAACGGCTGGTTTGGCCTGCTCGCGGCGGCACGCACCCCGCCCGAATTCATCGCGCGACTGCAAGCCGAAGCCGACAAGGCTTTGCGCGATCCGGCCTTTGTCGAGATCATCAAGACCGCCGGCGGCGAGGCCATCGGCGGCAGCACCGCTGACTTTGACGCGCGCATCCGGCGCGACCGCGAACGTCTGAGCGAGGTGATCCGCGCCGCCGGCATCAAGGCTCAGTAGCGCATCCCCGCAAATGAGGCGGCTCGCGATGCAAGCGCGCGCCAGCCTCAGTAGGTCTTGTAGGGCAGGAACTTGCCCGAGAGCACCACGTTGACCCGATCGCCCTTGGGATCGGGCTCGCGCACGATGTCCATGCTGAAGTCGATCGCGCTCATGATGCCGTCACCAAATTCCTCGTGAATCAGCTCCTTGATGGTGGTGCCGTAGACGCTGACAATTTCATACCAGCGGTAGATCAGCGGGTCGGTGGGCACAGCCGTTGGCAACGAGCCCTTGTAGGGCACCACTTGCAGCCATTTTTGCTCCTCGGCGGTGAGTCCGAAGACTTTGCCCAAGGCCTTGGCCTGCGCGGCCGTCGCCGTCATCTGGCCCAGGCACAGCGCCGTGGTCCACTCCTTGCTGTGCCCGACCTTCTTGGCCACGTCTTCCCATTTGATGCCCTTGGACACCTTGACGGTGATGATTTTTTCGGTCACGTCGTTGCGGTTCATGTTTTTCTCCGTTGCTCAGTTGAAAATGAAATGGGGGTCGGGCTCAGTGCGCATCGTGTGGCTTGGCCCGAGTGACCAAGAAATCGACGATGTGGTTGCGCAATTCGTAGTAGCCGTCCAGGTGATGCAAGTTGGCACGCTTGCGATCGCCAGGCAGGGTATTGACCACCACCTCGGCAATGCCGCCGGGCACATAGCCCGTATCGGTCTGCGCGCCATTGCTCATGAGCAAGATGCGATCGGCCAGGAAGATAGCCTCGTCCACATCGTGGGTGATCATGAAAACGGTTTGCTCGGTCTGGCGCACGATCTCGATGAGCTCGTCCTGGATGCTGCCGCGGGTGAGCGCATCGAGTGCACCAAATGGCTCATCGAGCAACAGCATCTTGGGCTGGATCGCGAAGGCGCGCGCAATGCCCACGCGCTGCTTCATGCCGCCCGACAGCTGCGAGGGCTTCTTGTCGATGGCCGCCTTCAGGCCCACGAGCGCCACGTATTTCTCCACATGCGCATCGATCTGTCCGGCCGACCAATCGCTCCAGCGGGACTTGACCGCAAAGGCAATGTTCTGCCGAACAGTCAGCCAGGGCATCAGGGCATGGCCCTGAAACACCACACCGCGCTCCAGGCTGGGCCCCCGCACCTCTCGCCCGTCCATGAAGACATGGCCCGAGCTGGCCTTGTCCAGGCCGGCCAGCACATTGAGCACCGTGGTCTTGCCGCAGCCCGAATGACCAATGATGCAGACAAACTCGCCGCGCCTCAAGCCAAACGAGACGCCGTCAAACACCGGCTTGCCCGCCACGAAGGACTTGCTCAACTGCTCGACCTTCAAAAAGCTATCCATAGCGTGTTCCTTTGCCGCAAGGCGGCCGCTCAAGCCGGCCAGGTCGGCTCCACCTGAAGGGCTCGCTGGAGTCCGACCCGCGAGCTCGCTGACCTGATGGCGCATCTCACTCCACATAAGTCACCGCCTTTTGCAGCCGCGCAAACGACAGGTCGAGCAGCATGCCGACGACCCCGATCACCAAGATCGCAAAGATCACATTGGTCAGCGACAGGTTGTTCCACTCATTCCACACGAAGTAGCCAATACCGGTTCCGCCCACCAGCATCTCGGCGGCCACAATCACCAGCCAGGCAATGCCCATGCTGATGCGCATGCCAGTCAAGATGGTGGGCGCTGCTGCGGGCAAGATCACCTCAAAGGCATTGCGCAGCGGGCTGACTTCCAAGGTGGCCGCCACATTGAGCCAATCACGCCGAACCGAGGCCACGCCGAAGGCGGTGTTGATCAGCATTGGCCAGACCGAGCAAATGAAGATCACAAAAATGCCCGACACCGACGAGTCCTTGATGGTGTAGAGCGCCAGGGGCATCCAGGCCAGCGGGCTGATGGGCTTGAGGACCTGAATGAAGGGGTCGAAGGCGCGGTGCAGCAACGGCGACATGCCGATCACAAAGCCCAGCGGCACGGCCACCACGCAAGCCAGCAAAAAGCCCAGGGCAACCCGACCCAACGAATGGGCCAACTGGATCAGGATGCCTTTGTCGTTGGGGCCGTTGTCATAGAACGGATCGGACAGATGCTTCCAGACGGTTTGACCCATCTGGAGCGGCGTCGGAAACCCGGTCGCCTTGGCGCCCTGCGGGGCTGCTGCCGAGGCGGTCGGGTCCTTGCCCAGCATCTTCTGGTATTCGATCTGCTCGGCTGTCAGCGCCGGCGCCGAAACGGGCAAGACCTGGCGTTGCTGCGTGGCGATGTGCCAGATCGACAGCAGCAGCGCCAGCATCAGCACCGACAGCAAACTGGCCTTGAGTTTGAGTGACTGCACGGGGGCTCCTCAACTGGCTCGCCCGATGGCAAAGCTCTTTGCGTAGGCGTCGGCCCTGGCCGGATCGAACTCACGACCCATCACCTTGAACTTGGGGTAGGCGCCATCGGGCACCTTCTGGTCGAGCGACTTCATATGCCGCTTGGCATCGGTGAGCAAAAACACCTGCTCGGCGATCTGGCGGTAATTGACGTCGCCCTTGATGTAGCCCCAGCGCTTCATCTGGGTGAGCATCCAGACGGCCATCGACTGCCAGGGGATGGGATCGAAATCGGCGCGATCGGGCACGCTCTGGATGCCGCCCAGGCCGTCTGCAAAGCGACCCGTGAGCACCTGCGTGAGCACGATCTCTGGCTGGTTCAGATACGCCTGGGGCGCGATCACCTTGGCAATGAGTTCGCGGTTTTTCGGGTCGCGCGCCATCGCTGCAGCCGTGAGCACCGAACGGTAAAGCGCGGCGAAGGTGTTGGGGTTTTGGCGAATGAATTCGGCCGACGTGCCAAAGGCGCAGCAAGGATGGCCGCTCCACAGTTCCTTGGTCAAAAGATGCAAAAAGCCAATTTCCTCGTAGACCGCCCGCTGGTTGAACGGATCGGGGCCCAGGTAGCCGTCGATGTTGCCGGCTCGCAGGTTGGCCACCATCTCGGGCGGCGGCACCACACGGATCTGGATGTCGCGGTCAGGGTCCAGCCCTGCTTCGGCCACGTAGTAGCGCAGCAGGAAGTTGTGCATCGAATACTCAAAGGGCACGGCAAACTTGAAGCCCTTCCACATCTTGGGATCGCGCTTGTCCTTGTGCTTGTTGGCCAGTGTGATGGCCTGGCCGTTGGTGTTTTGGATCGTCGCCACATGCATGGGCGTGGCGGTCGAGCCCAAGCCCATGGTGATGGCCAGCGGCATGGGTGATAGAAAGTGCGTCGCGTCGTACTCTTTGTTGATCATCTTGTCGCGAATAAGCGCCCAGCCGGCCGTCTTGACCACCTCCACGTCCAGGCCCTCGCGCTTGTAAAAGCCCAGGGGGTGGGCCATGATCAAAGGCGTGGCGCAGGTGATCGGAATGAAGCCCACTTTGAGATTGCGCTTTTCGATCTGGCCCCGCTCCTGAGCCATGGCCTGCAAGCTGGCCACCGGCAACACGCTGGAAATCGCGGCCATGGCCGTGCCGCGGCCGACTGCGCGCAAAAAGCGGCGGCGCACCTCGTCGTGCGGAAACAGCGACTTGACCAAGGTGGCCTCGATGAACTCATTGCTGTAGGCCTCAAACGCGCTGGTTTGGCTGCGCTGCTTGAGCACCTGCACCGCCGCCTGTGCATCGAGCTCACGCTGATGCTCCTCGGGGGTTTCGTGACGGCCGCAGCTGCAGCGCATCATCAGGGGACGGTCGGCGTTGTACGGATCGAAGAATTGGCTCATGGCAGCACCTCGCAGAAACAAGATGCAAGGCCATGAGCAAACAGCGGGCCCGAAATGCGCGCAGCGCCGTTTCTAAGGCCCCAAAGAGCCGCACCGGGGCCAAATCGCCGATGGCCGCGGACACCGGTGTAGGGCTGCCCCTACAAAAACAGCCTGCCAGAGGCCCAAACCAGGCCCAACCCTAGCGCGCTGAAGGCGATGGCGTCAGGCGCTGCGCGTACAAGGCAAGCTCCACATCGTTGCGCGTGCCGGTTTTTTCGAGCACCCGTGCACGATATGTGCTCACGGTGTTGGGTGCCAGGCCCAGTTGCGCACCAATTTGGGTCACGCTCATGCCAGTTACCAGCAGGCGAAACACCTGATGCTCGCGATGCGAGAGCGTCTCGGCCCCCACCTTGGCGCCACTGGCCACGGCCGCCACCGACTCGGCCACAGCCTGCGCAGCCGCCGGGCTCAGATAGATACCGCCTTCGGCCACCTTGCGCACCGCAGCGACCATGTCGTCGGGATCAGCGCTCTTGTTGAGGTAACCCGAAGCGCCGAGCTTGATGGCGCGGGCCGCGTATTGGCTCTCCGGGTAGGTGCTGAGCATGAGCACCGCCAAGCGCGGCCAGTCGCGCTTGATTGCCTGCAGCACATCGAGCCCATCGCGTCCAGGCAAGGCGATGTCCAGCAGCACCACATCGAGCGCCGCGCACAGACGCTCGACTTGCTCGAGCACCTCGGGGCCGCTGCTGGCCTCGGCCACCACCTGCACCTCGGGCGCATCGGCCAGCACCTGGCGTATGCCCGCCCGCACGATGCGGTGGTCATCGCCAAGCAGCACGCGCAGGGGCTTGGTGCTCACAGCCCGGGTCCTGCGGCCAAAACGCCCAAAGGCATGCGCAAGGTCAGGCGACAGCCCTGGCCCGGCGCGCTGCAGATCTCGAGCGCACCGCCGAAATGGCGGGCGCGCTCGCGCATGCCCATGACGCCGTAGGCGTCGGTGGCCTCAAAGGCGGCGTGATCGGCACCGCGCCCGTCATCGCTGAGCTGCAAACGCAACTGGCCCTCGTACACGCCCACCTCGATGCGCACGCACGTGGCGCGCGCATGCCGCCCGACATTGCTGAGCATCTCCTGAAAAATCCGAAATACCGCGATGGTTTGCGGCTCGGGCAATTCGAGTGCCTCATCAACGTGCATCTGCAAGTCCAGCCGCATTTCGGCCGAGCGCACGAACTCGCGGGCCTGCCATTCGATGGCCGCCCACAGGCCCTGGTGGTCGAGAATGCTCGGGCGCAGATCGGTGATGATGCGCCCGACGTTGTCGACCGCGTTTTCAATCAGCCGGCTCATGTCACGGCACTTGCTGCGCAGGCGCGCCCGCATGGCCTGCGCCTCGTGCTCGCTGCGCTGGTCCTGCTCGGCCAGGCGCTTGTCGACCCAGTTGACATCCATCTTCAGAGCCACCAGCAGGCTGCCCAACTCGTCGTGCACCTCGCGCGCAATGCGGGTGCGCTCTTCTTCACGCACCGCCTCAGAGTAGGCAGCCAGCTCGCGCGTGCGCTTGAGTGCATCGGCCAGCTCGACGGTGCGCTCGTGCACGCGCAGCTGCAGCTCCTGCTTGGCCCGCTGCAAGGCATCGGCGGCCCGCCGGCGCTCGGTGATATCGACAAAGGTGATCACCGCACCGAGCACCAGCTCGCCATCGAGGATGGGGTAGCTTGAATACTCCACGGCAAAGCCCGAACCATCACGATGCCAGAACAGTTCGCTGTCAATGCGGCAGGGCAAGCCTTGGCGAAACGCATTGAAGATCGGGCAGTGCTCCACCGCATAAGCGCGGCCATCAGGATGTGTGTGATGGGTCAGCTCGTGCATGTTGCGCCCCAGCACCTCGGAGGGCTCATAGCCCAGCATGCGCGCCCCGGCCCGGTTGATGAAGACGCAGTGGCCCTGCAAATCGATGCCGAAGATGCCCTCACCGGTTGACTCGAGCAGCAGGCCCAGCCGGTCGTACCAACGCTGCCCACCGGTTTGCAGCGCAGCGCCAACCGAAGCGGGAGCCCCTGCCGAAGAGGCGCCCGTGTGCACGGTGCAAGTGTGGGTCAGGGGCATTGGGCAAGTCTAGTCAGGCCCAAGAGCCCCCGCTGGGGGCCCCAACAAGCCCCAGCGCGGCGCTCAAAGATTGCGCAAGGCCCTGGCGCGCAGTTGCGAACGGCTCGCCCGCCAGCGCCCTGTGCCCGCTAAAACCTGCCCTACAATAAGGGTATGCGTGCTTGCACCCGTTTTGATTGCGACACCGGCCACTGGGTCGGCATAGCGCAGTGCGCGCCCATTCGCACCCTCACCAAAACCACGACGATTAAGGGCTGATCCAGCCTGGTTCGTCGTGCCCTGCCGGCTCGATGAGCCGGGTTCAAAGGCCTCCCCCTCTTGAACTTGAAAGGGCATCTCCATGAAACTCTCCTCCTCTCTCGTTGGCCTGGTCGGCTGGCGCGGCATGGTTGGTTCGGTCCTGATGGATCGCATGCAGGCCGAGCGCGACTTTGACCTGATCGAGCCGGTCTTTTTCTCGACCTCCAACGCCGGCGGCGCCGCACCCGCGATGGCCAAAAACGAGCGCACCCTCAAGGATGCAGGCGACATCGAGGCGCTCAAGAAGTGCGCCGTGATCATCAGTTGCCAGGGTGGCGACTACACCACCGACGTGTTCCCCAAACTGCGCGCCGCCGGCTGGAAGGGGCACTGGATCGATGCCGCCTCGAGCCTGCGCATGAAGGACGATGCGGTCATCATTCTCGATCCGGTCAACCGGCCGGTGATCGACAGCGCCCTGCTCAAGGGCGGCCTGAACTGGATCGGCGGCAACTGCACCGTCAGCTGCATGCTCATGGGCGTGGGCGCGCTCTACAAGGCCGGCTTGGTCGAGTGGATGAGCACCCAGACCTACCAGGCGGCCTCGGGCGGCGGCGCGCAGCACATGCGCGAGCTGCTCACCCAGTTCGGCACCCTCAATGCGCAGGTCAAGTCCCTGCTGGACGACCCCAAGAGCGCCATCCTCGAGATCGACCGCCAGGTCATCGAGCGCCAGCGCTCGCTGGGCGCTGACGAGACGGCCCAGTTTGGCGTGCCGCTGGGCGGCTCGCTCATTCCCTGGATCGACAAGGACCTGGGCAACGGCGTGTCGCGGGAAGAGTGGAAGGGCATGGCCGAGACCAACAAGATTTTGGGCCAGGGGGAGGGCTACGCCAGCCCCGCCGTGCCGGTCGACGGCTTTTGCGTGCGCGTGGGCGCCATGCGCTGCCACAGCCAGGCGCTGACCTTCAAGCTCAAGCAAGACGTGCCGCTGGCCGACATCGAGGCCATGATTGCCGCCGACAACGCCTGGGTCAAGGTGGTGCCCAACACGCGCGAGGCCACGCTCAAGGACCTCACGCCCGTGGCGGTCACCGGCACCATGACCATCCCGGTCGGGCGCATCCGCAAAATGGCCATGGGCCCGCAGTACCTGGGCGCCTTCACCATCGGCGACCAGCTGCTGTGGGGCGCGGCCGAGCCGCTGCGGC
>JAIXWZ010000123.1 GCA_027491035.1 Comamonadaceae bacterium | reverse complement strand
GTCATTGCGAGGCGCGCAGCGCCGTGGCAATCCATGTGCCTGTGCCAAGGCGGCAATGGATTGCTTCGTTCCTCGCAATGACAAGGTGGGGGCGCGATGACGAGGTGGGGGCGCAGTGACCACCCCTTTCGTCATTGCGAGGCGCGCAGCGCCGTGGCAATCATCGCAATGACAAAACCCACCTGTACAGACCGCCCAAAGATCAATACCAAGCTCTCGCTATTCAATAGAGTAATAGCGATGATAAAATCAAAATTCACTCCCGCCATAGCGAATCGCCTTTCCATGTCCCCCCTCAAGCTGCACGGGCCTTCTGTCTGGGCCTGTTTCCTCGCCGCTGGTGTGGCTTTGGCGGGCTTGCTGCCTCGGCCCTCCATCGCCCAGGCCGCGCCGGTCCAGATCGCCGTGGCGGCCAATTTTGCGGCGCCGGCCAAGCGCATTGCGCAGGACTTTGAGCGCCAAAGCGGGCACAAGGTCGCGTTGGCGTTTGGCTCGACCGGCAGCTTGTATGCCCAGATCAGAAACGGCGCGCCGTTTGCCGTCTTCCTCGCGGCCGACGAGCACGCCCCCGCCAGGCTCGAGCGCGAGGGCCTGGCCGTCTCCGGCACGCGCCTGACCTATGCCACCGGCCGGTTGGTGCTGTGGAGCAAGAAGGGCGGCCGGCTCGACGAGCAGGTGCTGCGCAGCGGGCGCTTTGACAAGATCGCCCTGGCCAACCCGCGCCTGGCCCCTTATGGCGCGGCGGCCTTGCAAACCTTGCGCGGCCTGGGCCTGGCCGAGGCCGTGGCGCCCAAAACGGTTGAGGGCAGCAGCATTGCGCAGGTCTACCAGTTCGTTGCTTCGGGCAATGCCGATCTGGGCTTTGTGGCGCTGTCGCAGGTGCTTAGCGACGGGCAAGTTCGCGAGGGCTCGGCCTGGCTGGTGCCCGCGCATCTGCACGAGCCGATTCGGCAAGAGGCGGTGCTGCTCAAGGCTGGCGCAGGCCATGCCGGGGCGCAGGCCTTTTTGGCTTATTTGCGCGGCGATGCAGCGCAGGCGCTCATCCGCGCAGCCGGCTACGAGCGCTGAGCATGAACAGCTTGCCCGTCAGTTTTCACTTAAGCCCCCAGGACTGGCAGGCCATCGTCCTGACGGTACAGCTCGCCAGTCTGACCACGCTGTGCCTGCTGGTGCTGGCCACCCCCCTGGCGTGGTGGCTGTCGCAGACCACCTCGCGCTGGCGCTCGGCCGTTGCAGCGCTGGCCACGCTGCCGCTGGTGCTGCCGCCCACCGTGCTGGGTTTTTACCTGCTGGTGCTGCTCGGGCCGCAGGGCTGGATCGGCCAGCTCACTCAGGCCTTGGGTCTGGGCGTCCTGTCGTTTTCTTTCAGTGGCCTGCTGATCGGCTCGATCGTGTTTTCGCTGCCCTTTGCGGTGCAGCCCATCCAGCACGCCTTCGAGGCCATGGGCAAGCGCCCCCTGGAAGTGGCCGCCACCCTGCGGGCGCGGCCCCTCGATGCCTTCTTCACGGTGGCGCTGCCCCTGGCCCGCCCCGGCCTGCTCACCGCCGCCGTGCTCACCTTTGCCCACACTGTCGGCGAATTTGGCGTGGTGCTCATGATCGGCGGCAACATCCCGGGCCAGACGCAGGTGGTGTCCACGCAGATTTATGCGCACGTCGAGGCAATGGACTATGCCCAGGCGCACACCCTGGCCGCCGGCATGGTGGTGTTTTCTTTTGCGGTGCTGGTGGCGCTGTCGCTGCTCAAAAAGCGCTCGGACCGGGTGCTGCCATGAGGACCGGCAGCGCCGCAGGCGGCATTCGAGCCGAGGACACGCTGGCCATCGACGTCTCGCTGGCCCGGCCCGGCTTTGCCTTGCAGGCCCAATTGACGGTGCCGGCGCGCGGCATCACCGTGGTCTTCGGTGCCTCGGGCGCCGGCAAGACCACGCTGCTGCGCTGCATCGCCGGACTCGAGCGCGCCAGTGGCCGAGTGGCGGTGGCCGGACGGGTTTGGCAAGACAGCGCGCGCGGCCTGTTTGTGCCCACCTGGCAGCGCGATCTGGGCTATGTGTTTCAGGAGGCCAGCCTGTTCGACCATCTGAACGTGCAGCGCAACCTTGAATATGGCATCCAGCGCGTCAACAAGCCCGGCGCGGCCCAGTCGCTGCAAGAGGCGATCGAACTGCTGGGCATTGGGCACCTGAGCCGACGCATGCCCGGCGAGCTCTCGGGCGGCGAGCGCCAGCGCGTGGCCATTGCCCGCGCGCTGGCCACCGAGCCCGCACTGCTCTTGCTCGACGAGCCACTGGCCTCGCTCGATGCGCCCCGCCGCCGCGAAATCTTCCCCTGGCTCGAGCGGCTGCGCGACGGGCTGCGCATCCCCATGCTCTACGTCACCCACGCCAGCGACGAAGTCGCCCGCCTGGCCAGCCATCTGGTGCTCATGGAGCAGGGCAGGGTGCAAAGCAGCGCAGCGCTCGAGCAGGTCTTGGCCGATCCGGATGGCGCGCAGCGCATCGGCCAGGAACTTGGCGCCGTGCTCGAGGCAGTGGTGATCGAGCGCGACGCGCACTTTCATCAGGCCCGCGTGGGCTCGCACGGCGCGAGCTTTTGGATCAGCGATCCAGGCCTGGCCCCCGGGCAGCCCGTGCGCCTGCGCGTACTGGCCCGCGATGTCCGCGTGAGCCTGCAGCACCAAGAGGGCACTCTGCCGGCCCAACTCGAAGCCATCGAGCCCCACCCCGATCCTGCCTTGCTGTGGCTCAAGCTGCGCTGCGGCCCCTGGCTGCTCTGGGCCTGCGAGAGCCGCCGCACCATCGGCTCACCATCGCAGACGCTGTGGTGCCAAATCCGCCGGGCCACAGCAGTGGCTGGGCACTGATCCGTCATGGCGAGGCGCGCTGCGCCCCTCCGTCATTGCGTGGCGCCGCCGTCCCTCTCGTCATTGCGAGGCGCGCAGCGCCGTGGCAATCCACGTGTCTGCGTCAAGGCCCCAGTGGATTGCTTCGTTCCTCGCAATGACAGGGCGGGGCGCAATGACAGGGCGGGGGCGAAATGACCGCCCCTCTCGTCATTGCGAGGCGCGCAGCGCCGTGGCAATCCATGTGCCTGCGCCAAGGCCGCAATGGATTGCTTCGTGCCTCGCAATGACGGGGCGGGGGCGCAATGACCGCCCCTTTCGTCATTGCGAGGCGCGCAGCGCCGTGGCAATCCACGTGCCTGTGCCAAGGCCGCGATGGATTGCTTCGTTCCTCGCAATGACGGGGCGGGGGCGCAATGACGGGGCGGGGGCGCAATGACCTCCCCTTTCCGTCATTGCGAGGCGCAGCCTTTAGCCGCGAGGAGCGAAGCGACGTGGCGGGCCGTGGCAATCTATGCCTTCGATCAACCGAAT
>JAIXWZ010000042.1 GCA_027491035.1 Comamonadaceae bacterium | reverse complement strand
GCGAGTTTTCACCCACCATGCCAACCGACACCCAGTCCTTGCGCGTGAGCGTGGCCGAGCCGGCGGCCCAGGGCATCGCGCGCCTGCAATTGCGCCACCCCCAGGGCCTGCCCCTGCCCCCCTTCACGGCGGGTGCCCACATCACCGTCAAGACGCCCTCGGGAGCGTGGCGCCAGTACTCACTGAGCAACCACCCCGACGAGACCGATTGCTACGAAATCGCGGTCAAGCGCGAGGGCCGGGGCCGCGGCGGCTCACTGAGCCTGGTCGACGGCGTGCGAGCGGGCGACCTGATCGAGGTGGGCCTGCCGCAAAACCAGTTTGAGCTCGACGAGCGCGCGAGCCGCGTGCTGCTGATCGCCGGCGGCATCGGCATCACGCCCCTGCTGTCCATGGCGCGGCTGCTGCAGTCTCAGGGCAAGCCCTATCGCCTGGTTTACCTGACGCGCGATCGCGAAAGCACAGCCTTTGCCGACCTGCTCAGCAGCCCCGAGTTTGCCGCAAGCGTGGTGATGCACCACGACCAGGGCGACCCGAACCAGGCGATGGACCTGTGGCCTCTGCTAGAGAAGGCCGGCAGCGTGCAGTCCTTGCAGTTGTATTGCTGCGGCCCGCAGGGCCTGATGGACGCGGTGCGCGACATGACCGGGCACTGGCCGGCCAGCGCGGTGCATTTTGAAAGCTTTGGCGTCGACACCAGCGTACAAGCCGAAGATCAGGCGTTCGAAGTCAGCCTTAACAGCAGCGGGCGCATCATCGAGGTGCCGGTGGGGCTAAGCATCTTGCAGGCCTTGCGCAACGAGGGGGTGCAACTGCCCTACTCCTGCGAAAGCGGCACCTGCGGCTCGTGCAAGACCGGGCTGCTGCAAGGCCAGGCCGACCACCGCGATCTGGTGCTGCTCGATGAAGAGAAGGCCGATCACATCATGGTCTGTGTCTCGCGCGCGCCAGGCGGTTGCCTGGTGCTGGACCTCTGAAGCAGGCGGTCAGCTTGACGTCTCCCATCGGTGTCGGCGTGCTCGGGTTGGGCCGGGCCTTCACACTGATGCTGCCGACCTGGCGCGACGACCCGCGGGTGCGGCTGGTCGCCGCCTTCGACCCGCGGGCGCCAGCGCGAGCGGCCTTTGCCCAGCACTTTGGCGCCATCGCCTATGACAGCGCCCAGGCCGTGTGCGCCGATCCTGCGGTGCAGTGGGTCTATGTGGCCACGCCACATGGCCTGCACGCCGAGCATGTCTGCCTGGCGGCGCAGCACGGCAAGCATGTGCTGGTCGAAAAGCCGATGGCGCTCAACCTGGCCCAAGCCGACGCCATGATCGCGGCCTGCGAGCGCGCTGGCACCCACCTCGTGGTCGGGCACAGCCACAGCTTTAATGCCCCGGTGCGGCTGGCGCGCCAGATGATTGCCAGCGGCCGCTATGGCGCGGTGCGCATGGTTCACGCCATGCAGTACACCGACTTTTTGTACCGCCCGCGCCGGCCCGAGGAGCTCGACACCGCGCAAGGCGGCGGCGTGGTGCTGAGCCAAGCGTCGCACCAGGTGGACATCGCTCGCCTGCTCGGTGGCGGCCGGGTGGAACGGGTGCGCGCCATGACCGGTCGCTGGGACCCGCGTCGCCCCACCGAAGGGGCTTACAGCGCCTTGCTGCGCTTTGACTCGGGCGCCTTTGCCAGCCTGAGCTACAACGGCTACGGCCACTACGACAGCGACACGCTGATGGACGGCATCGGCGAGCTCGGCGGCGCAAAAGATCGACTGAGCCACGCGCGCACGCGCCAGCGCCACGCCCTCACCACAGACGAGCAGGCCGAGGCCCAGGCCAAGGCCGAGCGCAATTTCGGCGGTGCCCAATGGCAACCCGCGCCGGCGCAAGCGCCAACGGCCAGCCAGCACTTCGGGCCGGTCATCGTCAGCTGCGAAGGGGCCGACCTGCGCCTCAATGCCTTGGGCGTGGAGGTCTGCGACGCCAACGGGCCCCAGCAGATCGCTGCGCCGCTGCCCGATGTACCGCGGGCCGAAGTGATCGACGAGATCTGGGCCGCCGATCGCATGGGCCAAAGGCCGCTGCACGATGGCCTGTGGTCACGCGCCACGCTCGAGGTGTGCCTGGCCCTGCTGTCGTCGCAGGCCGGCGACTGTGACATCTTGATGGAGCATCAGGTGGCCGTGCGCGATTGAGCCGGCTGCCCACCCAGGAAGGACCATGACCCGCAAGAACCCCATGCCCGATCTGCTGCGCCACTGGCGCGAGGCGGTACCCGACGACCGACTGGCCCACCTGATCCGCGACGTGGCGCGCGCCCAGATGCGCGCCCTTCAGCTCCGGCTGGCCGAGCACGACGTGTCGTTCGGCCACTGGACCTTTCTGCGCATCTTGTGGCTCAAAGATGGCCTGACCCAGCGCGAACTCAGCGAGCTGGCCGGCGTGATGGAGCCCACCACCTTTGCTGCGGTCAAGGCCATGGAGCAAATGGGCCTGGTCGAGCGCCGGCAGCTGGCCGGCAACCGCAAAAACATGCACGTCTTTCTGACCCGCGCGGGCCGCGCCCTGGAGAAAAAACTGGTGCCGCTGGCCGAGGAGGTCAACCACGTCAGCGTGGCCGGCAGCACCGAGGCGCAGCTTCAAGCCATGCGCCAGTTCCTCTTGCTGATGCTGGAAAACCTGGCTGCTGACGCTTCAGGGCCGTCGTCCTCAGAACCTCATTGACTCACCGGCTCGGCCCTCAGATCGAATAGGTCTCGTAAGTGGCCGGGTGAAAGACCTCATCGACCGAAAGCCGCCGCGACGACAGCCCCTGCGCATGGTGGTGGCGCAAGAAGGTATCGATGGTCGCGCGGTTCTTGGCCACGCCGTAAGACCAAAAATCTTCGCCCAGGGTTTCGCGGGCGGCCTTGAGCTGCTCCTCCACAAAGGGCAAGGTGACCTTGGTGGCCGAGGTGTCTGACAGGGCCAGCAGCGCTGCGTCCTTGGCCTGGCTGAAGGCCTTGAACACCGCCCCCGGCAGCCAGGGGTGTTGCTCGCACAGGCTCTTGCGCACGCCCACCACATGCATGATGGGAAAGATGCCGGTGCGCTTGTAGTAGTCGCGGGCGGTCGCGGTTGGGTCGTCAAACAGCCAGCCGATGTGGGGGTTGCGCAAGGCCTGCTCGCTAGGCGGGCGCGGGGCCATGAAGCCGTCAATCTCGCCGCTGTCGAGCATTTGCGAGATGGTGGTGCCTTCGGGCGCGCTCTCGAGCTTGACGCCGGGCGGCAACTGCAGCGCGATCTTCTCCGGCCGGCCCGGCGTCTCGATACCGCCACGCACCCAAGTCACGTCTTCTGGCGCGACACCATAGTCGTCCTGCAAAATCGCGCGCGCCCACACGTTGGCGCTGAGCTGGTACTCGGGCAGCCCGATGCGCTTGCCTTTGAGGTCTTGAGGCGTCTTGATGCGGTCCTTGCGCACATAAATCGATGTATGCCTGAAGGCCCGCGACAGAAACACCGGCACCGCCACATAAGGGCAGTCGCCCTTGGCGGTCTTGACGGTGTAGCTTGAAAACGAGAGCTCGCAGATGTCAAAGTCCTGGCTACGCATGGCCCGAAAGAACATCTCTTCTGGGTACAGCGTCATGTAGACCGGATCGACGCCGTCGATCTGCACGCGCCCATCAATCAGGGCGCGGGTGCGGTCGTAATCGCCCATGGCGATCGACAGTTGCAATTTGCTCATGGTGGCTTTGCCTCGCTTTGAAAAATGCCGATCAGGCCTTGACCGAATAGGAGGGCTCAAGTTCGGGCCTGGGCTCGCCGCCGGCCCAGACATAGCTGCAGTCGTGCTGGCGCCAATCGAGCGTCTTGGGAATCACCGCCTGGTAGGCCACCACCGATGCTGGAATGGCCTGCTCTGCGGTACCAATGGCCGGCGCGCCCTGCATGACGGCGCGCACCGCCTCGAGCATCTGCTTGCGAAACTCGACCACCGCCATGTCGCT
>JAIXWZ010000037.1 GCA_027491035.1 Comamonadaceae bacterium | reverse complement strand
GGCTGGCTAAAGCACAGGAAGCGCTGGGCGGTGGCGCGTCCGATGGCGCACAGGCCCACCTGCTGGGCCACCTGGTGGCCCATCTGCGTGATGCCGCTGCGTGAAATGGCAAAGGGCACGCCCATCTGCGCCGACTTGATGATCATCTCGCTGGTCAAGCGGCCCGTCGTGTAGAGCGCCAAGGGCGCATCAATGGCGTGCAAGGCGCTCCAGCCGGCAATCGTGTCGAGCGCATTGTGACGGCCCACGTCCTCCACAAACAGCAGCATCTGCGGCTCGCTGGGGGCCAGGCTGAACAAGGCGCAGGCGTGCACCGAGCCGGCCGACTTGTAGGTGCTCTCGGTCAGCCGGATGGTGTTGACCAGGCTGTGGATCTGCTGGCGCCCGATGCTCGCCTGCGCCGGCAGCTGCAAGGCCGCCAGATCGTCCATCAGGCCGGCAAAGACGCTGCCTTGGCCGCAGCCCGTGGTGACCACGCGGCGGGCGCTGCGCTCTTGCAGGCCCGCAATGCCCCGCACCGTTTTGACCGCCGCCGCGCCCACCTCCCAGTCGACCGTGACCGACTCGATCTCTTCGAGCGAGGCGATCAGTGCCTGGTTGAGCAGATAACCGAGGGTCAGCCATTCGGGCCGCGCGCCCAGCGTCATGAGCGTGACCAGCTCTTGCTTGTCGACATAGACCGTCAGGGCCCGCTCCACCGGGATGGCCAGCTCGCGCGGCTGGCCCTGCTCATCGATGGCGGTGATCTCGCAGGTCAGCGGCAGCTGCGCCTGGCTCAGCCGCGGCTGGCAAGCGACTGGCGCAAGCCGCGCCTGTTCGTGCATCATGCTGGGCCTGCCGGGTCCGAGTAGCCGCGCTGCGCCACCAAGGTGCCGCCGACCGTCAGCTGCACCGCGCAGTACTTGAACTCGGGAATCTTGCCAAAGGGGTCGATCGCGCCATTGGTCAGCAGGTTGGCCGCCGCCTCATGGTAGGCAAAGGGCATGAACACGGCACCGCGCGGCGTGCCGTCGTCGCGGCGCACCTGCACCACCACCTGGCCACGGCGCGAGCGCAGCGTGACCACGTCCCCGGCCTGCAAACCCATGGCCGCCAAATCGGCGCCGCACAGCGATGCGGTGGCCACCGGCTCAATCGCATCGAGCACGCTGGCACGCCGCGTCATCGAGCCGGTGTGCCAGTGCTCGAGCTGGCGACCAGTGATCAGCACCAGAGGGTATTGCGCATCGGGCAGCTCGTCGGCATGGATCAGATCGGCCGGCACGAGCTTGACGCGCCCGTCGGGCGTGTCAAAGTGCTCGATGAAGACGGTGGACTGGCCGGGATCGTCCTCGCTCAGGCAGGGGTAGATCACGCTGGACTCGCGCTCAAGGCGCTGCCAGCTGATGCCTGCAATGCTGGCGTGCATGGCGCGCCGCATCTCCTCATAGACCTGGGCCACGCCGTGGTGCTCGCCCTCGTAGCGCCAGTCCAGGCCCATGCGCTGGGCCAGTTGCTCGATGATCCACAGATCGGCGCGGGCATCGCCGGGCGCCTCGATGGCCTGACGGCCCAGCTGCACCATGCGGTCGGTGTTGGTGACGGTACCGGTTTTCTCGGGCCAGGCCGAGGCCGGCAGCACCACATCGGCCAGCCAGGCGGTCTCGGTCATGAAGATGTCCTGCACCACCAGATGCTCGAGTGCGGCCAGGGCGGCGCGCGCATGGTGCAAGTCGGGGTCGCTCATGGCTGGGTTCTCGCCCATGATGTACAGGCCGCGCACCTTGTGCGGGTCGGCGTCTGCGGCCAGCGCCTTGTCCATGATCTCGGTGACGGTGTAGCCGGGGGCCGGGTCCAGCGGCGTGCCCCAGAACTGCTCAAACCAGGCGTGCGCCGCAGGGTCACTGACGCGCTGGTAGTTGGGAAACATCATGGGGATGAGCCCAGCGTCGCTGGCGCCTTGCACATTGTTCTGGCCGCGCAGCGGATGCAGCCCCGTGCCGGGCCGGCCGATCTGCCCGGTGATGGTCGACAGGGCAATGAGGCAGCGCACGTTGTCGGTGCCGTGGATGTGCTGGCTCACGCCCATGCCCCACAAGATCATCGCGCTTTTGGCCTGGGCAAAAGCGCGGGCGATTTCGCGCAAAGTGGCGGCATCGATGCCGCAAATGCTTGCCATGGCCTCGGGGCTGTAGGGCCGCACCCGCTCGCAGAGGGCTTGGTAGTCGCTCACGCGCTGGGCGATAAAGTCGGCATCGACCAGGCCTTCTTCGACGATGGTGTGGATCATGGCATTGAGCATGGCCACATCGGTGTCGGGCTTGAACTGCAGCGTGCGCCAGGCGTGCTTGCCGATCTCGGTGATGCGCGGGTCGGCCAGCACCAGTTTCTTGCCGGCCTTGGCGGCGTTTTTCATCCAGGTAGCGGCCACCGGATGGTTGGCCGTCGGGTTCGAGCCGATGATGAAGATCAGCTCGGCGTGCGCCACATCGCTGACGGGGTTGCTCACCGCCCCCGATCCCACCCCTTCGAGCAAGGCCGCCACGCTCGAGGCATGGCACAGGCGGGTGCAATGGTCGACGTTGTTGCTGCCAAAGCCGGTGCGCACCAGCTTTTGAAACAGGTAGGCCTCTTCGTTGCTGCCCTTGGCCGAACCGAAGCCGGCCAGCGACTTCGCACCGTGCGCATCGCGCAAGCGCCGCAGGCCGCCAGCGGCCAGGGCCAGCGCCTCATCCCAGCTGGCCTCGCGAAACACCTGGGACCAGTCGGCGCTGCCCCGGTTGAGCCGCTCCAGGGAAGCCGGGTCCTTGGCCACGCCTTCGCGGCGGATCAGCGGCCGGGTCAAACGCTGGGGGCTGTGCACGTAGTCAAAGCCGAAGCGGCCCTTGACGCACAGGCGCGCATGGTTGGCCGGCCCGTCGCGGCCTTCCACGCTGACGATGCGCTGGTCCTTGACCTTGTAGGTGAGCTGGCAACCCACACCGCAAAACGGGCAGACCGAGTCGACCTTGGCATCGACCTGCTGCGAGCCGACCTGGCTCTTGGGCATGAGCGCACCGGTTGGGCAGGCCTGCACGCATTCGCCGCAGGCCACGCAGCTGCTGTGGCCCATGGCATCGTCCAGATCAAACACGATCTGGCTGTGCGCACCGCGCCGGGCATAGCCAATGACGTCGTTGACCTGCTCCTCGCGGCAAGCGCGCACGCAGCGTGTGCACTGGATGCAGGCCTCCAGGTTGACCGCCATCGCCGGATGGGACAAGTCGGCCGGCGGCTGGGGCCGCGCGAGCGCACGCAGCTCGGGGCGCACCTGCACGCCCAGGCGGTCGGCCCACACGCTGAGCTCGCCATGCTGCAGCGACTCGTTGTGCTCGTCCCATTTGTAGCCCTGCTCGGGCAGATCGGCCAGCAGCATTTCAAGCACCATCTTCTGGCTCTTGAGCGCACGCTCGCTGCGCGACTGCACCTTCATGCCCGGCGCCACCGCCCGGCAGCAGCTGGGCGCCAGGGTGCGCTCGCCGGCAATCTCGACCACGCAGGCGCGGCAGTTGCCGTCCGGTCGCAGGCCTTCCTTGAAGCACAGATGGGGAATGTCGATGCCCTGTTGGCGGGCCGCTTGCAAGACGGTTTGGCCTTCAGGGGCCTGCACCGGCTGGCCGTCGAGCTCGAACTCGACGGTGGCCGGTGGCAAGAGCGATGCGGCGTGGAGCGGGGCGTTCATGCCTGGGCTCCCACTTCATGCGAGAAATGGGCAAGCACGCTGCGCAGCGGATTGGGCGCTGCCTGCCCGAGCCCGCAGATGGACGCGTCAACCATGACCTCGCTCAGATCGCGCAAGGTGTCTGCATCCCACGCCGGCTGAGCCATCAGTTGCGCGGCTTTGGCGGTGCCCACCCGGCAGGGGGTGCACTGGCCGCAGCTTTCATGCTCGAAAAAGCGCATCATGTTGAGCGCCGCATCGCGGGCGCGGTCGTGCAGGCTGAGCACGATCACGGCCGCCGATCCGATGAAGCAGCCGTAGGGCTGCAGCGTGTCGAAATCAAGCGCGATATCGGCCATCGATGCGGGCAAGATGCCGCCGGAGGCGCCGCCGGGCAAATAGGCGTACAGCTCATGGCCATCGGCCATGCCGCCGCAGTAGTCGGCCACCAATTGGCGCAGCGTGATGCCCGCCGGCGCCAACTTCACGCCCGGCTGGCGCACCCGTCCGCTCACGCTAAAGGAGCGCAAGCCCCGGCGGCCGTTGGCCCCAAAACCGGTGAACCACTGCGGCCCGCGCTCGACGATGTCGCGCACCCAGTAGAGCGTTTCAAAGTTGTGCTCAAGCGTCGGCCGGCCAAACAAGCCCACTTGGGCGATGTAGGGCGGGCGCATGCGGGGCTCGCCGCGCTTGCCCTCGATGCTCTCGATCATGGCCGACTCTTCGCCGCAGATGTAGGCGCCCGCACCGCGGCGCAGTTCGATGCGCGGCAAGGGGCAAGGCGGCGAGGCCTGCAGCTTGGCCAGCTCGGTCTGCAGCAGCGCGCGGCAGTCGTGGTATTCGTCGCGCAGGTAGATGTAGCAAGCCTCGGTGCCCACCACATGGGCGGCAATGAGCATGCCCTCTAAGAAGCGGTGGGGGTCGCGCTCGAGGTAGGTGCGGTCCTTGAAGGTGCCGGGCTCGCCCTCGTCGATGTTGACCGCCATCAGCCGGGGCGCGGGTTGTTCGCGCACGATGCGCCACTTGCGCCCGGCCGGAAAACCGGCACCGCCAAGCCCGCGCAGGCCGGAGTCTTCCAGGGCGCCGATCACGTCCTCTGCGGCCAACTCGCCCGAGACGATGCGCCGGGCCAGGGCGTAGCCGCCCTGGGCCTGGTACTGCGCGAAATCGACGGCCGCACCCTCCCCCCTGCCCTCTCCCAAAGGCAGAGGGAGTAAGTCAAGGGGACCCGCATGGCCCCCTTTCCCCTGCGTTGAATCAGGGCCCGAGTTGCCCCCTCTCCCCTCTGGGGAGAGGGCGGGGGTGAGGGGCACCCCACCCCCACAAACCTGCGCAATGCTCTCAAGGTTGGCCCACGGCACCGCCTGCTGCGCCACCAGCGCCGCCGGCGCCTGCTCGCAGCGGCCGATGCAAGGCGCAGCAATCACCCGCACCTCAGCACCCAAAACGGCCGGCAGTTTCTCAAGCAGGGTGCGCGCACCCTGCATCTCGCACGAAAGCCCTTCGCACACCCGTACCGTCAGCGCCGGGGCCGATTGGCCCTCGCGCAGAATCTCGAAGTGATGGTAGAAACTGGCGACCTCGTAGACCTCGGCCATCGGCAGGTTCATCTCCTGCGCCAGCGCCACCAGGTGCCGATCGTGCAGGCCACGGTAGTGGTCGTTGAGCCGATGCAGGTGCTCGATCAGAAGATCGCGCCGGTGCCCGCCCTCGGGTCGCACCCCAATGAGTGCGCGCACCTCCTGCACGGACAGCTCATCGCTTTGGCGACCCTTGAGCCGGGCGTGGCGCTTGCCGCTGCGGCGCAGCGAATCGAGACTGACGGTGGCGTGGGCCGCTGGGGCCCTCAAAGCGTCATAGTTGGACATGCCTGCTGCGGTTGTTGTGGTTCGATCGCACCGGCCGAGCCCATCTAGGGCCTGACCAGTCTGCCAGGTGCCGATGGTAATGCGCCGAGCCGGCCCATCGGTTGCAACCCTCAGGCGCGCACGCTCAGGTCCACCGCCAGCGCATCGTCAAGCTCGTCTTGGCCATCGAGGGCCTGGCGCACCCGCGCAGGGCTCCAAACCTGCGAAAGCATCTCGATGAACTGCAGCGCATAGCCGCGCAGGGTCTGGTGGCGCTGCAGCCACAGGTAGCTGACCGCCGGCGCAAACAGGTGGCGGGCGGGAATGCTTTTGAGGCCCAGATCGCGCTTGGCGCTGTAGGCCCACTCTGGCAAGGTGGCGATACCCATGCCCGAGGCCACGAAGGCCTTGATCACGTCGGCATCGGTGGCGCTGAGCACCACCTTGGGCTCGATGTTTTTCTGCGCAAAGGCGCTGAGCACGGTCACACCGCCGGCAAACGACGCATCGAGCGTGATCATGGGCCAGTCGGCCAGGTCGGCGTGGGTGATCTGCTTTTTGCGCAGCAGCGGGTGGCGCTGGGTCACCAGCACGCAGCGGTGGATGAGGTAGCAGGGCAAGGCACGCAACTCGGGGGTGCTCAGGGTCGGCTTGGTGCACAGGCCCAGGTCGGCAGCGCCGCTGCGGATCAGATCGACGATCTGGTCCGGGTTGCCCTGGCGCAGGCTCAGGTTGACCCCAGCAAAGCGCTGCTGGAACGCTTGCACCACCGGGATGAGCACGTAGCGGGCGTGGGCATGGGTGGTGGCGATGACCAGCGAGCCGCGCGGTTCGCCCCCGGCTTGGTCGCCCACGCGGCGCAGGTTGTCCACGTCCCGCAGCATGCGCCGCGCAATGGTCAAGGCCTGCTGGCCCGCCTCGGTCAGGGCGGTGATGCGATTGCCCCGTCGCACCAGCAAGTCGGCGCCAATGTCCTCTTCGAGCAAGCGGATCTGCTTGCTGATGCCAGGCTGCGAGGTGTGCAGCGCCTCGGCTGCACGCGACAGGTTGAGCCCCCGGTCGGCGACCTCGGTCAGGTAGCGCAGCTGCTGCAAGTTCATGGCGGACTCACTATAGCCAAAAGTTTGGCAAATCTAACAAACAATTCCTGTTCGGACTGAAGATCCGTTTTTACACTGCGCCGCCAAGGGCAACTCACACCACCATGGACACGAGACAACTGGGCGCATCGGACCTTCGAGTCTCCTCGCTGTGCCTGGGTCACAGCATGGCAGCCCTGGACTTTGGCCCGCAGGCACAGGCCGATTTCGACCGACTGATCGGTCGCGCGCTGGACCTGGGCCTGAATTTTCTGGACAGCTCGAACGCCTACTGGGACGGCCTGCACGAGCGCTGGCTTGGCCGCGCTCTGGGCCGGCGCCGCTCTGAGGCGGTCATCACCTCCAAGTTCGGCAACCTGACCCTGCCCGACGGCAGCAAAGCCACCAACGGGCAGCCCGACTATGCGATCGCCTGCTGCGAAGCGAGTCTGCAGCGCCTGGGCACCGACGTGATCGATCTGTATTACCTGCACCGGGTCGATCCCAAGGTACCGATTGAAGACACCATCGGGGCCATGGGCCGACTGGTGCAGCAAGGCAAGGTCCGCCACATCGGCATCTGCGAGGCCGGCGTCGAGACGGTGGAGAAGGCACACCGCACGCACCGACTGACCGCGCTGCAAACCGAGTATTCGCTGTGGTGCCGCCAGCCGCAGCAGGCCATCATTGACACCTGCCGGCGCCTGGGCATCGCCTTTGTGGGCTACTCGCCGCTGGGGCGGGGCCTGCTGACCGGGGACATTCGCCGCTACGAAGACCTGGCCGCCGGCGACCGGCGCCGCATTCATCCGCGCTTCAAAGGCGACAACCTCGAGCGCAACTTGCAACTGGTCGAGCAGATGCAGGCCATGGCGCAGAGCCTGGGCCTGAGCGCGGCGCAACTGGCACTGGCCTGGGTGCTGGCCCAGGGCCAGGACATCTTCGCGCTGACCGGAACCCAGCAACTGGCCAAGCTCCAGGGCAGCGTGGCCGGGGCCGGCGTGCACTTGGGCGCCGCGCAATGCGCGCAGCTGGAGGCGATCTTCAGCCCGCAAGCCTGCGCCGGCGAGCGCTACCCCACGCAAATGCTCAAGGACCTGGGCATCTGAAGCCGAACACCCCCGCAACGACACCAAGGAACTGCAATATGGGCAAGGACGCACTGATCGAATCGGCCATCTCGCACTGGGCGCCACGCATGGTCTCCAACGGCGTGATGCTGACCGACTTCCAGGAGGTCACCGCCTCGATCGAGCGCTGGCACGACTGGTGCGCAGCCTGGTGCAAGCGCGCCGCCGTCCACGAAGCGCTGGGCATGGAAGCATTGAGCGAGAACTACAAGCTCACCGGTGCCGAGCACCTGGCGCGCGCAGCGGTCTACTACCACTTTGCCAAGTTCGTCTACGTGCACGACCTCGATCAGATGCGTGCAGCCCATATGAAAGCAGTGCAATGCCGCCAGCTGGCACTGCCGCACCAGCGCCCGCCCATCCAGCGCGTGCACATCCCCTACCAGAGCAAGCACCTGGCGGGCTTTCTCAGACTGCCGGCCGGGGCCGTGCGCCCGCCGATCATGATCATGGTGCCCGGCCTCGATTCGGCCAAGGAGGAGCTTGAGGCCTACGAGATTCCCTTTCTGGAGCGCGGCATCGCCACGCTCATGGTCGACGGCCCCGGTCAGGGCGAAGCCGAGTACGACTTTCCCATTCGCGGCGACTACGAGGTCGCCGTCAGCGCCATGGTCGACTATGTGCTGACGCTCGATCATGTCGACACCAGCCGCATCGGCCTGTGGGGCGTAAGCCTGGGCGGCTACTACGCGCCCAGGGCGGTGGCCTTTGAAAAGCGCATCAAGGCCTGCATCGGCCTGGCCGGGCCCTACGACTTTGGCGACAACTGGGACCGGGTGCCTGAACTCACCCGCGAGGCCTTCCGCGTGCGCGCTCACTGCAAAACACAGGACGAAGCGCGCCGCTATGCCAGCACGCTCACGCTGAAAAACGGCGTGGCCCAGCAGATCAGCTGCCCGCTGTTCCTGGTCACCGGCAAACAAGACCGCCTGGTGCCCTGGACCGACACGCAGCGCATGGCCGACGAGGCCAGCGGGCCGGTGGAGCTGATGATCGTCGAAGACGGCAATCACATCGCCAACAACCGCCCCTACCGCTACCGCTATCGCACGGCCGACTGGATGGCCGAACAATTGGGCCTGATGCGCCTGTAACCCCTCACCCCAACCAGGAGAACGATCCCATGACCTACGCCATCGAACAAGACGGCCTGTCGCGCCGCGATCTGTTGCAAACGCTGGCCGCTCTGAGCGCCGCCGGCCTGCTGCCGCAAGCCTGGGCACAGGCCTTTCCCAGCCGAGGGGTGCGCCTTATCTCGGGCGCGTCAGCCGGCAGCGCCTCGGACATCATCGGCCGGGCCATCGGCGAGAAACTGCAGGCCGAGCTGGGCCAGAGCGTCGTGCTGGAAAACCGTGTCGGCGCCGGCGGTGCGGTGGCCATCCAGGCGCTGCAGGCAGCGCCTGCCGACGGGCACACGATCTTCGTCTACACGGCCGCCCACACCGTGGTGCCGCTGATCTCCAAGGTCAACTACGACCCGGTGCGCGACTTTTCGGGCGTCACGCCTTTGGCGGTGGTGCCCAACGTGATGGTGGTGGCCCCCTCCAAGGGCTTCAAGAGCGTCAAGGACGTGGTCGATGCCGCCAAGGCCAAGCCTGGCTCGCTCAACTACGCCTCGGTGGGCGCAGGCAGCGCCACCCACATGAGCGCCGAGAAATTCAAGGCCGCCGCCGGCATCGATGTGATGCACGTGCCCTTCAAGGGCTCACCGGAGGCGATCAATGAAACCATCGCCGGACGCATCGACTATTTCTTTGCGCCGCTGGTTTCGGCCATTCCCATGATCAAGGCCGGCCGGCTGCTGCCGCTGGCGGTGGGCACCCAAAAACGCTCGTCCTTGCTGCCCGATGTGCCCACGCTGACCGAAGCGGGCATCGCCAAGGCCGACTACGTGTTCTGGATCGGCATGCTGGTGCTGTCCAAGACCCCACGCGATGTGGTGCAGAAAATCAACCAGGTCACACTCAAGGCCCTGCAAGCGCCCGATGTGCGCGAGCGCCTGGCCAGCCTGGGGGCCGACCCACTGCCGCTCAGCCCAGAACAGTTCGATGCCATGATCAAAGAAGAGCTGGCCACCAACGCGATGATCATCAAGGCAGCTGGCATCAAGGCTGAATGAGCGGGGCGCAAGCGGGGCGCCCTGCAATTGCCCTTGAGCCCAACGTCAAACCGCCTCGCCCGGGCCCGTAACCGGCTGCCCTGGCTTCTCGGGTCAAAATGCAGCCTTGAAGGCCCATGTTCGACCGGCCTGGTGGAGTGCTGCGATGAGCGACGAGAGCTTCGAGATTTTCGATCTGCGCGTTGAGGTGGTGGGCCCGGCCGATGCCGCCATTTACTGTGGCGCGCGGCTGGGCGATTCATTTGAAGTGCGCGGCGAAATGCTGCACTTCCCGCCGGGCCAAGGCTTTTCCATGTATTCGCTGGCAGCGCTGCTGCCGCTCTTGCCTGCCAAGCAGCGTGCCAGCCACGCCCATGACTGGATGAGCACCGACAGCGAGGTGGCCTGCCCGGACCCCAATTGCCCCACCCGCTTTCGCATCACGCGGCTGCAGCCGCGCCGGTTTCTTCACAGCCAGACGACGGCCGTGCCCTTGACCGCGGGCCAGCCATGAGCGTCGAGACCATCAACCTGGCCCCAGGCTACAAGATTGCGCGCCTGATCCGGGGCGGCTGGCAGCTCGCCGGCGACCATGGCGAGGTGCAGGCCGAGCGCGCGATCGACGACATGGCCCACTTCGCGAAGGCGGGCTTAAATACCTTTGACTGCGCCGACATCTACACCGGCGTTGAAGAGTTGATCGGGCGCTACCGCCAGCGCGACCCGGGCTTGCAGGTCCACACCAAATTCGTGCCCGATCTGGCCCACCTGCATCGGGTCAATGAGGGCTATGTGCGTGAGATCCATGAGCGCTCGCGTCAGCGACTCCATGCCAGCGTTCTGGACCTGGTTCAATACCACTGGTGGGACTATGGCGTGGCGGGAATGGTGCAAACGGCCACGCATCTGACGGCCCTGCAGCGCGAAGGCACGCTGCGTTTGATTGGCGCCACCAATTTCAACACCGAGCAGACGCAGCAACTGCTTGACGCCGGTGTTGACCTGGTGAGCATGCAGGTGCAGTACTCGCTGCTCGACCGGCGACCTGCCGGTGCGATGTCTCGGCTGTGCGAGCGCTCGGGCCTGCAACTGCTGTGCTACGGCACCCTTGCCGGAGGCTTTCTCACTCAGGCCTGGTTGGGCGCGCCCGAGCCCGCCTTGGGCAGCCTGAGCAACCGCTCGCTGATCAAGTACAAATTGGTGATCGACGACTTTGGCGGCTGGGACTTGTTTCAGCAGTTGCTCGGTGCCTTGCAGCACATTGCCCAGCGCCACGGCGTTGCGCTCTCAAGCGTGGCCACCCGCTGGGTGCTTGAGCAGCAGCATGTTGCAGCGGCCATCGTCGGGGCGCGCTATGCCGTACACCTGCCACAGATGCTCGAGGTGTTCGCGTTCAAGCTCGAGCCGCAGGATCACGATCGCCTGGCCGACGTGCTGCGCCGCAGCACCCTGCTCGAAGGCGATGTGTTTGATCTCGAGCGAGATCGCCAAGGCCGGCACGGCCGCATCATGAAATACAACCTCAACGAAGGCAAGGCCTGAGTGGGCCAGCCCGCATGATGCGCAAGGACGGCGCGCCGCTGGCGGCCACACCGGGGCAGGCAGCCCAATGGACCACGCCAGGCGGCGCCGAGCGGGTCTCGGCCTGGCTGACCGACCTGGAGTTTTCGTGGCAGCCCTTGCTCGAAGATGCGCGGGCGCTGAGCCTGCAAAAAGACCAGACCCTGTTCCACGAGGGGCAGCCGGCGCAGACCGTGTACGTGATCGTGGAAGGCCGGGTTCGCCTGTCGTCCTTTGGCATCGACGGCCGCGAGCGGCACCTGATGATTTTGGGCGCCAACGGTCTGCTGGGCGACTGCAGCTTGCCCGCATCGGCCCATTACGGGGTCAGTGCCCTGGCCTCCTCAGAGGTTCGATTGCGGGCCATGCCTGCCAGCCACTTTCTGGAGGCGCTGCAGGCACAGCCTGAGTTGGCCCACCAGCACCGGCTACTGAGCAGCCGGCGCTTTGGCGTCTTGCTGCAACACATCCAATTGCAAGCCCACAACTCGGCCGGTCGGCGCGTGTGCCATCACCTGCTGGGATTGCTGCACGCACACGGCACGCCAACACCGCTGGGCAGCCGCATCAACATCAGCTTCACACAGCAGGAAATGGGCAATATCTGCGGCCTGTCGCGGGTGAGCGTGTCGCATATTTTTTCGCGCCTCGAGCGCCAAGGGGTGATTGCCCGCCACCAGCGCCATGTGGTCATCTGCAGGCCCGACTTGCTGGCCCTGGAGGCCCAAGGCATTGGGTCGGGATTGCCCTGACTTGGCGAGTCGGTGCCCCGGGTTTTCATCAGGTTGTAAAGCGATTGACACGGCAGTCGGCCAGGCGGTCACTAAGCTGTGGCCATTGACTGCTTGAACACCGGCACCATGACGCCCCGCCGACCCCTGTTTTGCTGTAGGCCTGCCCGGCCAGAGGCCAGGCAGCGCCAGAATTTGCGCCCGGGCCCTGCGTGCGATCCGATGGCAGCCGGAGCAGTTCGATGAACCCGTCAAACGCCTTGCGCATTGCGGTCGATATCGGCGGCACCTTCACCGACGTGGTGCTGCAGCGCGGCAGCCAGCAAAGCAGCACCAAGCTGCTGACGACGCCCCAAGCGCCTGAGCAAGCCATGGTCGAGGGCATTTTGCAGGTGCTGGCGCAAGTCGGTGCAGCGCCCCAGGACGTGGATCTGCTGGTCCACGGCACCACCTTGGCAACCAACGCCTTGATCGAGCGCAAGGGCGCGCGCACGGGCTTTATCACCAACGCCGGTTTTCGCGATGTGCTGGCCATGGGGGACGAAAAACGCTTTGACCACTACGACCTGGACCTTGAAAAGCCCGCTTCCCTGGTGCCCCGGCAGGCCCGCATCGGTGTCAAGGGCCGGATGACCGCCCAGGGCAAGATCTACGAGCCGCTGTGCATGGACGACGTCGACCGCGCCATTGCCAGCCTGCAAAGCCAGGCGATAGAAGCCGTGGCCGTGGGCCTGCTCCACGCCTATGCCAACCCTGAGCACGAGCGCGCCGTTGCCGATCGGGTGCGGGCGCTGTGGCCTGCGGCATCGGTGTGCAACTCCAGCGAGGTTTGCCCGGAGATCCGCGAGTTTGAGCGCTTTTCGACCACCGTGGCCAATGCCTATGTGCAGCCGCTGATGTCGCGCTACCTGCAGGCCCTGCAAGAGCGCCTGCAAGCCCTGGGCCTGCGCTGTCCGCTCTTTCTTGTGACCTCGGGCGGCGGGCTGACCACGCTGCAGACGGCCATGCGCTTTCCCATCCGGCTGGTCGAATCGGGGCCGGCCGGCGGTGCCACCTTGTCGGCATCGCTTTCAAATCAGCTCGGGCTCAAGCAGGCCCTGTCGTTTGACATGGGCGGCACCACCGCCAAGATTTGCTTCATCACCGACGGCCAGGTCGAACAGTCGCGCCGATTTGAAGTGGCGCGGGCCTGGAAAAACCTCAAAGGCAGCGGCTGGCCGGTGCGCATTCCCGTCACTGAAATGGTCGAAATCGGCGCAGGCGGCGGCTCCATTGGGCGCGTTGACCGCATCGGTCGGATTGTGGTGGGCCCAGACAGTGCCGCCGCCCTGCCCGGCCCGGTGTGCTTTGGCCGCGGCGGCCAGCTCGCCACCGTCACCGACGCACAACTGGTGCTCGGACGGCTCGACCCCGAGCGCTTTGCCGCCGGTCGCTTCCAGCTCGATCTGCCCGCTGCCCAGCAAGCCATTGCCGAGCAAGTGGCCCAGGTGCAATCGCTCGACCTGACCTGGGCGGCCGGCGGCATCCTCGAGATCGTCGAGGAAAACATGGCCAACGCCGCACGGGTGCATGCGATCGAGCGCGGCAAGACCCTGGCCCAATGTACGCTGATCGCCTTCGGCGGCGCGGCGCCGCTGCACGCCGCAGCCATGGCCCGCCGGCTCGACATCCGTGAGGTGGTCGTGCCCAAGGACGCGGGCGTGGGCTCGGCGGTGGGTTTTCTGCTTTCGCCCGTGGCCTTCGAGATGGTTCGCAGCCTGCGCATGCAGGAGGCTGCGCTGGACTTGCCCCGGCTCAATGGCATGCTCGCAGACTTGGAGCAGCAGTCCACCCAGATCGTGCGCCAGGGCGATCCCGCAGCGCGCATCGAGGTGCGGCGCTGGGTCGATGTGCGTTACGTGGGGCAGGGCCATGAATTGGCGATTGCCTTGCCCGAAGGCCCGCTCGATGAACGGGCGATCGAGCAATTGCGTGAGGCCTTCGAGAGCCGGTACGAGCGCCAATACGGGATGCGCATTGCAGGGGTTGCGCTGGAGTTCCTCACCTGGACGGTCTCGGCCAGCGCCCAGGCGCCGGCGCTGCCTGCACGGCCCCATGCGCCCGAGCCCACGCCGGCACAAGCGCAGGCGCAGCGCCAGGTCTTCGATGCGCACACCGGCCAGTGGCTGATGCACCCGGTGTATCTGCGCACAGCGCTTGCCGCCGGCGCCTGGCTCGATGGGCCAGCGCTCGTGGCCGAAGAGCAGACCACCACCGTGGTGCCGCAAGGCTGGCGGGCCAGTCTCGACGGGCTGGGCCACCTGCACCTGATCGACTCCACCGCCCCGCCAGCGGCTTGACCTGAAACCTCGACCACGGCGTCCATCTGTCCATGCACACACCCACCGCCTCCCCCCAAAGCAATCGCGCGGCCCCACCAGGCCCAAGCCCAGCCGAGCCGACCATGCGCGAGCGGGTGATGCAGCAGGTGATGTGGAACCGCTTGATCTCGGTGGTTGAAGAGGGTGCCCAGGTCTTGCTCAAGACGGCTTTTGGCGCGGTCACCCGAGAGGCGGGGGATTTGTCGGTGGGCGTCTACGACCGCCGCGGACGCATGATGGCGCAGGCTGTGACCGGCACGCCGGGCCACGTCAACACCATGGCCTTGGCCGTCGGGCACTTTCTTGAGCGTTTTGCGCTCGATGACTTGAAGCCTGGCGATGTGCTGGTGACCAACGACCCCTGGATGGGCACCGGTCACCTGTTCGACTTTGTCGTCGTCTCGCCGGTTTTTCACCAGGGCCGCTCGGTGGCCCTGATGGCATCAACCTGCCACGTGATCGACATCGGCGGGCGTGGCTTTACCGCGGAGGCGCGCTCGGTGTTTGAGGAGGGGCTGTGGGTGCCCCATCTCAAGCTGTTTGAGGCCGGTCAGCCCAACGCCACGTTTTTTGCCCTGCTCGAGCGCAATGTGCGAGAGCCTCTGCAAGCGCGCGGGGATCTGATGTCGCTGGTGTCGTGCAACGCGGCGGCCATGCAGCGCTTGCAGGCCTTGCTGCAGGAGTTTGGCCTGGATGACATGGAGCGGCTGTCCGATTACATCATCGACACCTCGGCCAAGGCCATGCGCGAGGTGATTGCGGCCTTGCCCGATGGGCAATGGCGCCACGAGATGCGCATCGATGGCAACGGCCCGGCGGTCGATCTGGTGGCCACGCTGCAGGTGGCCGGCGAGCTGATGTGCATCGACTACGCCGGCTCATCGCCCGCG
Source organism: Comamonadaceae bacterium (assembly GCA_027491035.1). GTDB lineage: Bacteria > Pseudomonadota > Gammaproteobacteria > Burkholderiales > Burkholderiaceae_C > Polaromonas. The sequence goes on along the minus strand of JAIXWZ010000037.1, from coordinate 22,574 downwards.
TCGCGTTCGGGCATCAATTCACCCAAGTGCTACACCGATGCCTACACGGTCTTCGGCATCAAATGCGTCATCGCGCCGGACATCCCGAACAACGCTGGCTCGCTGTCGGCCATTGAGGTCAGGGCAGAGCCTGGCTCTATCGTCCATCCCTTGCCACCGGCCCCGGTCACCGCCCGGCACGTGGTCGGGCAAATGCTGCCCGACCTGATGTTTGGCTGTCTGCAGCAGCCCTGCAAAGGTCTGGTCAGCGCCGAGGGGGCCGGCAGCATCTGGGTGCTGGCCCTGTCGGGCGAGCAGGCCCAGGGGCCCTACCAAACCATGAGCCTGGGCATCGGCGGTATGGGCGCGCGGCCCAGCAAGGATGGGCTGTCCTGCACGGCCTTCCCCAGCGGCGTGGGAACCATTCCGATCGAGGTGACCGAGGCCGAATCACCGCTTTTGTTTCATCGGCGCGAATACCTGCCGGCCAGCGCGGGGCAAGGCCAGTTTCGCGGTGGGCTGGGCAGCGTGATTGAAATCGGTCACCGCGAGGGCGAGAGCTTTCGCATTTCAGCGGCCACCTTTGATCGGCGCATCCATCCGGCTCGCGGCCGGGCCGGCGGCCAGGACGGCAGGCCCGGCTCTTGTCACCTCTCCAACGGCACCGTGATTCTCGACAAGGGCCTGCATGAGGTGCCACCCGGTTGCCGCCTGTTGCTCCAATTGCCCGGCGGCGGCGGCTATGGCAAGGCCGAAGATCGCGATCCCCAGGCCCTGGCGCTCGACCGGGCCGAAGGCCTGGAGACGCGCTGAGGGCACAATCGATGAACCGACCTGACCACCCCTTCCATGCCTGAGTCAACCCAACGCCCCCACCGCATCGATCTGGCCCCAGGACTGAACGTCCCCAGACTGGTCACTGGCCTTTGGCAGGTGGCAGACATGGAGCGCGATGGGCGCCTGCTCGAGATCGGGCCAGCGGCCCAAAACCTGGCCGACTATGCCCAGGCCGGCTTCGATGCCTTCGACATGGCCGACCACTACGGCAGCGCCGAGCTGATCACGGGCCAGTTTCTGCGCCAATGGCGCGCCAGCTCCGCACACGCCTTCACCAAATGGTGCCCCGAGCCCGATGAGATGACGGCCGCGCGCGTGCAGGCGGGGATCGATGAGCGGCGCAGCCGACTCGGTGTCGAGCGCATCGACCTGATGCAGTTCCATTGGTGGGATTACACCCACCCGGGCTATCTCGATGCCATGGCACACCTGATGGAGCTGCGCGAGCGCGGCCAGATCCATCATCTGGGCTTGACCAACTTTGACACCGATCACTTGCACCTGCTGTGCCGCCACGGCATCTCGATTGCAACCAACCAGGTGTCGTTCTCGCTGCTCGACCGGCGCGCGGCCGGGCGCATGAGCCAGCTGTGCCAGGCCGAAGGCATCAAGCTGCTGGCCTATGGCACGCTGGCCGGCGGCTTTTTGAGCGAGCGCTGGCTGGGCCAGAGCGAGCCGGCCGCCGTTGCCGACTGGAGCAAGTCCAAGTACCACCGCTTCATCGGTGCCATTGGCGGCTGGCAGGCCTTCCAAGGGGTCTTGCAGGCGGCCCACGCGATCGCCACTAAACACCGGGTGTCGATCGCAGCAGTCTCATTGCGCTGGGTGCTCGAGCAGCCTGCGGTGGGCGCGGCCATCGTCGGTGCGCGTCTGGGGCAAAGCGAGCACCGCAGCAGCAACCTGAGCGTGTTTGGCTTTGCGCTCGATGCGCAAGACCATGAACGCCTGGAGGCGGCCTTTGCACAGACGCGGCATCCGCCCGGCGACTGTGGGGACGAATACCGCAAGCCCCCCTTCCTGACGGCCTCGGGGGACCTCAGCCACCACCTCGACCAACTCAAGCGGCCCTACCAGGCTCAGGCAGTGAGCACACGGCCTTCACGCAGCCAGGTGTCCACCGGCAGTCGCTGGGAAGGCATTGGTGGCTACTCAAGGGCTGTCCGGCAGGGCTCGCGCGTGCTGGTCAGCGGCACCACTGCCACCCATGGCGACGGCACCGTGATGGCCCCCGGCAACGCGCAGGCGCAGACGGTCTACATCCTCGACAAGATCGCGGCCAGCCTGCAAGCGCTCGGCGCGGGCCTGAGCGATGTGGTGCGCACCCGGGTCTATCTGAAAGATGTGGCCGCCTGGCAAGGCCCGACCGAAGTCCACGGCCGGGTGTTTGCCGACGTCCGCCCGGCCAACACCTTGCTGGCCGTGGCCAACCTGGTCGGGGACTACGAAGTCGAAATCGAAGCCGAGGCCGAAGTCGAGCCGGCGCCCCGGCAGTTTGTCAGCAGCGGCTCACCGTATGAGGCGATGGCAGGCTACTCACGCGCGGTCGTCGAGGGCGACTGGGCCTTCGTCTCGGGCACGGTGGGCGTCGACTTTGCAACCGGCCTGTGGCCCTCGACTGCTCTGGGGCAGGCGCAGCGCGCGATCGACACCATCGAAGCGGCGCTGCAGCAAGCGCAGATGAGCTTGCTCGATGTGGTCCGGGTGGTGGTGCACCTGGCCCACCGAGACGATGTGGAGGCGGTCAGCCAGGTGATCCGCGAGCGCTTCGGTCCGGCCCGACCGAGCAACACCACCTTGTGCACGCCGCTGGCCTTGGCCCAGTGCCTGGTGGAAATCGAGGTCACTGCGCGCCGGCGCTGAGCCCGCCGCGGCCCGCCGGCCGCACAAGCTCAGACCGAGACCTTGGCAAAGCGGCTGTCTTGCCAGACACCGCTTTGCAGCACATGAACCAGCCGATCGACCGCGTTCCACAAATCGACATGGCTCAGGGCCATGGGCGAGAGTCCAAAGCGGATCGAATCGGGTTTGCGAAACGAGGACACCACGCCGTGGGCGAGCAAGGCCTCGGTCACGCTGCCAGCGCCGGGGTGGCTGAACGTCAAATGTCCGCCGCGCTGGGCGTAATCGAGGGGCGAAGTGACCACCACGCCCAGATCGGTGCAGCGCTGCTGCAGCAGCCGCACCAACAACTCAGACAGCGACTGGTGCTTCCAGTTCAGATCGGCCGGCTCGATGGTCTTCCAGAGGTCGGCTGCCGCCGACATGGCCTGATTGGCCAGGATGGAGGGCGATCCGGTCAGGTGGCGGCGCACCCCTGTTAAGGGCTCATAGTCCGGCGCAAAAGCAAACACATCCTGGTGACCCATCCAGCCCGCGATGGCCGGCCAATCCTTTTCCTGGTGCTGCGGATGAACATACAGCCACGCAGGCGCGCCCGGGCCACCGCAGAGGTATTTGTAACCACAGCCCACGGCAAAATCGGCGCCATCGTCCTCAAGATTGACCGCGATGGCGCCGGCCGCGTGCGAAAGATCCCAGAACGCCAGCGCGCCGCAGCGGTGGATGGCCTCATTGGTCTGGCGCATCGGCCAGCGGTAGCTCGATCGGTAGTCCACATGACTGAGGTAGACCACGCCGACATCGGGCCCGAGGGCCGCGGGCAGCTCATCGGGGTGGTCAATGAAGCGCACGCTCACACGGCCATCGAGCAGATGGGCCAGGCCCTGCGCGATGTAGACATCGGTTGGAAAGTTGTGACGCTCGGTCACGATAACGGGTCGCTTGGGCTCAAGCTTGCAGGCATAGGCCAGCAGCTTGAACAAATTGACCGAGGTGTTGTCGCTAAAGACCACATCCTGCGGCCCCGCGCCAAGCAGGTGCGCAACCGCCTCGCCGAGCAGCCAGGGCTTTTCCATCCAGTCGAAATGGCTCCAGCCGCGCCGACGGGCGTCGCGCCAGCCCCGCGTCATCAGCTCCTGCACCCGCTGCGGCGCATCGGCGGGCATGGCGCCGACCGAATTGCCATCGAGGTAAATCGTGTCCTCGGTGGGCTGGGCAAATTTGAGCCGCAACTGGCGCAGGGGGTCCTGCGCATCGAGCGCCTGGCAGTCGGACAGAGTGATCATTGGGATGAGCGCCGCAGCGAGCGGCGCGGTGTTTCGAGGATCGATTGAATGAGGTGGATCTCTGCTTCATGGCAGGCGATCAGGCGCGCCCAGCGGGCGTCAGACATGTCCGGACTGCGCCAGGCCATCAGGCACACCACGCAGCCTTGCGCATGGGGCAGCACCTTGGCCATGATGCGCGCGCTCAGATGCTCGCGATCGTGGCCGACCCAATAGTCCACCTGGGCCCGCTGGGGGTCAAGGACGGGCCGCACCAGAACGCTCGAGCCGTCAAACAGCGAGCGCCCTCGGTAAAGCCCCGGTGCCACGCGCACCGTCTCCATCGACCCGAGGGCCCAGCGTCCGAGCGCCAGGCCATCGGCCATAAAGCGCAGGGCCCGGGCCGGCTCGACCGCGCAGACCAGGCTGGCGACATGAACGGGAGCCCGCGCAGCCTCAGTCACATTGCGCAATCAGCAGATGACCGGCACGCTCGCCCACGAACCCATCAGTTCTCAATCCGACGGGTCAGCGCCTGCATCTCGGTCAGGCCGATGGTGCGATCGGTGACGATCTGGCCGTTATTGATCTTCCAGACCAGCGCAGGGCCGCTGACATCGCCATTGGCATCGAACTCGATCGGCCCGGTGGCGCCAGAGTACTTGATCGGGCGGCCCGCACGGATCAGCTCGAGCGCTTTCTTGAACTCGGCCGGGCCGGTTCCAACGGGCGTGCCGCCGGGGGTGTGCACGCGCCGCACGGCGTCACGAATCGACGGGCCGGTGAGGTCTTTGGCAATGTTCATCGCCAAAGCCATCACCATGACCGCGTCGTACTGCGTGTGAACGCCAGGTCCCTTGGAGTCGGCGTTCCATTTCTTCTGGAACGCGTCGTTGAACGCATCGACGCTAGGGCCGGGTTCCTGGGCGTTGTCCATGCCAAAGAAGTCCTCAACAAACTGGGCACCCACACCGTTGACGAAGTCCATGGTGCGCATGGAGTTGTTGAGCGCCACCTTTCTGGAGCCGCCCTGAGACAGCCACTCGCGAACGATGGTCACCGCGTCCTTGGGAAAGCCAATGAGCAGCAAGGACTCGGGTTTGGCAGCCAGCGCCCGGCTGACTTCGGCGCGGTAGCTCGGCTGGTTGTCGTTGTAGGCCACCTCGGCCACGATGTCGCCGCCGAGCTTGTTGTGGGCACCCCGGTAAAACCGCAGCATGTCGGTGCCGAAATCGGTGTTGACGTAAATGATGGCCAAGCGCTTCATGCCCCGGCGGTTGACCTCGGAGGCCGTGGCGTAAGCCTGGGTCTTGCTGGTGGGCAGGGTTCGAAAGAAATACCCGCCGCTGCGACCGTCGGTGAAGTTGCTGGCCGAGGAGCAGCAGGAAATCTGCACCACTTTCGAAGGCGCAGTCACGGCAGAAATGATGGGGCCCGTCACACCCGAGGAGATGGTGCCGGTGAAAGCCTGCACGCGCTCGACCTCGACCAGGTATTTGGCGGCATCGACGCCCACACTGGGTTGCCCCTGGTCATCACGCAAGATAAATTGCACCGGACAGCCCTTGACCCCACCGCCCTGGTTGACATGCTCGAACGCCAGTTCGGCAGCCTGCGCAATTTTCTTGGTGATCGGGGCCATGGAGCCGGTCAGGGGCAAGATGCCGCCGACCTTGACGGGACAGGCCGTGGCCTGGGCCCAGGCGGCCGGAAGCGACGCGGCCGACAGCAACAGCGCGGCCAAGCAGGTTCGAAATTCTCTGGCAGTCATGGACAGTCCTTTTCTCGTTGAGTTGAAAAATCAGCTTACCAAACCAAATGTCTTGACACAACCGCACGCTCCCCTATGAGGCCCCGCGGTTTGAACAGCAGCATCAGCACCAGCACCAGGCCGATCAGAATCACCTGAATTGCGGCGCCTTGGGCCGCATAGGCCGGCGCAATCCATTTGGAGACCAACACGCCGCTGCTGGCCCAGACCCCCCAGACCACCAGGGCGCCGAGTAGGGCGCCGCGGTTGTTGCCGCTGCCGCCGACGATCAGCATGGCCCAGACCTGAAACGTCAGGATGGGCAGGAAGTCAAAAGGGCTGACGAAACCAATAAAGCTCACGTACAGGGCGCCGGCCAGGCCCATTAGGCTCGAACCCAAAACGAACGATTGAAGCCGAAACCACACCGCACTTTTGCCCAGCGAGGCAGCGGCCACCTCGTCTTCACGGATGGCCCGCAGCACCCGACCCCAGGGCGAGGACAAAACCCGCTCGAGCGCCCAATACACCAGGGCCACCACCGCGATCAGGAAGGCCAGGTAAAACAAGTTGTAGGCCATGGGCGTGTCAAACACTGCGCCCATGGGCTTGGCGATCCGGGTGATGCCCTGAGAGCCGCCGGTCCAGCGCTCCAGATTGAGCGCGACCAGTTGAATCATGATGCCAATGCCGAAGGTGGCGATAGCCAGATAGTCACCGCGCAGGCGGATCGTGATCAGACCGATCACGGCAGCGGCCAAGGCGGTCAGCAGCACAGCGCCCACGATGCCGACGATCCAGGGCAAACCATAGTTGCCCATCAACTGCGGGTTGGGCGCGGCCGTCAAGATGGCGTGGGTGTAGCCGCCGATCGCATAAAAGCCGGCCACCCCGGCGTTGAACAGGCCGGTAAAGCCCCATTGCAGGTTCAGGCCCATGGTCAGGATGCACAGCACCAGCACCACGCACAAAAAGAACACCAGGTAGGACAACACGCCGGCCATCAGTCCACCCCGCTCACGATGAACGCTCCCCAAGCAAGCCCTGCGGACGCAAGCACAGCACGGCCAGCAGCAGCAAGAAGGGCATGGCCGGTTTGTAGCCCGGGTCGGCCACCAGCAAAAAGAGATTCTCCGAAATACCCACCAGCAGACCCCCGAGTACCGCACCGGGCAGGCTGCCGACGCCACCAAAAATTGCCGCGGCAAACACCGACAGCAGCATGTTGGAGCCCAATTCCGGATGCAACTGGGGCGTCAGCGCAGAAAACACGCCGGCCATGGCCGCCATGAAGCCCGAGATGATCCAGGTGGTGCGCATCACGCTGTCGACCCGGATGCCGCAGACCTGCGACAGCGCCGGGCTTTCGGCCATCGCCCGCATGGCGATGCCGGTGCGGTGAAACGTCAAAAACAAATGCAGCACCAGCATGAGCACAACGGCCAGCGCGAGGATGAAGACCTGATCGGGCATCACGCGGATGCCGGGCACGATCATCACGCCCATCTGCAGCTCGCGGGTATAAAAGTAAGACTCGTGCCCCCAGATCAGGACCAGCACATGGCGCAGCACCAGCGCCGCACCAAAAGCCGCAAACACCAGCACCAAAGACGCTGCGCCCTGGCGGCGCAGCGGTCGAAACACCAACAAATCCAAGCCCCAGGCCATCAAGCCGGCCAGGGCCGAGGCCAGCAAAGCGGCCACCAGCAACTGCCAGCCAAACGTCAAGCCCAGGGTCGGCGAGCCCGGCCCGATCAGCCACACGACGGCCAGCGCAAGATAGCCGCCGAGCGTCATGAATTCGGCATGCGCGAAATTGGCAAACCGCATGATTTGCAGAGTCAGCGACAGCCCGATGGCCCCCAGGGAAATGATGGCGCCCGTGAACACGCCGTCGGCCAGTGCCTGCAAGATCATGCGGCCTCCCGACGACGGCCCTGGCCCAAAAATGCAGCCCCCACGGCCGGATCATGGAGCAGGGCTTGGGCCGGCCCCTCCAAGTGGTTGCCCCCCTCGACCAAGATGTATGCGCGGTCGCTGTGCCGCAAAGCACCCTTGGCGTTTTGCTCCACCATCAGCACGCTGACCCCCTGGCGGCTGAGGCGTTGCAGGCTCTCAAACACCTCTTGCACCATCATCGGCGCCAAACCGGCCGAGGGCTCGTCGAGCATGAGCACACTGGGGTCGGTCATGAGCGCCCGGGCAATGGCCAGCATCTGCCGCTGTCCGCCCGACAAGGTTCGGGCCTTGTCGCGCCGCTTGGCCGCCAGCGCAGGAAACATGGTGTAGGCCCGCTCCAGCCGCTGCGCCAATTCGGCGCCGAGCAAATAGCCACCGACGCGCAAATTCTCATGAATGGTCAGCGTGGCAAAGACATTGCCGGTTTGCGGCACAAAACCCAGACCGGCCCTCATGATCTGATCGGGGCTCAGACCCAGCAGCGAGGCCGAGCGCAAGGCAATCTGCCCGGACTCGGCCGTCACCAGGCCGGCGATGGCCTTCATGAGCGTGCTTTTGCCCGCACCGTTGGGACCGAGGATGGCCACCAGCTCGCCGGCGGCGACCTGCAAGCTCGCCCCTTTGACGATCGGCATGCCCTTGAAGTAGCCGGCAACCAGATCCTGCACGCGCAGCACTGCCGCGTCCTGCGGGCTTGGGATGGACGAGGCCGGCGAGTTCATGACTGGGGCACCTGACCGAGGTAGGCGTCGAGCACCTGAGGGTTGTCTTGAACCTCTTGCGGCGTTCCCTGAGCCAGCACCTGCCCCTGGGCCATCACGATGACATGCTGGCACACCCGCATGACCAGGTCCATGTTGTGCTCGATCAGCAAAAAGGTGATGCCTCGGCGGTGCAGCAACTGCACCCGCTCCATCAGGGTCTCGAGCAAGCTCGGGTTGACGCCGGCTGCGGGCTCGTCGAGCAAGATCATCTTCGGATCAATCATGAGCACGCGCGCCAGCTCGAGCAGCTTTTGCTGACCGCCCGAGAGCTGGCCGGCCAGCAAACCGGCCTTGTCGGACAGGGCGCACAGCTCCAACACTTCGCGGGCGCGCTCTTGCAGCGCCCGCTCCTGGGCACTGACCCGGCCCGCCCACCACCAATTGGCATACAGCCGCTCGCCGAGCTGGTTGAGGGGGGCGATGAGGACGTTTTCGAGCACCGTCATCTGTGCAAAGGGCCGCGGCACCTGAAACGTGCGCGCCAGGCCGCGACGAAAAATCGCGTTGGGCGCCAGGTTCTCGATCGGCTGCCCCTGAAACAAGATGCGCCCACTGTCACAGCGCTGCGCGCCTGCAATCAGGTCGAAGGTGGTGGTCTTGCCCGCACCGTTGGGCCCGATCAAGCCCGTCAGGCTGCCAGCGGCCACCGACAGGTCGACGCCATCGACCGCTCGCAGCTGACCATAGGCCTTGCGCAGGCCCTGCAACTGCAAAATCGCGGGTGACACGGGGGTTGAAGTCAACAAAACAAAGGCCGGGCAAACACCCGGGCCGTGGGTCAGCATGCAAGCGCTAGAGCATACCCAGTGGGTGCCCCCAGTTCATGCGTATTTGTCCTAGGGCCGCCGTGTCAAGCGCTTTACATCAGGCCAGCAAATCGCAGGCAGCCCGGTTCAGCGCATGCCCCGGGCTGGCCAGGGCATCGAGCACCACCGAAATGTGATGGGTGTGGGGCACTTGCATGTGCTGCACCTCGACCCCGCAACGCCTGGCATGCGCCGCAAATTCGGCGCTCTGGCGCAAAAATTCGCCCGTCTCGTCGGCTCCTACCGCCACCACCAGGGGCGCGCGCAGCGCCAGGGGCCGCATCAAGGGGCTGTAGCGTGCAATCTCCTGCGGGGTCAATTGCAAGCTGTCGTTTTGAAACGAACGGGCGACCGGCTCCAGGTCATACAGGCCGCTGACGGCCACGCCTGCGCGCAAGCAGTGCTCGGGCAGCCCCATGGGCGCCATCCAGCCGGTGTCCATCAACTCGGCCACCAAATGGCCGCCGGCGGAGTTGCCGGCGACCACGATGCGCGCAGCATCGACGCCCAGCGCCCCGGCCTGCGAATGAAGATGCTTGACCGCCAGGCGACAGGCCTGGACCACCTGCTCCATCCGCACCCGGGGGATCAAGGGGTAGTCGATCACCGCCACCGAAATCGCCTGCTCGACAAAGCCGGCGGCCAGAAACGAAAAATCAGCCGCGCGCAGGCTGCGCCAAAAGCCGCCATGAATAAAGATCAGCAGCGGCGCCTGGCCCACCCCACCCGCGGCCGGATAAAAATCCAAGGTGTGATCGGGGTCCGGGCCGTAGGCCATCGAACGCTCGCACGCGTAACGGACACTGGCCGCCTGCGCCGCCCGGGCACGCCGCTGCATCACCGCATCAAGATTGGCAATGGAGTCCAGAGTGAAGGGCATGTGCAGAAACGAGTGCGCGGGGCGCCTGGCTCAGGTGTCCTTGGAAACCGTGATTTTGGGGAACTTGGCCGAAAAGTCCTTGGCCTTGGCCGCCACGCGCACCGCCACCTGCTGGGCCACGGCCTTGTAGAGCCGCGCCACCTCGCCCTCGGGATCGGCCACCACCGAGGGCCGTCCGCCGTCGGCCTGCAAGCGAATCTGCATGTCCAGCGGCAAGGCGCCCAGGTAATCGGCCTGGTACTGCTCGGCCAGCTTGCGCCCGCCCCCCTCACCGAAAATCGGCTCGGCATGGCCGCAGTTTGTGCACACATGCACCGCCATGTTTTCCACCACGCCCAAAATCGGCACGCCCACCTTCTGAAACATCTTGATGCCCTTGCGGGCATCGAGCAGCGCAATGTCTTGCGGCGTGGTAACGATGACGGCGCCGGTCAGCGGCACGCGCTGGCTCAGCGTCAGCGCAATATCGCCCGTGCCCGGCGGCATGTCGACGATCAGGTAGTCGAGGTCTTGCCAGCGGGTCTGGCGCAGCAGCTGCTCGAGCGCCTGCGTGGCCATGGGGCCGCGCCAGATCATGGCGTCGTCGGGGTTGACCAAAAACCCGATCGACATCACCTGCACCCCGTGGTTGATCAGGGGCTCCATGGTCTTGCCATCTTCGGTTTCAGGCCGGCCACTGATGCCCATCATCATGGGCTGGCTCGGGCCATAGATGTCGGCATCGAGCAGACCGACCCGGGCGCCCTCGGCCACCAGAGCCAGCGCCAGATTGGCCGCTGTGGTGCTCTTGCCCACCCCGCCCTTGCCCGAGGCCACCGCCACGATGTTGCGCACCTGGGGCAGCAATTGCACACCACCTTGCACCGCATGCGCGACCACCCGCGTGCTGATTTGCACGTCCACCCGCGCCACGCCCGGCACCGCCAGGGCCGCCTGGCGCAAGATCTGGCGCAAGGCCTCGTGGCGGCTCTGCGCGGGGTAGCCCAGCTCGAGCTCCAGCGACACCACATCGCCCTGGACCTGCACATTGCGGATCGCCTTGTCGGCCACCCAGCCGGTGCCGGTCAGGGGGTCGGTGAGCGGCTCGAGCGCGCTCATCAGGTCTTGGACGGTGGGGGGGTGGGATGCGGCCATGACGGCAAGGCTTTCCAAATGTCGGGTTGGGGCGGCACCACTGCAGGCCAGCGGCTGGGCAGCGGGGTCCGCAGTCTAACGCCGGCCCCAGGGCTGCGCTCGGGCAAGGGCAAGACCTGACCGCTGCGCCGCATAAAATCGGCCCTTCGCCTGCGCGCCGCTTTGGCCCGCGTGGGCCCCTCCCCTTTGCTCGATCGCCCGCCCATGACCCAGCGCCGCCTGTTCGTGACCACCGCCTTGCCCTATGCCAACGGCAAGTTCCACATCGGCCACATCATGGAGTACATCCAGGCTGACATCTGGGTGCGCTTTCAGAAAATGCGCGGCCACGAGGTGAACTTCGTCTGCGCCGACGACGCCCACGGCGCGCCCATCATGATCGCCGCCGAAAAGGCGGGCCAAACGCCGCAGCAGTTTGTGGCTGACATTGCCGCCGGTCGCAAGCCCTACCTGGACGGCTTTCACATCGGCTTTGACAACTGGCACTCAACCGACGGGCCCGAAAACCACGAACTGGCCGGGCAGATTTACCGGGATCTCAAGCAGGCCGGCCTGATCGAGACGCGCACGATCGAGCAGTTTTTTGACCCGGACAAGGCCATGTTCCTGCCCGACCGCTTCATCAAGGGGCAATGCCCCAAGTGCGGCGCCAAGGACCAGTACGGCGACAACTGCGAAAGCTGCGGCGCGGTGTATGCACCCACCGAACTCAAGGAGCCCTATTCGGCGCTCTCGGGCGCCACGCCGGTGCTCAAGAGCTCCGAACACTTCTTCTTCAAGCTCTCCGATCCGCGCTGCATCGACTTCCTCAAGCAGTGGACCACCAGCGGCGCGGTGCAGCCCGAGGTGCTCAACAAGATCACCGAGTGGATTGCTCCGGGCGAAGACGGCAAGCCCAAGATGGGCGACTGGGACATCTCTCGTGACGCGCCCTACTTTGGGATCGAGATTCCAGATGCGCCGGGCAAGTACTTTTACGTCTGGCTCGACGCGCCGATCGGCTATCTGGCCTCGCTCAAGAATCTGTTTGCCAAGACCGGCCGCAACTACGAGACCTTCATGGCCGACCCGGCGGTCGAGCAGATTCACTTCATCGGCAAGGACATCATCACCTTCCACACCCTGTTCTGGCCGGCCATGCTGCATTTTTCGGGCCGCAAGGTGCCCAGCGCGGTGCATGTGCACGGGTTTCTGACGGTCAACAACGGCGAGAAGATGAGCAAAAGCCGGGGCACCGGCCTGGACCCACTCAAATACCTGAGCCTGGGGATGAACCCCGAGTGGTTGCGCTACTACCTGGCGGCCAAGCTCAACGCCAAGAATGAGGACGTCGACTTCAACGCCGATGATTTCATGCTGCGCGTCAATGCCGATCTGGTGGGCAAGTTTGTCAATATCGTCTCGCGCTCGGCCGGCTTCATCACCAAGCGCTTTGGCGGCCAGCTCACGCACCACTTTGATCCGGCCGGCGCCGCCCTGCTGCAGACGCTGACCGCAGCCAGCGAGCCCCTGGCGGGCCTGTACGACCAGCGCGAATACGGCAAGGCCACGCGCGAGATCATGGCGCTGGCCGATCAGGTCAACGCCTATGTGGACCAGAACAAACCCTGGGAGCTGGCCAAGGACGCCGCCCACAACGAGCGGCTGCAACAGGTCTGCTCGGTGCTCATCAACGCGTTTGCAGTCCTCAGCCGCTACCTCGCGCCCGTGCTGCCGACGCTGGCGCGCGAGGTGGAAAAGCTCACGGGGCTGAGCCTGGCGAGCTGGCATGACACAGGCCCGGTTCGGGCGATCGCGCCCTACCAGCACCTCATGCAGCGGGTCACGCCCGAGCAGCTCGAGGCCCTGTTTGAGGCCCCTCCGGCCGAGCAGCCGGCACAGGCCGCCGAGAAATTGGACTCTGACCCCAATTTACTGCCCGATTTACTGCCTGGAGGCGAGGCGATTGCGCCGGCCATCACCATCGACGACTTTGCCAAGATCGACCTGCGCATTGCGCGCATCGTGCAGTGTGAGGCCGTTGAAGGGTCGACCAAGCTGCTGCGCCTGACGCTCGATGTGGGCGAAGGCCGGATGCGCAATGTCTTCTCGGGCATTGCCTCCATGTACAAGCCCGCCGACTTGCAGGGCAAGCTCACCGTGATGGTGGCCAACCTGGCGCCGCGCAAGATGAAGTTTGGCCTGTCCGAGGGCATGGTGCTGGCCGCCAGCCACGCCGACGAGAAAGCCCAGCCCGGCATCTATGTGCTCGAGCCCTGGCCCGGCGCGCAGCCGGGCATGCGGATTCATTGACCGGCGCTGCGAAATCGGGCCCATCGCCGCGAGGGCGCGGCTCCTACAGCCCTTGCCAGCTGGCCGCCGTGCTGTAGGAGGGCCGCCCTCGGCCCGATAGCTCCGTGCGCCGGCGCCGCAGGCCAGGACCGGCCAAGGCCTAGAATGAGGCCTTTACGACCTTGCACCGCGCCATGCCCATTTTTCGCCGCCCCGACTACACCTCCGGCATCACCGATTTCATCGGCCAGCTCAGGAGCAGCAAGCCCGGCTTGGAAGAGCGGCAGCGCCAGGGTCGCTCGATCTGGTGGGAGCAGCCGGTCGACCGCACCGAGCAGGCCGACATGCAGCAAGGTCGGGTCACGCAAAAGGGCTACGTCTACCAAACCAGCGGCCACCCCAACAGCCGCTGACGCGCCGCTGGCTCGCTGCAATTTGCGCTGCCCCACTGCAAGCGATAGGCCCGACCTTGAACGCTGACCTGCCCGAGGGCCAAGCCCGCCTGCCCATGCTCGCCCCGACAGCGGCAGATGACGACGAGGCGGCGGTGATTCCACCCATGCCGCAGGTCGTCGACCAGGTGGCGCTGGCGCGACTGTATGGCGAGCCGCTGTTTGCGCTGCCGCAAGACCTGTACATCCCGCCCGACGCCCTGAAGATTTTCCTTGAAGCCTTTGAAGGCCCGCTGGACCTGCTGCTCTACCTGATTCGCAAGCAGAACTTCAACATCCTCGACATCCCGATGGCGGCGGTCACCCGCCAGTACCTGAGCTATGTCGACGAGATCCGCTCGACCAATCTGGAGCTGGCGGCCGAGTACCTGCTGATGGCCGCCATGCTGATCGAGATCAAGTCGCGCATGCTGCTGCCGCCCAAGAAGACGGCCGAAGGGCAAGAGCCCCAGGATCCGCGCGCCGAACTCGTGCGCCGGCTGCTGGAGTACGAGCAAATGAAGCTGGCCGCCCAGCGCCTGAGCGATGTGCCCCAACTCGGTCGCGACATCTTGCGCGCGCAGGTGTACGTCGAGCAGGCCTTGCAGCCGCGCTTTCCCGATGTCAGCACGGTCGATCTGCGCGAAGCCTGGGCCGACATTGTCAAGCGGGCCAGGCTGGTGCAGCACCATGTGATCAGCCGCGAGCAGCTCAGTGTGCGCGAGCACATGAGCATCGTGCTGCGGACTTTGCAGGGCCGCCGCTTTGTTGAATTTGAAGGCCTGTTCGACGTCAGCCGTGGCATGCCGGTGCTGGTGGTGACCTTTGTGGCGCTGCTCGAATTGGCCAAAGAGGGGCTGATCGATGTCACCCAGGCCGAGGCGTTTGCACCTATTTACGTTCGGCTCGCCTTCACCCCGGCCTGAAGACCCTCCAGAAGCCTCAAGACCCTTGAAGCTGTCAGGGTTGTGACCGATGCGGCGCCGCCGCCGCGTGTATAAACACCTGCCCTGCTTTGACGCTCTGCACACCGTGAACCCAGCACCCGCCAACCCCGCGTCGCCCTACGGCACCTTGCCTCCCGCCAGCGTGCCGGCCTCACGCCGACCGATCAGCCTGCCCCGCCTGCGCGAAATGCATCTGAGCGGCGAAAAAATCACCATGCTCACCGCCTACGACGCCACCTTTGCCGCGGTGGCCGACGCGGCCGGCGTCGAGACCATCTTGGTCGGCGACTCGCTGGGCATGGTCTGCCAGGGACTGAGCAGCACCGTGGGCGTGACGCTCGAGACCATGCGCTACCACACCGAGAGCGTGGTGCGCGGGCTGCGCCGGGTGCAAGGCACGGCATGGGTCATCGGTGATCTGCCTTTTGGCAGCTACCACGAGTCACGCGAGCAGGCCCTGCGCAGCGCCACGGTGCTGATGCAAGCCGGTGCGCACATGGTCAAGCTCGAAGGCGGCGGCTGGACGGCAGAGGTGGTGCACTTTCTGGTCGAGCGCGGCATTCCGGTGTGCGCCCATTTGGGCTTGACACCGCAGACCGTGCACGCCTTGGGCGGCTACCGGGTCCAGGGCAAGGGCGATGAGGCGGCGGCCACGCTGCGGCGCCACGCGCTCGAACTCGAGCAGGCTGGCGCGGCCATGATGGTGCTGGAGATGGTGCCAGCCGGCCTGGCAGCTGAGCTCACAGCTGAGCTGCGGACCGAGCGCAAGGGCTGCGCCACCATCGGCATCGGCGCTGGCTGTGCCACGTCCGGACAGGTGCTGGTCATGCACGACATGCTCGGCATCAACCTGGGCAAAAACCCCCGCTTCGTGCGCAACTTCATGGACGGCGCCGGCAGCGTGCGTGAGGCGATGGCAGCCTATGTGCGTGCGGTCAAAGACGGCAGCTTTCCGATCGACGAGCTCCACGCCTGGTAAAGGCCGGGCCACCGAATACGCCCACTCAACACACCGCAGGCCGCCCGCGCAACCTGTCAGCGTCCCCACGCAAGCCAGACGATGAAGACCGTTCACACCCTCGCCCAATTGCGCGCCGCCCTGGCGCCGAGCCAGCGCCCGGCTTTCGTGGCGACCATGGGCAATTTGCACCAGGGCCACCTGGAGCTGGTGCGTCAGGCACGCACTCTGGGCGACATCACCGTGGCCAGCATTTTTGTCAACCGACTGCAGTTCGCACCCCACGAAGACTTTGACAGCTATCCGCGCACGCTGCAAGCCGATGCCCAGCAACTGCAAGAGGCCGGCTGCGATCTGCTGTTTGCCCCCAGCGAGACCGAGCTCTATCCGCAGCCGCAGACCTTCAAAGTGGTCCCGGATGCGGCCTTGGCCGACATCCTGGAGGGCCATTTCCGCCCCGGCTTCTTCACCGGCGTGTGCACCGTGGTGATGAAGCTGTTTCAGGCGGTCTTTGCAGGCCACAGCCAAGGCGTCGCGCTGTTTGGCATGAAGGACTACCAGCAGCAACTCATCATCGGGCAGATGGTCAGGCAGTTCGCCTTGCCCATCGAAATCGTCACCGGCCAGACCCGGCGCGCACCCGACGGTCTGGCCCTGTCTTCGCGCAACGGCTACCTCAGCCCCGCCGAGCGGGCGCAGGCACCGGCGCTCTATCAGGCGCTGCGCCAACTGGCCACCCAGGCCCGAGCCGCCGATGCCAGCGCCCTGCCGGCGCTGCAGCAGCAGGCCGAACAAGCCTTGGCCGCGCAGGGCTGGCAACCGGACTACCTGACGGTGCGACGCCGCAGCGATCTGCTCGAACCGCAGGGGCCATTGAGCGGTCAGGCCTTGGTCGCCCTGGGCGCAGCGCGCCTGGGCCGCACCCGGCTGATCGACAACCTGGAGTTCTGAGCAGGCCGATGGATTGCTTCGTGCCTCGCAATGACGGGGCGGAGGCGCCATGACGGGGCGGGGGCGCCATGACGTACAGCCCGTCATTGCGAGGCGCAGCCTTTAGCCGCGAGGAGCAAAGCGACGTGGCGGGCCGTGGCAATCCAGGCTGTTGTGCGACGGCCGCAATGGATTGCTTCGTGCCTCGCAATGACGGAGCGGGGGCGCCATGACGTACAGCCCGTCATTGCGAGGCGCGCAGCGCCGTGGCAATCCAGGCTGTTGTGCGACGGCCGATGGATTGCTTCGTGCCTCGCAATGACGGGGCGGGGGCACCATGACGGACGAGGGCGCGGTGACATTGGAATGGCGCATCCCACCCCGCGCAACCGTAAAAGAACGTGAATTTCAGGGCGATCGCGGGTCTACCCTGTCCGGATCAATCCCTAAAGACAGGGAATGGCCCCAAAGGATATAAATCCGGGTTTTCTAGGAGACTCGTTTCGTGCAATTTGTCCAGCTGGTTATCAGCGGCGTTGCTCTGGGCTGCATCTACGGACTCATCGCCCTGGGCTTCGTGCTGATCTACAAGGCCACCGAAACCGTGAGCTTTGCCCAGGGCGAGCTGATGATGCTCGGTGCCTTTGGCGCGCTGGTGTGCATGACGGTGCTGGGCTTTCCCTTCTGGCTGTCGGTGCTGGCAACCATTGCGGGCATGGGGCTGTTTGGCCTGCTGGTCGAGCGCGCGCTCATCCGGCCCATCCTGGGGCAGCCGGCTTTTTCCATCGTCATGCTGACCATCGGCGTGGGCTATATGGCCCGCGGCCTGATCACCATGGTGCCGGGCATGGGCACTGACACCCACGTGCTCAACGTGCCCTACAAAGACCAGCTCTGGCAGGTCGGCGGCCTGATCGTGCCCATGGAGCAGTTGGTGGTGATGCTGTTCACCGCCGCCCTGTGCGGCGCCCTGTTTGCGCTGTTTCGCTACACCAAGCTGGGCCTTGCGATGCAGGCGTCGTCGCAAAACCAGCTCGCGGCCTACTACATGGGCATTCCGGTCAAACGGCTCAACGGCCTGGTCTGGGCTCTGGCAGCGGTGGTGGCGGCCCTGGCCGGCTTGCTGCTGGCACCCATCACCTTTGTGCACGCCAACATGGGCTTCATTGGCCTGAAGGCGTTTCCGGCGGCGGTGGTGGGCGGCTTTACCAGCCTGCCGGGGGCCATTGTGGGCGGCATCATCATCGGCGTGGTCGAGTCGCTGGCCGGCTTTTACCTGCCCGAAGGCTTCAAGGACATTGCCGCCTATGTGGTGGTGCTCATCATGCTCATGGTCAAGCCCAACGGGCTGTTCGGCGAGCGCCTGAGAAAGAAAGTCTGATGCGCTTTCTGTTCAAGACCGGTTACGAGCAAGACCTGCGCCTGGCCAAGCACGACGGCCATCGCTTCTGGTATGGGCTGCTGGGCCTGCTGCTGCTGGCGGCGCCCTGGCTGGTGTCGGAGTACCTGCTCGCGCAGCTGACCTTCATCCTGATCTATTCGGTCGTGGGCCTGGGCCTGATGATGCTGGCCGGCTTTACCGGGCTGTTTTCCATCGGCCACGCGGCTTTCTTGGGCGTGGGCGCCTACACCCAGGCGGTGCTGACCCAGATGGGCTGGCCCTTTCCGCTGGCCATGGCCATGGCCGGCTTGCTGTCGGCAGCGGTGGGGGTGGTGGTCGGGCTGCCGGCCTTGCGGGTCAAGGGCATTTACCTGGGCATCGCCACCTTGTCCTTCGGTTTCATCGTCGAGGAAATCTTTGCTCGCTGGGAGAGTGTGACCGGCGGCAACACCGGCAAGACCGTGGGCGCGCCGCAGATGTTCGGCTGGGCCGCAGACACGGGCGCCTCGTTTTACTTCGTTTGCCTGGTCGTCACCGTGCTGGCCACGCTGGCCTGCCTGAACCTGCTGCGCTCGCCCACCGGCCGGGCCTTTGTGGCCATCCGCGACTCTGAAATTTCAGCGCAAAGCATGGGCATCCATCTGGCCTACTACAAGACGCTGAGCTTTGCGATCTCGGCAGCGCTGGCCGGTATCGGCGGGGCCCTGTATGCCCACCAGATCCGCTTTCTCACGCCCGACCAGTTCAACATCATCCAATCGATTGACCTGCTGCTGATGGTGGTCATTGGCGGGCTGGGCTTTATCCATGGGGTGTTTTTGGGCGCGACCTTCCTGATCGGGCTGCCGCAGGCCATCTCGGTGGTCAAGGACTTCCTGCCCGAGGCCATTGGCAACGCGCCCGGGCTCAAGGCAGTGGTCTACGGCGCGGTGCTGGTGGCCTTCGTGCTGTTTGAGCCCATGGGCCTGTACGGTCGCTGGCTCAAGATCCGCACCTATTTGCAACTGTTCCCCTTCTACCGCAAAGGTATGTTCAAGCGGCAGAAGTCTTTCCAGAAATCGGACCGGCTCAAATGAAAACGCTCGTCTGCCCTGCCAGGCCCGGAGTCGGCGCATGAGCGGCCCATTGCTGCAAGCGGCCGGCCTGAGCGTGCGCTTCGGTGGGGTGCTGGCCGTCAACAACGTCAGTTTTGACGTGCAAAGCGGCGAGGTGTTCACCCTGATCGGGCCCAACGGTGCGGGCAAGACCACGGTGTTCAACCTGATCAGCCGCATCTACACCCCGACCCAAGGCGCCATCAGCTACACCGGGCCGGCCGGCCCGGTGACGCTGACCGAGCAGCCGCCGCACCGCATCGCCGGATTGGGCATCGCGCGCACCTTCCAGAACATTGAGCTGTTCGAGCACGCGACCGTGCTGCACAACCTGCTGATTGGCTGCCACGCCCACAGGAGCAGCTCGCCTTGGCAGGATCTGCTGTT
Organism: Comamonadaceae bacterium; assembly: GCA_027491035.1. GTDB lineage: Bacteria > Pseudomonadota > Gammaproteobacteria > Burkholderiales > Burkholderiaceae_C > Polaromonas. Next base: position 2,962 of record JAIXWZ010000037.1, on the reverse strand, counting down.
CACTGGCCGCGTGCGCCAGGCCGAGCTGCGCTCGCGCGAGCAGGCTGAAAAAGTGATCGAGTTTCTCGATCTGCAGCACCACCGCGACAGCTTGGTAGCGGGCCTGCCCTACGGCGTGCGCAAAGTCGTTGAGCTCGGCCGGGCGCTGTGCACCGAACCGCGCTTGCTGCTGCTCGACGAACCCTCGTCCGGACTCAATGTCGAAGAAACGGACGACATGGCCTTTTGGATCCAGGACATCCGCCACGAGCTGGGTATCACGGTGCTGATGGTCGAGCACGACATGTCGCTGGTCTCGCGCGTCTCCGACCGCGTGCTGGCCATGAACCAGGGCCAGGTGCTGGCCCTGGGCACGCCAGCGCAGGTGCAAAGCGATCCCGCGGTGATTGAAGCCTACCTGGGATCGGTCGATGATGTGGCCAGCCTGCGCCGGCCGGTGGGGACCGTGGCGCGTGACGCCCTCACCCCAGCCCTCACCCCAGCCCTCTCCCAGGGGGAGAGGGAGAAAGAAGGCAAGGCATGAGCGGCGCACCCGACGAAGTCCTGCTCGAGCTGGCCAACGTAGAGAGCGCCTACGGGCCGATCCGCGCCATCCGCGGCGTGAGCCTGAAGGTGCGCCGCGGCCAGATCGCCACGGTGCTGGGCTCCAACGGCGCGGGCAAGACCACCATCTTGAAAACCATCTCGGGCATCATCGATCCGCGCAAAGGCCAGGTGCACTTTCGCGGGCAGGACATCACCGCCCGCGATCCGGCGCTGATCGTGCAGCAGGGGCTGTCGCATGTGCCCGAGGGCCGCGAGGTGTTTGCACTGCTGAGCGTGCGCGACAACCTGCTCATGGGCGCCTACACCCGCAGCGACCGCGACGGCGTGGCGCGCGACCTGCAGACCGTCTTCGACTACTTTCCCATCCTGCGCGAGCGCGCCAGCCAGGATGCGGGCCTGCTGTCGGGCGGGCAGCAGCAGATGCTGGCCATCTCACGCGCGCTGATGGCCCGGCCCGAGCTGATCTTGCTCGACGAGCCCAGCCTGGGCCTGTCTCCGAAGCTGACCAAGGAGATCTTCGAGATCGTGGTGCGCATCAACCGCGAGCAGGGCACCACCATCTTGCTGGTCGAGCAAAACGCCAACATGGCGCTCAACGCCGCCGACTACGGCTATGTGCTGGAAAACGGCCGCATCGTGATGGAAGACAGCTGCGATCGCCTGCGCGAGAAGGACGACATCCGAGAGTTCTACCTCGGGCTCAAGGACGCTGGCGTGCGCGGCGAGCGGCGCTGGAAGAAAAAGAAGAACTGGCGGTGATGGCATGAACCTCTGGCAAGCCGATCAGATCAAGCCCGAGACGCGCGTGGTGCTCGAAGGCTCGACGCTGTGCGAGCTGTTCTTCAATGCCGTGCGCGAGCGCGGCCCACAGGTGTGGCTGCGGCAAAAGGAGCTGGGCATCTGGCAGTCTCAGACCTGGCAGCAGGTGGGGCAGGCGGTGGGCGAAATCGCCGGCGGTCTGCTGCAGCTGGGGCTGCAGCACGGCGAGGTGGTGTCTATCCTGGCCAACACCAACCGCGACTGGCTGATGACCGACCTGGCCGTGCTCAGCTGCGGCGCCGTGGCCAACGGCATCTACCCGACGGACGCCGCCGCCCAGGTGCACTACCTGTGCGAAGACTCGCGCACGGTGGTGCTGTTCGTCGAAGACGACGAGCAGCTCGACAAGGTGCTGGAGGTGCGCGATCGCCTGCCGCTGCTGCGCCAGATCGTGGTGTTTGACACCGAAGGCCTGCGCGGCCTCAACGACCCCATGGTGATGGGCCTGGCGCAATTGCGCGAGCAAGGGCGCGCCCATCTGGCCGCCGATGCGCAGGCCCTCGAGCGGCGCGCGGCACAGGTGCAGCCGGGCGATCTGGCGATTTTGGTCTACACCTCGGGCACCACCGGCAAGCCCAAAGGCGCGATGCACACCCACGAGGCGCTGGTCCACACCGTGCGCGGCTACAACACCCTGATCTCGCGCACCGAAGCCGACGAGGCCATGTGCTTTTTGCCCCTGTGCCACATTGCCGAGCGGGTCGGCGGCGAGTATTTCGCTCTGTACACCGGCTGCAAGCTCAACTTTGTCGAAAACCCGGAAACCGTGCCCGAGAACGTGCGCGAGATTGCCCCCACCGTGTTCACCGCCGTGCCCCGGGTCTGGGAAAAGTTCTACTCGGGCGTGATGATTGCGCTCAAGGAATCGAGCCGACTGCAGCAGCTGGCCTACGGCTGGGCGATCTCGGTGGGCTACAAGGTGGCCGATGCGGTCATTGCCGGGCAGGCCGTGGGCGCCGGCCTGCGGCTGCAGTTTTGGCTGGCGCGGCTGCTGGCCCTGGACAACACGCGCAAGCTCATCGGCATCCACCGCGCCCGCTACTGCGTCACGGGTGCGGCGCCGATTTCGCCCGAACTCGTGCGCTGGTACATGGCGCTGGGCGTGCCCATGCTCGAGGTTTGGGGCATGACCGAGACCTGCGGCGCCTCCACCGGAACGCCGCCCGGACGCATCAAGCCTGGCTCGATCGGGCCGGCCGCGTCCTTTAACCAGGTGCGCATCGATCCGGCCACCGGCGAGATCCTGGTCAAAGGCCCCAATGTGTTCAAGGGCTACCTCAATTTGCCCGACAAAAGCGCGGAGGCGCTCGACGCCGAGGGCTGGCTGCACACCGGCGATGTGGGCGTGATGGACGAGGACGGCTACTTTCGCATCACCGACCGGATGAAGGACATCATCATCACCGCCGGCGGCAAGAACATCACCCCCACCGAGCTCGAAAACGAGCTCAAGTTCTCGCCCTACATCACCGATGCGGTGGTCATCGGCGACAAGCGGCCTTATTTGGTGGCCATTGTGATGATCGACCAGGACAATGTCGAAAAGTTCGCCCAGGATCGGGAAATCCCCTTCAGTAATTACGCCAGCTTGACGCGC
>JAIXWZ010000112.1 GCA_027491035.1 Comamonadaceae bacterium | reverse complement strand
TCGGCCGCATCGGTCCATTTCTTGCCCAGGAAGGGCGACCAGTCCACCGCGAACTTGCTCTTGAAGTTGGTGAGCACCGGATCGACCGTGTGACGGCCGGCATCCATGGCGGCGCGGTAGGCCTTGACCATGTCGTCGCCAAGCGCGGCGCCCAGACCCTGCGCGGAGAGTTTGTCCGCATACAGCCTGCGGGTGCCGGGGTGCTGTGCAATTTTCTTGTACATCAGCGGCTGGGTCAGGCTGGGGGTGTCTTGCTCGTTGTGACCGAGCTTGCGAAAACAGGTGATGTCGACCACCACATCGGCGCTGTACGTCATGCGGTACTCCAGGGCCAGCTGGGTGGCCAGCACCACCGCCTCAGGATCGTCGCCGTTGACATGCAGCACCGGCGCCTCGACCATCTTGAAGATGTCGGTGCAAAACGCGGTCGAGCGCAGGTCGCGAGGATCGGAGGTGGTAAAGCCGATCTGGTTGTTGATGATGATGTGCACCGTCCCGCCGGTGGAATAACCGCGGGTTTGCGCCAGGCACAGGGTTTCCTGGTTGACGCCCTGCCCGCCCACAGCGGCATCGCCGTGCACCAGCACCGGCAGCACCTGCGCGCCTTTGGGATCGCCGCGCCGGTCCATGCGCGCGCGCACCGAGCCCTCGACCACCGGGTTGACGATCTCCAGGTGCGAAGGGTTGAAGGCCAGGCTCAAGTGCACCGGGCCGCCGGCCGTGGTCACATCGGAGCTAAAGCCTTGGTGGTATTTGACGTCACCGGCCGGCAGCTCTTCGGGCGCGGTGTGGTCGAACTCGGCAAACAGATCGCCGGGCATCTTGCCCAGGGTGTTGACGAGCACATTGAGGCGGCCGCGGTGGGCCATGCCAATCACGATCTCCTGCACCCCCTGCTCGCCCGCGCGCTGGATCAGCTCGTCCATGGCCGCGATAAAGCTCTCGCCGCCTTCGAGCGAGAAACGCTTTTGGCCGACGTACTTGGTGTGCAGGTAGCGCTCGAGGCCCTCGGCCGCAGTCAGGCGGTCGAGGATGTGCTTCTTCTTGTCGGCATCGAAAACCGGCTTGCTGCGGATGGCCTCGAGCTTTTGCTGCCACCAGCGCTTTTGGGTCATGTCGGTGGTGTACATGTACTCCACGCCCAGAGTGCCGCAGTAGGTCTCGCGAAGCGCGTTGAGCAGCTCGCGCAAGCTCATGCGGTCCTTGCCGAAGAAGGTGTTGCTGATGTCGAACACCGTTTCCTGGTCGGCATCGCCAAAGCCATAGAAAGACGGCTCCAGCTCAGGGATGGGCGGGCGTTCAGCGCGCTTGAGCGGGTCAAGGTCGGCCCATCGCTGACCGACATTGCGGTAGGCTGCGATCAGCTGCTGCACGGCCGTGCGCTTGCGGCCCATCTCGGCATCGGCGCTGGCCATGACCACCCGGGTGCCGCCCTGCTTGGCCCGCTGGGCAAAGGCGTTGACCACAGGCAGGTGGGGAACGTCTTTGGCGTGGCTGCCGTCGACCGCCGGCACATGCTGCAGGGCGTCGAAATAGTCGCGCCAGTTGTCGGGCACGCTGCCGGGGTTGGCCAGGTAGTTCTCGTACATCTCCTCGACGTAAGGCGCATTGCCCCCGAAGAGATAGGTATTGCCCTGGTAGGCGGCGTAGACGGAGTGAGTCTCGCTCATGATTCGCTGACCTCCGCTTCCCTGAAGGAAGCATTAGCTCGGTTGAAAACACCTCCCGCGACACGGCTGAACCGATTGGCGGATGCGACTGTGGCTTAGGAAGGACCTGTACAGACGTTGCGCCGCGATTGTAGCGGCCTGAAGTTGACGCGGCGATGACGGGCCCAAACGCCTGCCCGGCCCTCAGACCGACTGCCTGGCCAGAGGGGCCAGTCCTTGACAGCTCGTTGAGAGCCCATCATGCGCTCATGACCGACAAAGGGGCGCAAGGACGAACCCTGCGTCATTGCGAGGCGCGCAGCGCCGTGGCAATCCATGTCGCTGCACAACCGCCGATGGATTGCTTCGTTCCTCGCAATGACGGGGCTTTACAGATCCTCCTCAAGCGCCGGCCAGACGCTGGCGGATCTGCTCGAGGGCCGACGGATCGTCCAGGGTGGTGAGGTCGCCCGGATCGCGCCCTTCGCACACCGCCTGGATCGCGCGGCGCAGCAGCTTGCCGCTGCGCGTCTTGGGCAGCACGGTGACAAAGCGCACCCGCGAGGGCCGAGCGACGGCGCCCAGGTCGCCATCGACGCGCTTCATGATCTCGCCTTCCACCTTCATGGAGGCCTGTGCATCGCCGGCCACGCTGGCATCCTTGAGCACGGCAAAGGCCATCGCCACCTGGCCTTTGAGCGCATCGGCCACACCGACCACCGCCACCTCGGCCACCATCGGGTGGCCCGAGATGCTCTCCTCGATCTCGCGGGTGCCCAGTCGGTGCCCGGCCACATTGATCACGTCATCGGTACGCCCCAGAATGAAGTAGTAGCCATCGGCGTCGCGGATGCCCCAGTCGAAGGTGCTGTAGACCATCTTGCCCGGCACGCTTTGCCAATAGGTCTTGACGTAGCGTGCATCGTCGCGCCAAACGGTTTGCATAAAGCCGGGAGGCGTCGGCCCCTCGATGCAGACCACACCCTTTTGATTGGGCTCGGTGAGCTCCTCGCCAGTCGCTTCGTGCAGCAACTTGACCCGGTAGCCGAACATCGGAATGCCGGGGCTGCCAAAGCGCGGCTGCTGGCGCTCGACCGCATTGGCCAGCGTGAGGATGGGCCAGCCGCTCTCGGTCTGCCAATAGTTGTCGATGATGGGCACCCCCAGCCCGTCGCTGATCCAGCGTGCGGTCGGCTCATCGAGCGGCTCACCCGCCAGAAACAGCGCGCGCAGGCAGCGCAGGTCGTGCTTTTTGAGCAGCGCCGGATCTTGCTTCTTGAGCACCCGCACCGCCGTTGGCGCGCTAAACATGCCCGTGACCTTGTACTTTTCAACCAGGCTCCACCAGATCGCACCGTTGGGCTGGCCGTCGATGCCCTGGGTGGGCAGGCCTTCGTACATGATGGAGGCCATACCGGCAATCAGCGGGCCGTAGATGATGTAGCTGTGCCCCACCACCCAGCCGATATCGCTGGTCGAAAAGAAGGTCTCGCCCGCGCGCCCATCAAAAATGTGCTTCATCGAGGCAGCCAGCGCCACGGCGTAGCCGCCCGTGTCGCGCTGCACGCCCTTGGGCTTGCCTGTCGTGCCCGAGGTGTAGATGGTGTAGCTGATCTCGGTCGATTCCATCGGCTGGCAAGGCACCTGGGCATCGATGAAGCGCTCGCGCAGGTCCGACCAGAGGTGATCGCGCCCATCGACACGGGTCATGGGTGCGAGCGCGCGGTCGGCCAGCAGCACCGCATCGGGCTTGTGCGCCGACAGGGCAATGGCCTCGTCCAACAAGGGCTTGTAGGCAATGGCTTTGCCGCCGCGCGAGCCGCCATCGGCACTGATGATGAGCTTGGGCTGCGCGTCTTCGATGCGCGAGGCCAGCGAGCCGCTGGCAAAACCACCAAACACCACGCAGTGGATGGCTCCGATGCGCGCGCAGGCGAGCATGGCGAAGGCCGCCTCGGCAATCATCGGCATATAAATCAACACCCGATCGCCCTTGACAACGCCCAGATGCTGCAAGGCCGCGGCCATGCGCTGCACCTCCCGATGCAGTTGTGCGAAGCTGTAAACCACTTCGCTGCCGGTCTCGGTCGATACCGCGATCAGCGCGGCCTGGTCAGCCCGTGCGGCCAGATGGCGGTCGACCGCGTTGTGGCACAAATTGGTCTGCCCGCCTTCAAACCAATGGGCAAACGGCGGCGCGTCCCAGTTGCAGATGCGCTGGGGCGGGACGAACCAGTCGATCAGGCGGGCCTGCTCGGCCCAGAAGGCCTCAGGCTGCTCCAGCGACTGCCGGTAAAAATCAGCGTAGCTCAGGCTCGGTGCGGTGCTCATGCCTTGTCTCCAGAAAGTCTAGGATCGGTTCAGATTTTCACAACGATGCGCCCACGCACCTTGCCCTGCATCAAGGCCTGCGCGGACTCGATCGCCTGCTCCAGGCCGATCTCGGACGTCATCGCCTCGAGCTTGGCGGGATCCAGATCGCGGGCCAAGCGCTGCCAGGCCTGCTCGCGCAGCGCCAGCGGTGCCATCACGCTGTCGATGCCCTGCAAGCGCACACTGCGCAAAATAAAGGGCATCACCGTGGCCGGGAAATCGGCGCCTTGCGCCAGCCCGCAGGCCGCGACCACGCCGCCGTAGCGGGTCTGCGCACAGGCATTGGCCAGGGTGTGCGAGCCCACGGCATCGACCACACCGGCCCAACGCTCTTTTTGCAAGGGCTTGCCTGGCGCGGCCAGACTGGCGCGCTCGACCACCTGGGCCGCGCCCAGGCCTTGCAAATAGGCCTGCTCGTCGGCTTTGCCGGTGGCAGCCACCACGGTGTAGCCCAGCGTGGACAACAAGGCCACGGCCATGCTGCCCACACCTCCGGTGGCACCGGTCACCAGCACCTCGCCGTCTCCGGCGCGCACGCCGCCGCCCTCCAAGGCCATCACGCACAGCATGGCGGTGTAGCCGGCCGTGCCGATGGCCATGGCCTGGCGCGTGCTCATCGACGCAGGCAGCCTGACCAGCCACTGGCCTTGCAGGCTCGCCCGCTCGGCCAGCAAGCCCCAGCGCGTCTCGCCCAGCCCCCAGCCGTTGTGAATGAAGCGATCGCCGGCTTGCCAGTCGGGATGGGTGCTCGAGAGCACCACGCCAGCGCCGTCGATGCCCGCCACCATGGGCCACAGGCGCACCACCGGGGCCTTGTGGGTGATGGCCAGCCCATCTTTGAAATTGAGCGTCGAATACTCCACCCGCGCCTGCACATCGCCCGCCGGCAAGCTGGCCTCATCGAGCTGCACCACGGCCGCGCCAAACGTCTGCGCGTTTTGGCTCAATTGCAAGGCTCTGAACATGACGAATCTCCTGCAAAGATGAAATGATGGCGCCGCCTCTTGGGCTCGGCCCCGACATTATCAGAAAGGGTCTTGCGGCTGCCTGACGGACGCTGGCACTTTAACGGCCGCCGGAGACATCGAGCAGGGCCATGGTGGTGTAGCTGGCCGCATCGGAGAGCAGCCAAACGATGGCCTGCGCCACTTCGAGCGCTTGCCCGCCGCGCTGCATCGGCACTTGGTGGGCCAGATCACGCACCCGGTCGGGCAGCCCGCCGGAGGCGTGAATGTCGGTCTCGATCAAGCCCGGGCGCACCGCATTGACGCGCACGCCCTCACTGCCGACCTCCTTGGCCAAGCCCACCGTCATCGCATCAATGGCGGCCTTGGCCGCCGCATAGTCCACGTACTGGGCAGGTGAGCCCAAGCGGGAAGCGGCACTGGAGACATTGACGATGCTGCCGCCCGCGCCACCGTGGCGGGTGCTCATGCGCCGCACCGCCTCGCGGGCGCACAGCAAGCTGCCGATGACGTTGATATCGAACATGCGCCGCCAGCGGGCCACCGTCATTTCATCGATCCGCGCGGTGACGTCGACCACGCCGGCATTGTTGACCAGGCCCCTCAGGGGGCCCCACTGCCGATCGATGGCCTCGAACATGCGCAGCACCTGGTCTTCGTCAGAGACGTCGGCCTGTAGCGCCATCGCCTGCCCGCCCTCGGACAGGATCTGCTGCACCACCTCCTCGGCGGCTTGCGCCTGACGGCTGTAATTGACCGCCACCGCCCAGCCCTGACGGGCCGCGAGCAAAGCGGTGGCCGCACCAATGCCACGGCTGGCGCCAGTGACCAACACGATGTTTCGCATGCGCACATCCTTCGCTTCATCAGTCGGTTGCCAAAGCGGCCCGGCTGTCACAATCTGCAGGGGGTTTGGGCTCGCCCACACCCTGCAATCAAACCCCAATTTCCTGGCACATTATTCACCGACCTTTTCCCATGAGTGATCTGGATCGGGCGCGCAGCCTGTTTGCCCAAGGCGTGGAGCTGTTCGAGGCCGGCCAGTTGCCAGCCGCACACGATCGCTTCGAACAGGCCCTGGCGCTTGCGCCGGGCCGCCCATCGGTGCTGCTCAATCTGGGTATCACCCGCATGCGGCTCGGTCGCTGGGACGACTCCATCGAGCCGCTGCAGCAAAGCCTGGCCGCTCAAGCCGACTCGGTCGATGGCTGGCTGGCCCTGGGCATGGCGCTGTATCGACTGGGCCGCTTGGATGAGGCGCTGGCCGCCTACCGCCAGGTGCTCGAGCGCGAGCCCAGCCAGGCCCTGGCCTGGGGCGAAAGCGCCGGCGTGCTGCGCGAGATGGAGCAGCCGCAAGAAGCAATTGCGCACTACGAGCGGGCCCTGGCGCTTTGGCCCGAGCATGAGCTGTACCGCTACTACCTCAGCGCACTGCGCGGCGAGCCGGGGCCGCCGCAGGCGCCGCGCGAGTACGTCATGAAGCTGTTCAATCAGTACGCCGACGACTTTGAAGCCCATCTGGTGGGCACCCTGGACTACCGCGGGCATCGGCATCTGATCGAGCATCTGCCAGCTGCGGCACCGGCACGCTTTGAACGCGTGCTCGATCTGGGCTGCGGCACCGGGCTGTGCGGCCCGCTCATTCGCGCCCGCGCCGGCATCCTTTGGGGTGTGGATCTGGCACCGGGCATGGTGGACAAGAGTCGCGCCCTGGGGGTCTACGATCACTTGGCCCAAGGCGACGCCACCGAGTTCCTGCTGCACTGCGAGCCCCGTTGGGATCTGGTGCTGGCATCCGATGTCTTGATTTACGTCGGCGCCCTGGAGGCGCTGTTTGAGGCGCTCAGCGCCAAAATGCAGCCAGGCGGCTGGCTGGCCTTCACGGCCGAGCGCTGCGACGCCCAGCCCAATGAGGCCGCCCAGCCGCGCCTGCTGCCCAGCCTGCGCTACGCCCATCCCCTGAGCTATCTGCAGGCCACCGCCGCGCGCCACGGCTGGGTCTGGCACAGCCACCACGAGGCCACACTGCGACTGCACGAAGGCCAACCCATGCCGGCGCTGTACGCCTATCTGCAGCGCAGGGCGGACGCAGCGTGAGCAAGGGCCGCAACGGGGCGTGACGGTCACAGCCTGCTGCGTCGCTTTGCTCCTCGCGGCTAAAGACCGCGCCTGGCTCTGACGCGGTGGGGGCACGCCTCCTCATGACGGGGTACGACCTCAAAACGACAGCACCGTCATCGCGAGGAACGAAGCGATCCATTGCCGCCTTAGTTCGAAGGCATGGATTGCCACGGCGCGTTGCGCCTCGCAATGACGCAGGGGACGGCTCGCCTCCCCTTGAAGGACAAGGCTACGCGACTCACCATGACGAGTCGGGCCTTGGGATGACAAAAATTTGAAGTTTTATAGCCTTCACCTCAACCCAAGCCCCGAAAATCCGCCCGTCAAAACCCCGTGGTGGCGCCCATTGCACTACACTCGATGCTTAGCAAAGCGGCAAGCATCCAGGCGATTCGCCCGCCTTTGCGCCGCCACTCAAACACACCCACAAGCATGCCTTACAGCCTGGAAACGACCCTGCCGGTTCTGGTGGCGCTGGCCGCCTCGCTGCTGGTGGGCTGGCTGATGCTGCTCACGCAGCGCTGGCACGGACACCTGAGTCTGGACTCTGAGGAGGGCGTGCAGAAGTTTCACGCCCAGGCCACGCCGCGCATCGGCGGTCTGCCCGTGCTGGTGGGCCTCATCGGCGCTTGGGCGCTGCTGCCCGCCAAGGCCCGGCTGTTGATGGCGCCGCTGCTGCTGGCGGCGATCCCGGCTTTTGCGTCCGGCTTCATCGAGGACCTGACAAAAAAAGTCGGCGTGGGCGTGCGACTGGCCTGCACCGTGGGTTCGGGCGCCCTGGCCTGCCTGCTGACCGGTTACTCGGTGCGAGAGACGGGTGTTTGGGGGTTGGACTGGCTGCTTGGTTTTAGCGTGATTTCCATCGTGTTCACCGCCTTGGCGCTGGGCACCATGGCCAACGCGGTCAACCTCATCGATGGCTTCAATGGGCTGTCGGCCGGATCGCTGACCATCATGCTCAGCGGCTTGGGCTGGATCGCCTTGGATGCAGGAGACCGCGACCTGGCCTTGCTGGCCTTCGTCACAGCCGCGGCCATCTTGGGCTTTGCCCTGCTCAACTGGCCCTGGGGCAAGATCTTCCTCGGCGACGGCGGAGCCTACCTCGCCGGCTTTGTCACCGGCTGGATCGGCGTGCTGCTGATCGTGCGCAACGACGCCATCTCAAGTTGGGCGCCGCTCATGGTGTGCGCCTACCCCCTGCTGGAGGTGTTTTTCAGCATCACGCGTCGGCGCTACCGCAAGCACCACCCCGGCCACCCGGATCGCCTGCACCTGCACAGCCTGGTGCGCCGGCGTGTCACCGCCTTCTGGCTGCGCCAAGCCAGCGTGCTCGGCCTGAACTCCATCACCGGCATGCTGATGTGGCCTGCAAGCCTGCTGTGCACGGTCTGGGCGGTGGTTTTTGCGCACAACAGCGCCATGCTGATCACCGGCCTTTTGGCCTTTGCACTGCTGTATGCACGCGTCTACCGCCGCCTGGTGCGTTTCAGATGGGGCAGCAAGCGCAGCGCAGCGGTTTGCGCCTCTCCTGGGGCCTGACGGCTCAGGGCGACTCCTCCTGCAGCGCCGCCCCCGGCTCCTGCGCCTGCCCTGTGGCCTGCTGACGCGCCTGTGAGCGCAGCACCCGCTTTTCCTGGAAGTTCAGGCTGCGCCCGAGCGCATTCTTGGCCCGCATCAACAATTCGCGGTCGACCTCTGGCGGCAAACCGCGCTGACCCGGCAGTTCCTCGCGCAAGGTCTCGCGATCGTCCTCGACCAGATCGTCCCACCAAGCCTGCACGACCACCTGCAATTGGGCATCGAGCGCGGCACTGACGGGTCCATCGGTCGGTCCGGCCGCGCGTGCCGCGAGCACTTGCGCCAACTCCGACGAACGCACGGTGACGCGCCGGTCGGCCTCGCGCAGCAGCCGCGCCCAACTCGGGTCCTGCTGCATCAGGCGGGACATGGACTGCGCCCTTTCGTCGGCCAACAGATAGACCATGAGACCGGCCAACTTGGCCGCATCGATGGCAGCCATCAGCCGATCGTCGTCGCTGGCAATGCACACCGCGTCGACCCGACCGCCGGCCACCAGCGCCTGCAGATCGGCTGCCATCTGGCGCACCAGGGCCACGCCGTCACTGTCACCGGCCGGCAGCAAGCGCAGCGTCTGCTCGTCATGTACCGCCTGATCGTCCTGGTCGGCATACCAGTAGGTCCGCAGCACACTGGCGCGCACGCCGCTGCGGTTGAGGGCATGGCGCAGCATCTCATTGACCCCCTCGCGCGAAGGCAAGCCCGCGGGCTCGCCGTCGGCCTCGTGCGAGCGCGCCAGCCAGCGCAGATAACGGGCGTCCACCAAGACCACGGTCAGACTGTCGCTGCCCTGCGGCCGGTGGAAAGTTTTTTCAGGGTAATTCATGTCGGGAGCACCAGTAGATTCAAAAACAGACGATGTAAAAAGCGAGGCGGTAAACAAGGCGCGCCCGGTAGAGTCAGGCGAGCCGCAATAAACCTCTGATCCAATTTTAAGGCCGCCGTGCACAGGCGCACCGGCCTGAGCGCGCCAAAAGCGCACAAGGCGCACTTGTCCTACGGTGCCAGCCCAGATCTGACGGCGCCAGTCAACTGAGCGCGCGCAATTGGGCTGCAGCCACAGGCAGCCTGACTTGGCGGCTGAGCAGCTCAATCAGGACCATGGCCCTGGCCTGGCCATCGTCGATCTGAAAAACGCCTTCGACGCCGGCAAAAGCGCCCTCGATGACCTGCACCCGCTGGCCCGGCTCGAACAGGCGCTTGACCTCCTGGGCCTGCTGCTGGCGCAGATAGGCCACCAACGCATCGTCGACCCGGGCCGGCTCGACACCAAAGCGCACCAGCCGGCTGACCCCGCGGGTCGAATGGATGGGTGTCCAGCTGCGCGCGCTGCTGTCGGTGTCGAGTTGGACAAAGAGATAACGCGAAAACAGCGGCTCATCGAGAACCACCAGCGCGCCACGCCGCAGTTTTTCGATTCGCAAAACCGGCAAGTAGCAGGGGTAGCCCTGGCGTTCGAGGTTCTCCAGAGCCACCTTCTCCTGCCGAGGCTTGCTGTGAATCAAGTACCAGCTCAGTGCCATGCCTGCAATTGTCCTGCACAAATCATGGCGCGGCCCGATCGAGCACGCCCAGCAGCGCCGCATGAAAAGGCCCGGGCCGTTCAAACTGCACCCAGTGGCCGGCATCAGCAATGGACTGCATCTGCACAAAACCGGGACAGCCGCGCAGCACCGCCTCGATCTGCTGCGTCTGGCCTCGGTAGTAGCGGTCGTGCTCGCCGTAGAGTACATGCACCGGACAGTGCACCTGCTGCAAAGCCTGGGCCGCCCGGTCGGTGCGCGACAGGCGCCGATGGGGCAAGCGGTCGCGCTCGGCGTTGAGCTGCTGCAACTGGCACGCCAGCGGTGTGATCGAGGCCTCATGATGCAGCATGATTTCCCGCAAATTGTGGGTGTGCATCGCCAGCCGCTGCGCCGGCGCCTGAAGATGCCGCCAGGCCCGCGGCGCAATCGGCTCGAGGGTCGGTCGACCCAAGCCCGGTGGCGCAATGAGCACCAGCCGCGCGACCCGATGGGCTTGCTCCTGGCTCAGCAGCGCCGCCACCATGGCGCCAAAAGAGAAGCCGACCAACTCGCAGGGCGCCTGACCCATCAGCTGCTGCAGCCCTTGCTCGAGCACCACGGGCATGGCATCGGCATCGCGCCCGTCAGGCGGCAGCGCCGAGTCACCAAAACCGGGCAGGTCGGGAACGAGCACGCGGCGCCCACTGGCGACCAGGGCATCGAGATTGCGCAACCAATGCGTCCAGCTGCCACTGCCACCGTGCAACAGCACCAGGGGCAGCGCCGCCGGTTCAGGCGCAGACCACTCATGCCAGACGATCTGCCCATCACCGCAAGGGCTGTGATGCCGACGCGCCCGCCCAAGCAGGCGAGCCAGTTCGCTGTGCAGGTCTTGATCTGATGAAGGTCCGGGCAGCATAGCCCGGGTTTATACCCTCAGACCTGGACCAAGCGGCCAAGGGCTGCGCCTGGCTATGACGAGCCCGCAGCGTCATCACCACCCCGCCCCCCTCATTGCGCCGACCCGCCCCGTCATTGCGAGGAACGAAGCAATCCATCGGCCGCCGCACAAAGCCATGGATTGCCACGGCGCTGCGCGCCTCGCAATGACGAAACGTAGGTTGCGCCTCGCAATGACGAAAAATAGGTTGCGCCTCGCAATGACAAAAAGTGGGTTGCTCATCGCAACGACGCGGCGGCGGTATGCGAATCTTCGCTAGGAGTCCTGCACCTTGCCGCGCTGCTGCTTGACCTGCCCGCGCTCGGTCTTGTCCTGGAGCCGCCGCATCTTCGAGGCCCGGGTTGGGC
>JAIXWZ010000186.1 GCA_027491035.1 Comamonadaceae bacterium | reverse complement strand
GGCGCCCCGCAGCCTTGCGCCGCCTCAACCCATCCCCTGGTGCCGCAGCAGCGCATCAATCTGCGGCTCACGCCCCCGAAACGCCTTGAAGCTTTCCATCGCATCGCGGCTGCCGCCAACCTCCAGGATGTGCTGGCGATAAAGTCGGCCGATGTCGGTGTTGAGCGCGCTCGAGCCACCGGCCTCCTCAAAGGCGGCGTAGGCATCGGCCGAGAGCACCTCGGCCCACTTGTAGCTGTAGTAGCCGGCGGCGTAACCGCCCGCAAAGATGTGGCTGAAGGTGTGCGGCGTGCGGCTGTAGGCTGGTGGTGTGAGCACGGCCACCTCGGCGCGCACCTGCTGCAGCAAGCCCATGATGTCACCCTTCGGGTCGTGCTGGCTGTGTAGCAGCATGTCGAACAGCGCAAATTCGACCTGGCGCAAAGTCTGCAAGCCGCTTTGGAAATTGCGCGCTGCCAGCATCTTATCGAACAGCTCGCGCGGCAGCGGCTCGCCGCTGTCCACATGGGCCGTCATGTGGCGCAGCACATCCCACTCCCAGCAAAAGTTCTCCATGAACTGGCTGGGCAACTCCACCGCATCCCACTCCACACCGCTGATGCCCGAGACATCGCGCTCATTGACCTGGGTCAGCATGTGGTGCAGGCCGTGGCCAAACTCGTGGAACAAGGTGGTCACATCGTCGTGTGTGAGCAGGGCGGGGCGGCCTTGCAGCCCTTGCGCGAAATTGCACACCATATGGGCCACCGGCGTTTGCAGCGCGTCCGTGTCCGGCCGCAGCCAACGCGAGCGCACGTCGTCCATCCAGGCGCCGCCGCGCTTGCCGGTGCGCGCCGGCTGGTCAAGGTAAAACTGGCCCAGCAGTTGCCCCCCGCGCTCGATGCGGAAAAACTCCACCTCGGGTTTCCACACCGGCGCCCGGTCGGGCACGATGCTCACTTCAAACAAGGTCTCGACAATCTTGAACAGCCCAGCCAGCACCTTGGGCGCGGTGAAGTACTGTTTGACCTCCTGCTCGCTAAAGGCATAACGCGCCTCCTTGAGGCGCTCGCCCAGGTAAGGGTAGTCCCAGGCCTTCGGTTCGAACAGGTCGAGCTTCTCGCGCGCAAAGGCGCGCAGATCGGCCACATCCTGCTCAGCATAGGGGCGGGCCCGGCGGGCCAGATCGCGCAGGAAGGCAATCACCTGCTCGGGCGACTGCGCCATCTTGGGCACCACGGAGACCTGGGCAAAGTTGCCATAGCCCAGCAGCTGGGCCTCTTCGAGCCGCAACGCCAAAATCTCGGCCATGACGGCGCTGTTGTCAAAACGCAGTTGCTCGCCTGGCGCCTGCTCGCTCGCGCGTGTGCTGTAGGCGCGGTAGAGCGTCTCGCGCAGCGCGCTGCTGTGGGCGAACTGCATCACCGGCAGGTAGCAGGGCATCTTGAGCGTGAGCTTGTGGCCCTCCTTGCCTTCGGCCTGGGCGCTCTGGCGGGCCGCCTGCACCACATCGGCGGGCACGCCCACCAGCTCTTCGGCGCTGGCGTAGTAGGCAAAGGCCTCGGTGGCATCGAGCGCGTTTTCGCTGAACTTCTGGCTCAGTTCTGCCTGGCGTTCTTGAATCGCGGCAAAGCGCTGCTTGTCGGCGCCTTGCAGCTGCGCGCCCGAGAGCACGAAGTTGCGCAGCGCGTTGCGCTGCGCGCGCGCTTGCTCCGCATTGAGCCCCTGCAC
This sequence comes from Comamonadaceae bacterium, assembly GCA_027491035.1. Lineage (GTDB taxonomy): Bacteria > Pseudomonadota > Gammaproteobacteria > Burkholderiales > Burkholderiaceae_C > Polaromonas. Next base: position 5,190 of record JAIXWZ010000186.1, on the reverse strand, counting down.
CTCGATGGCCTGGTACTTGGCGTACAGCCGCTCGTCGGCGCCCAGCCGGGTCCAAAAGTCGGTCACGCGCGGCAAGGCGGCGTTGTAGGCGGCGCGCAGCTCGGGGGTGTCGGCCACGCTGTTGAGATGGCTGACCGCGCCCCAGGCCCGGCCCAGCCGCTCGGTGGCCACATCGAGCACCGCCGAGATGGCGCTCCACTGGGGCTCGAAGGCCGGATCGCAGACCCGCTCGAGCGCGGCATCGGCCTGCGCGAGCAGCTCGTCGACGGCCGGTGCTACATGGTCCGGCGCGATTTGGTCAAACAGCGGCAGCCCGGAAAAATCAAGTAAGGGATTGCTCATGGCGGGTTATTGTTTCAAGAATGCGTACGGTCTGGGCGCAAGGGGGTCGCAAGGGGGTCGCAAGCGGGGCGCTGCGTCCCAGCGAGCGCAGATTTTGCGCCATCGGGACTGAATCGGCAGCAAGGGCCATCAATTAATGGCCGGTGCTTTTTTTGACGCTGCGCTGCGCCGGCTTCTTGGCCCGTTTGACTTTGCCGCCGGGGGTCAGGCGCTGGTTGCCCAGCACCTTGAGCACCTTGACCTCGGGCCGCTGGCCGGGGCGGGTGGTCTTGAGCACCTTGACCTCGCGTGGGCCGGGTCCGCGCTCCTCGTCCACCTTTTTTTCTTTCGGCGGCATCGGCCGCCACAGCACCAGCAGCTTGCCGATGTGCTGGATGGGCGCGGCATCGAGCTCTTCGGCCAGCGCTTCGAGCATGGCCTGGCGGGCGTGCCGGTCGTCGCTGAGCACGCGCACCTTGATCAGGCCATGCGAGCGCAGGGCGGCGTCGGTTTCTTTCTTGACGGCCGCACTCAGGCCGTCGTTGCCGATCATGACCACCGGGTCGAGGTGGTGGGCAGCGGCTCGGTGTTCCTTGCGCTGGGCGGGGGTCAGTTCGATCATGGGCATGGCGTTGATTATCGCGGCAGGTGCCGCAGCGGACGGCGCGCGGCGACAATGACCGCATGAAAGTTCGCACCCAGAGCAAAAAGGTCGACAAGGCCTGGCTCAACCAGCATGTCAACGACCCCTACGTCAAGCAGGCCCAGCGCGAGGGCTACCGCGCCCGGGCTGCCTACAAGCTCAAGGAGATCGATGAGGCGCTCGGCCTGGTGCGACCGGGCGATCATGTGGTTGACCTCGGCTCGACCCCGGGCGCCTGGAGCCAGTACCTGCGCCGACGGCTAATCACCGGCGGTGCGGCGGCCGGCTCGCTCAACGGCCGCATCATTGCGCTGGACCTGCTGCCGATGGAGCCGATCGAGGGGGTGCAGTTCATTGAGGGCGATTTCCGTGAGGAGGCCGTGCTCGCCCAGCTGCGCCAGGCGTTGCAGGGCGGCTCGGCCCAGCTCGACCTGGTGGTGTCGGACATGGCGCCCAACCTGTCGGGCATCGACAGCGCCGATGCCGCCCGGATCTCCCATCTGGTGGAACTGGCGCTCGATTTCGCGCTCGAGCAGCTCAAGCCCGGCGGCGCGCTGGTGGTCAAGCTGTTTCATGGCAGCGGCTACGATGAACTGGTTCGCCTGTTTCAGGCCCACTTCAAGGTGGTCAAGAAAATCAAGCCCAAGGCCTCGCGGCCGCAGTCGGCCGAAACCTTTTTGGTAGGCATCGGGCTCAAGCCGCAGGCCCAAGCGTCGATGCCCTCAGAGGGGGCCAAAGCGCGGCCCTAACCGCTGCATCACCAGCCCATAACCGCCCCGATGGCAGGGTGGTGGGGCCTATCTGGGGTGGGGCCGCTTGAAAAGCCTAGAATCGAGCTCATTTGACTGACATGGCCCCTTGGTCCTGACGGGAGTTTTCCTTGAACAATCAGTGGTTTTCCAAGATTGCGGTTTGGCTGGTGATCGGCATGGTGCTGTTTACCGTCTTCAAGCAATTCGACACGCGCTCGACGGCCGGGGCCAATTACATGGGCTACTCCGACTTCCTCGACGAAGTTCGGGCGCGCCGCATCAAGTCGGCCACCATTGCCGAAGGGCAGGGCGGCACCGAGATCGCGGCCGTGACCATCGACGAGCGTCGGGTGCGCACCACCGCCACCTACCTCGACCGCGGCTTGGTGGGCGATCTGATCGCCAACGACGTCAAGTTCGATGTCAAGCCGCGCGAAGAGGCCTCCCTGGTCATGACCTTGTTGGTCAGCTGGGGCCCCATGCTCCTGCTCATCGGGGTCTGGATTTACTTCATGCGCCAGATGCAAGGCGGCGGCAAGGGCGGCGCTTTCAGCTTTGGCAAGAGCAAGGCGCGCATGCTCGACGAGTCAACCAACCCGGTCACCTTTGCCGACGTGGCCGGTTGCGACGAGGCCAAGGAGGAGGTCAAGGAGGTGGTCGACTTCCTCAAGGACCCGCAAAAATTCCAGAAGCTCGGGGGCCGTATTCCGCGTGGTCTGCTGCTCGTCGGCCCGCCCGGCACCGGCAAGACTTTGCTGGCCAAGGGCATTGCCGGCGAGGCCAAGGTGCCGTTTTTCAGCATCTCTGGCTCGGACTTCGTCGAGATGTTTGTCGGTGTGGGCGCTGCCCGCGTGCGCGACATGTTCGAAAACGCCAAGAAAAACGCGCCTTGCATCATCTTCATCGATGAGATCGACGCGGTCGGTCGCCAGAGGGGCGCCGGTCTGGGCGGCGGCAACGACGAGCGCGAGCAAACGCTCAACCAGATGCTCGTCGAGATGGACGGCTTTGAAACCAATGCCGGTGTGATTGTGGTGGCTGCCACCAACCGCCCCGACATTCTCGATGCCGCCTTGCTGCGCCCGGGCCGCTTTGACCGGCAGGTCTATGTCACCCTGCCCGATATTCGCGGGCGTGAGCAAATTCTTAATGTGCACATGCGCAAAGTGCCGCTGGGGCCCGATGTCAGCGCCAGCGTGATCGCACGCGGCACCCCGGGCATGAGCGGTGCCGACCTGGCCAATTTGTGCAACGAGGCGGCCCTGATGGCGGCGCGTCGCAACGCCCGTCTGGTGGAGATGCAGGACTTCGAGAAGGCCAAGGACAAGATCCTCATGGGCCCGGAGCGCAAGAGCATGGTCATGCCCGAGCACGAGCGGCGCAACACCGCCTACCATGAGTCGGGCCACGCGCTCATTGGCAAACTGCTGCCCAAGTGCGATCCGGTGCACAAGGTCACCATCATCCCGCGCGGCCGCGCCCTCGGGGTGACCATGAGCCTGCCCGAGCAGGACCGCTACAGCTACGACCGCGACTACATGCTCAACCAGATCAGCATGCTCTTTGGCGGGCGCATTGCCGAAGAGGTGTTCATGAACCAGATGACCACCGGCGCCTCCAACGACTTCGAGCGCGCCACCCAGATCGCCCGCGACATGGTCATGCGCTATGGCATGAGCGATGCGCTCGGCCCCATGGTCTATGCAGAAAATGAAGGCGAGGTCTTTTTGGGTCGCTCGGTGACCAAGACCACCAACATGAGCGAGCAGACCATGCAGAAGGTTGACACCGAGGTGCGCCGCATCATCGACGACCAGTACGGCCTGGCGCGTCGCCTGATCGAAGAGAACAAGGACAAGATGCACGCCATGGCCAAGGCCTTGCTCGAGTGGGAAACCATCGAGGGCGAGCAACTCGACGACATCATGGCCGGCCGCGAGCCGCGTCCGCCCAAGGACTGGACGCCGCGCAACCCGCCCACCACCGACGGCGGTGGCCCCGGCGGAGGCGGCAACGCGGTGGCGGCCGATCCGAGCCCAACGGCCGCCTGAAGGTCAGGCCCATGCTGCACACCAACCGGGGCTTGCCCCGGTTTTTTTGTCTGAGGCTCCATTCGGGTCGCCAGGCAGGCCCGGGCATATGATCTGGCAGACCAGCCGTTTTCGCATTGACCTGCAGCGCCCGCAGGTCATGGGCATCGTCAACCTCACGCCCGATTCTTTTTCGGGCGATGGTCGCCTGAGCGGGCCGGCCGAGGTGCGTGCTGCGCTGGCCCACTGCGAGCGCCTGGTGGCTGAGGGCGCCGATCTGCTCGACCTGGGCGCTGAATCGAGCCGGCCTGGCGCGGCGCCGCTGCCGCTTGAAGCGGAGTGCGCGCGCCTGCTGCCCGTGCTGGGCGAGGTGGTGCGTTGGGGGGTGCCGATCTCGGTTGACACCTACAAGAGCGAGGTGATGCAAGCTGCACTCGATTTGGGGGTCGACATCATCAATGACATCTGGGCCTTGCGCCAACCGGGCGCCTTGCAGGCGGTGAGCCGACATCGCGGTTGCGGCATCTGCCTGATGCACATGCACCGCGAGCCGCAGACCATGCAGGTCCAGCCGATGACGGACCCTGCCTTGCCGCAGGTGCGCGCCTTCCTGCACGAGGCCGCACTCCGGGTGCGTGGCGCCGGCGTGGCGCCCGACCGCATCGTGCTCGATCCTGGTGTGGGTTTTGGCAAGACCGTGGCGCAGAACCTGGAGATGCTCAAGCACCCGGCTGCCCTGTTGGAACTGGGCTACCCCCTGGTGGCGGCCTGGTCACGCAAGTCCAGCTTGGGCGCGGTGATGGCCACGGGTGATGAGCCCTTGCCAGTGTCCGAGCGTCTGCCGGGCAGCCTGGCCGCCGCTTTGCTGGCGGTCGAACGCGGCGCGCGCATTGTGCGCGTCCACGATGTACGCGATACCGTGGGCGCGTTGCGCGTGTGGCAGGCGGCGCAGCCCTAGGCAAGGTTTGCGCTCCTCCCCGCCGTTGCAAGGATTGCGACGTCCCGCCACGGCGCAAGCGCCTTGCGGCTAAAGGCCGCTCCTTGCACCCTCGCGGGCCCAGGGGCCGGGCCTCATACTGCGGGCATACACAGAAATCGGCCCGACCCCTGAGCCCGCGAGGGCGCTGGAAAGAGTAGTCGGGCGTTTAAGTTCCGAACTTCGGCGCGGTCATGTACGAAGTCATGCGCGCAGTCATGTGCGTGAGAGGGGTATACCCGGCCGGCGATTTCTGTGTGCCCGCAGCATGAGCCGGCTGGGCATGCTCCGCTCACGCCGACGACGGAACTCAATACGCCATGAGCCTTGGCGCTCCGTTTAGGCAGCAGCCGGGAGGGCTAAGGTTTCGGGGCTTGCGCCCTCGCGGGCCCAGGGGCCGGGCCTCATGCTGCGGGGGTACACAGAAATCGGCCCGGCCCCTGAGCCCGCGAGGGCGCTGGAAAGAGT
>JAIXWZ010000232.1 GCA_027491035.1 Comamonadaceae bacterium | reverse complement strand
GCCCTGCCGCTGGCCACCTTTGCCTCGCCGCCCAAGGGCGGAGCGGCCAACCTGGCGATGATTGGCGAGCCGCAAAGCCTGGACCCCATGGCCTCGACGGCCGACCTGGTGGGCACCATCATGCAGCACGTCTACGAGACCCTGTACACCTTTGACAGCAAGTGGAATGCGATCCCGATGCTCGCCGATGGCATGCCCCGGATCTCGGCGGACGGTCTGGTCTACAGCATCAACATCCGCAAGGGGGTCAAACTGCACAGCGGCCGCGAACTCGATGCGCAAGACGTGGTGGCCTCGCTCAAGCGCTGGATGGAGATGGCGCCGCGCGGCAAATCCATCGGCAGGGACACGGTCACCCTGGAGGCCAAGGGCAGCCACAGCATCGAGTGGAAGTTCAAGGCGCCCAGCGCCTCCTTGCTGGCGCAACTGGCGCTGCCCTCGGGCATGGCCATCATCATGGCCAAGGAAAGCATCGCCACGCCCCTGGCTTCGTTTGTCGGCACCGGCCCATACCGGTTTAAGGAGCGCCGTGCGGACCAGTTCGTGATCTTGTCGCGCTTTGATGCCTACAGCGCGCGCACCGAGCCGGCCAACGGTTATGGCGGCAAGCGCGAGGCCTTGCTCGACGAGCTGCGCTTTACCCCGGTGCCCAATGCCAACACGCGCGTCGAAGGCGCGCTGTCCGGGCAGTTTCAGTTCGCCGACCAGTTGCCGGCAGAGGCTTTGTCGCGCGTCGAAAAAGGCGGCGCTGGCGTGGTGCCCATCCTCACGCCGTCTTACGGCTTTCCGTACTTGGTGCTCAACACCAAAGAAGGCGTGATGGCCAACCAGGGCCTGCGCCAGGCCATTCAAATCGCCATCGGCCAAGGTGAAATGCTGACCGCTGCTTACGGCGACAAGCGCTTCTTTACCGTCGAGGGCAACCACTTCCCGCAAGGCACGCCGTTTTACTCCACCGCCGGCACCGACCAGTACAACAAGCAAGACGCCAAGCGTGCCAAAGAGATGGCTGAAAAAGCCGGCTACAAGGGCGAACCCATCCGTTTGCTGACCAGCCGCAACTTTGAGTTCCACCACACCATGATGCAGGTCATGGCCGAGCAATTGCGCGCCGCCGGGTTCAAGCCCGAGATGCAAGTGGTGGATTGGGCCACGCTGGTGCAGCGCCGCGGCGACTCCAAGGTGTGGGACATCTATATGACCCACTCCGGTCAGTTCCCCGAGCCCATGCTCTCGCCGCCGCAATTGGGTGACGGCGCGCCCGGCTGGTGGGACACTCCGGCCAAAGCCAAGGTCCTGGGCGAATTCAACCGCCAGAGCGATCCGGCCAAGCGCGCGCAGCTGTGGAGCGCCGTGCAGCAAACCGTCTACACCGAAGTGCCCTACATCAACGTCGGCAAGTTCAGCAGCCTGTCGGCCCGCTCGTCCAAGCTGCAGGGCTACACGCCCTCGACCTGGCCGTTCTTCTGGAACACCGGTCTGGCCAAGTAAACCCTCGGGCTGATTGATGTCGCGCAGGTCCTGGGGCACCCTGGGACGCACGCTGCTGGGCCGCTTGGGCGGCATGCTGGCCGTGTTGTCCCTGGTCTCTGTGCTGGTGTTCTTGCTCACGCGCCTGGCCGCCGGTGACCCGATGGCCATGCTGCTCGGTGATCAGGCCTCCTTGCAGGACATTGCCCAAGCCCGCCAGCGCTATGGGCTCGACGAGCCTTTGTGGACCCAGTTTTTACTTTGGCTCGGACAGGTGCTGCAGGGCAACCTGGGGCAATCGATCTTTTTGCAAATGCCGGTTTCGCAGGTGCTGCTGGAGCGGGCAGAGCCCACGGCCTGGCTGGCGATTTTCTCGGTCGGCTTGGCCATGCTGATCGGCGTGCCCTGCGGCATTGCCTCGGCGGTGTGGCGTGGCCGCTGGATCGATCAGTGCGTCAGCACCCTGGCCATGTTGGGGGCGAGCATGCCCAGCTTCTGGATGGGCCTGCTGGTGATTCAGCTGCTGGCTGTGGGGGCCGGCTGGTTTCCCGTCTCCGGCTACGGCGATCCGGGTGCCAACTGGCTGACCCGCATCCATCACCTGATGCTGCCGGCGCTGGTGCTGGGCACGCTCAATTCGGCGCTCATCATCCGTTTCACCCGCGCCTCCATGCTTGACATCTTGAGCGAGGACTACATTCGCACCGCGCGCTCCAAGGGTCTGCCGGAGACGGTCGTGGTCTTCAAGCACGCCCTGCGCAACGCGCTGGTGCCGATCCTGACGGTGCTCGGCCTGACGCTGGCGCTCATGATCGGCGGGGCGGTGGTCACCGAGACGGTCTTCAATCTCCCGGGGCTGGGCAATCTGGTGGTGCGCGCGGTGTTGCGGCGCGACTATCCGGTGATTCAGGGGGCGCTGCTGGTGATTGCGGCGGTCTACGTCATCATCAACTTCGTCATTGATGTGCTCTACGTTTGGGTCGACCCCAGGGTGCGCCATGGCTGACTGGGCAGGCGCGCTGCGCACACTGGCGGCACGGCGGGTGGTGCTGTTGGCGCTGCTGGTGCTCGCCCTGATGCTCTTGCTCACGGCCTTGGGCCAGTGGATCTTTGCACACGACCCGATGGCGATGAAGGTCAGTCAGCGCCTGCGCGCGCCCAGTTGGAGCCATTGGAGCGGCACCGATGAGCTCGGCCGCGACATCACCAGCCGCATTTTCTATGGCGCGCGATATTCCTTGGGCATCGGTGCGGCCACGGCCTTGCTGGCGGTCGTGTTTGGCACCCTGCTCGGCCTGCTGGCGGGATTTTTCAGGCGTCTCGATGCCGCGCTGATGCGCGTTGTCGATGCCATGATGGCCTTTCCCGACATCTTGCTGGGCATCGCCCTGGTGTCGATTCTGGGCGCCAGCCCCGTCAATGTGGTGCTGGCCCTGACCATTGTGTACACGCCCCGGGTGGCCCGGGTCGTCAGGGCCTCGACGCTGGTGATTCGTGAGTTGCCCTACGTCGAAGCGGCGCGGGCGGTGGGCGTGAGCACGCCGCGGCTGCTGACTGTGCATATCTTGCCCAACCTGATGTCGCCGATTTTGGTGCAGCTCAGTTTCATCTTTGCGTATGCGCTGCTGGCCGAAGCCGGGCTTTCCTTTTTGGGCGTGGGCGTGGGCGCCGAGATTCCCACCTGGGGCACCATGGTGGCGGCCAGCGCGCAGTATGCCGATCGAGCGGTGTGGACGCTGTTTTTCCCGGGTATGGCCATTGTGCTGACGGCCTTGTCCTTGCAGGTGCTCGGCGACGGCGTTCGCGATCTGCTCGACCCAAGGCTCAAGGGGGCGACATGAGCCAGGTTCAGCCCCGTTTGCAGGTGCGCGATTTGCACACCCGGCTGCTCCAAGGCACGGGCGCCTTGCCCCTGGTGCGCGGCGTCAGCTTTGATTTGTACGACGGCCAAACGCTGGCTTTGGTGGGCGAATCGGGCAGCGGCAAGTCGCTGACCGCCTTGACCTTGATGCGTCTGCTGGCACGCAACGCGCGCTGGCAGTGCACCGGCCAAGCTTTGCTGCGCGATGGGGCAGGGCAGACGCATGACCTCTTGACGGTCAGCGCCGAGCACATGCGCCAACTGCGCGGCAACCGCGTGGCCATGATTTTTCAGGAACCCATGACCTGCCTGAACCCGGTGCTGCCCGTGGGCGAGCAGATCGCTGAATCGGTGCGCCTGCATCGGGGGCTCGATCGGAGCGCGGCGCGCGCGCAGGCCCTGCGCGCGCTCGAGCAGGTCGAGATCCCGGCGGCGCGCCAGCGCCTGGACGAGTACCCGCATCAGCTGTCCGGGGGCATGCGTCAGCGCGTGATGATTGCCATGGCCATGGTGTGCGAGCCGCAAGTGCTGATTGCCGACGAGCCCACCACCGCCCTGGACGTCACGATCCAGGCGCAAATTTTGCAGTTGATGTCGCGGCTGCAACAGCAAACCGGCATGAGCATGCTGTTCATCACCCACAACCTGGGCGTGGTGGCCCATCATGCCGAGCGCGTCGCGGTGATGTATGCCGGGCAGGTGGTGGAGCAAGCCGGCGTGGCCCAATTGTTTGCGCAGCCTGCGCACCCTTACACCCAAGGCCTGCTGGCCTGTCTGCCGGGCCGCGCGCGGCAGTTGGCCAAACAGACCGGCCGGGCCGTGCCCTTGCAAGACATCAGCGGACAGGCACCGGCCATGCATGCGCTGGGCCCCGGCTGCAGCTTTGCGCCGCGCTGCCGCGCAAGCCTTGCGGTGTGCACCACCGCGCCACCGCCTTGGCTGGGCGAGGGCACCCACCGGCGTTTGTGCCACCTCGAAGGACCGCCATGACACCGATGGTCAGCATCAAGGATCTGGCGGTGGAATTTGGCCAGGGCGCCCAACGCGTGCGGGCGGTGCGTGGCGTGAGCTTTGACATCGCGCCCGGGGAGGCGCTCGGCCTGGTGGGCGAATCGGGCTCTGGCAAGAGCACGCTGGGGCGGGCGCTCATTCAGTTGATTGCGGCCAGCGGCGGATCGGTGCAATTTGAAGGCCAGGAACTGATGGGGCTCGGTGCATCTGGCATGCGCCCACTGCGCCGGCACATGCAGATGGTGTTCCAAGACCCGAGCCTGAACCCGCGCCAGCGCGTGGGCGACATGCTCGGCGAGGTGCTCTCCACCCACAAGCTGCACATGGGCGCATCACGTGCAGCCCGGATCGACGAGGTGCTGCACAGCGTGGGCCTCAAGAGCGAGCACGCGAGCCGATACCCGCACGAGTTTTCCGGCGGGCAAAAGCAGCGCTTGGGCATTGCGCGGGCGCTGGCGGCCGAGCCCAGGTTCATCGTGGCCGACGAGCCGCTGTCGGCGCTGGACATGTCCATCCAGGCGCAGATCGTCAATCTCCTGATCGACTTGCGGCAGCGGCTGGGTTTGACGCTCTTGTTCATCTCGCACGATCTGGATGTGGTGCAGTACCTGTGTGAGCGCGTGGTCGTGCTCTACCTGGGGCGGGTGATGGAGATCGCGCCGACCCAGGCCTTGTTTGACGCGCCGGCCCACCCCTACACCCAGGCCCTGCTGGCGGCAGCGCCCATCCCCGATCCGGCCCAGCCCGCCCCGCAGGTGCAATTGCAGGGCGACCCGCCCAGCCCACTCAATCCGCCGTCGGGCTGCGTCTTTCGCACCCGTTGCCCGCACGCCATTGACGCTTGCGCCGAGCAGGTTCCCCCGCTCGTGCCCATGGCGCAAGCGGGTCGCTCGGTGGCATGTCTGCGCCACCACGAATGGAGCTAGCGATGCAACTCAATGGGGCCATCAAAGGCTATCCGCAGCACCTGGGCGCCATCGCGCTGGAGGAGGCCGGGCACCAAGGCTGGAGCGTATTGGCCGGAGATTTGCCCTTGCCCCTGGCGGTGCTCAAAGCCGATGCACTCGAGCACAACCTGGCCTGGATGCGCGAGTTTTGCCAAAGCCGTGGCCTCGACATCGCGCCGCATGGCAAAACCACCATGTCCCCAGAACTCTACGCTCGCCAACTGGCGGCCGGGGCTTGGGGCATCAGCTTTGCCACGGTGTTTCAGGCTGGTGTGGGCGCGCGTCACGGCGTGCCGCGCATCATCATCGCCAACCAGGTCATGCAGGCGGCCGATCTCGACAGCCTGGCCATGCTGCTGCGGGACCATGAGGGCCTGCAAGCGTATTTTTTGGTCGATTCGCTGGCGCAACTGGGCCTGATCGAGGCTTGGCACCAGGCACGCTCGGCCACTACGGTGTTCACCGTCCTGCTCGAGCTGGGGATCGAGGGCAAGCGCACCGGCTGCAGGCAGCACGATGCGGCCATGGAACTGGCGCGCGCTATCCGCCGCAGCCCGGCGGTGCAGCTGGTGGGTATCGAGTGCTACGAGGGCGCCCTGGCCACGTGCAGCCATGACAGCGACCGCCGCAATGTGGACGCCTTGATGCAGCGGGTGCAGGCGCTGGCCCGGGCCTGCGAGGCCGAGGACCTTTTTCAGACGCCAGAGATCTTGCTCAGTGCCGGCGGCTCGGCCATTTTTGACCTGGTGGCGCCCCACCTCTTGCCCCATCTGCAGCGCCCGGTGCGCGGCATCTTGCGCTCGGGCTGCTACCTCACGCACGACCACGTCAGCTACCGCAGGCATTTGCGCTGCGTGCAAGAGCGGCTGAACCTGCGCGAATCGCTGCGCCCCGCGCTGGAGGTCATTTGCAGTGTGCAGTCTTGTCCCGAGCCCGGCTTGGCGATTTTGAGCATGGGCAAGCGCGACGTCTCCTACGACCTGGACCTGCCGGTGGCTCTGTGGCGCGCCAGCCTGGGCGACCGCCAGACCCAGCCCGTACCCGGGCACTGGCGCATCACCGAGCTCAACGACCAGCACGCCTACCTGCGCTTCGAGTCGCAATCGCCTGCGCACGAGCAGCCCCAGGTGGGGCAGTTGGTGGGCTGCGGCATCTCTCACCCGTGCACCACCTTTGACAAATGGCGCTGGATGCCTGTTGTCAGTGCCGACTACCGTGTGGTCGACGCCGTGTCGATTCATTTTTAGCAGGGCTTGGAGCGGTATGAATCTCGAACCGACCCTGCTTGAGCGCCTGCAATTGACGGCGCCCTCACTGCCGCGAGCCCAGCAGCAGGTGGTGGCGGTGCTGCTTGACGATCCGCACCGCGCCCTGTCGATGAGCGTGGACGCTCTGGCCGCAATGGCCGGGGTGTCCATGCCCACCATCATGCGAACCGCTCGGCAACTGGGCTATGCCGGCGTGCGGGAGTTCAAGCTCGCACTGGCGCAAGACCTGGCCCGCGCCAAGCCGGTTCACCGCTCGGTCAAACTTGAGGACGGCACCGCCGACATCGTGCAAAAAATCCTCGGCGGGGCGGCTGCATCCATTGCCGGTTTGCAGGCGCAGTTGCCCGTGCAGACGCTGGAGCGGGCCGCGCACTTGCTGGCCAGTGCCCAGCGCATCGACTGCTATTCGGTGGGCGCCACCTCGGCCTTCATGGCCAATGACCTGCAGAGCCGCCTGTTTCGGCTCGGCCGAACGGCGCACGCTTTCCACGACGCCCATCTGCAGCTGATTTCTGCCGCGAGCCTGGGTCCGGGCGGTGTGGCCGTGGCGATCTCGCATGTCGGGCGCATGCCTTTTTTGCTGGAGGCCGTGCGTTTTGCCCAATCGCAAGGGGCCACCGTGATTGCGATCACGCAGCCGGGCACGGTGCTGGCCGAGTTGGCCGATGTCACGATCGGCGTGAGCGTACCGGCCGATGCCGTGATGCGGGTCGGGGTCGAGGCCTACATCGCGCACCTGCTGGTCATTGAGTTGCTGATGGTTCTGGTGCTCAAGGTCCTCGGGTCCCAAGCGGCGCAGCAGCTCACGCAGTTGCGCTCCGTGTTGCAAGACCACGGCCAAGACAGCGATCAGCACCCGGCCGTCGATTGGGCCTGGTCGTCGGTGGAAAAGGGAGCTCAGCCATGAACCGCATTCTTTTGCGCGGCGCCCAGGTGGTCGACGGCACGGGCGCGCCCGGCTACGTGGCCGACGTGCTTGTTGCGGGTGACCGCATCGCCCGCATCGGCGTGGATCTGCCCCAGGATGCCGATGAGGTGCTGGACGCCCAAGGGCTCACCTTGAGCCCCGGCTTTATTGACGTGCACACCCACGACGATGCCCAGGTGCTGCGCGACCCGGTCATGCTGGCCAAGCTGTCGCAGGGCGTGACCAGCGTGATCACGGGCAACTGCGGCCTGTCGCTGGTGCCGCTGGTGACGCACGCACCGCCCTCGCCGCTGGACCTGCTGCACACCACCGAGTTTCGGTTTGCGCAGCTGGGCGACTATGGCCGCGCGCTGGCCCAAGCGCCGGCGGCCGTCAATGTCGGTGCGCTCATTGGCCACACCACGCTGCGCGTGTGCACCATGACCGACTTGAACCGTCCGGCCGATGCCCGCGAGACCGAGGCGATGGCGCAATTGCTCGATCGGGCGCTCGAGCAGGGCGCCCTGGGCCTGTCGTCGGGGCTGTTTTATCAGCAGGCCTTTGCGGCCGATGCGGCCGAGATGCAGGCCCTGGTGCGGGTGGTGGCCCGTCACGCCGGGGTTTACGTCACCCACATCCGCAGCGAGATGGACAGCATTTTGGAGGCCATGCAAGAGGCGGCCGATACCGCGCGGGCGGGGCCGGTCACCTGGATCTTGTCTCACCACAAATGCGCGGGGCCTCGCAACTGGGGCCGCACGATCGAGACGCTGGCCTTGCTCGAGCGACTGAGCCAGCGCCAGCCGGTTGGCATGGACGCCTATCCTTACAGCGCGGGGTCGACTTTGCTGCGCGAAGACCTGGTTGACGGCGTGATCGAGATCCTGATCACGCGCAGCGATCCGCATCCGGAGATGGCCGGTCGCTACCTGGCCGATATCGCCGCCCAATGGGGCATCGACCAGGTCAGCGCCTGCCGACGTCTCATGCCTGGCGGCGCCTGCTACTTTCAGATGCGCGAAGACGATGTGCGCCGCGTCATGGCGCACCCGATGAGCATGATCGGCTCGGACGGCCTGCCGCACGACGAGCGGCCTCACCCGAGGCTGTGGGGCGCCTTTGCCCGGGTGCTGGCGCACTACTGCCGCCAAGAGCAGCTCATGACTTTGCCCCAGGCGATCCACAAAATGACCGGACTGTCGGCCATCCGCTTCGGCCTGAGCGATCGCGGCGTGGTGCGCGAAGGCGCCTTCGCCGACCTGGTGCTCTTTGATGCCGATCGCATTGCCGACCAGGCCACCTACGACAACCCCCGTCAAATGTGCACTGGCATCGAGCGCGTGATGGTCAACGGCCAGTGGGCGTTTGCCCAAGGTCAGGCCCTGCCGCAGCGGGCGGGGCGGTTCTTGTCGCGTCCGGGGCGGGCGGTGGGCGCTTAGCCAATCTCAAAGGCACCCTGGCATTGAGCGTCACGGCAGTTCCGGGGCGGCCGCAATGGCCTCAGGATCGAGCAAGCGGTCCACCAATTGGGGAATCTGGCCGAGCATCATTTCGCGCCCCCGCACCACGGTGCAGCCGCACTGCTCGGCCAACTCAATCAAGGGGGTTTGCTCGGGCATCACGATCGCATCGAAGACGACAAGCCGGGGCGGCAGGGCGCTTACTTGCAGCGGCAAGCGGGCGTCGGCCAGCATGCCCACAGGCGTGGCATTAATCAGCACATCGGCATCATCGACGCGGGGCGGGCCTGTTTCGACCTGAGTGGTCGGGCTGATTTTCGTGATACAGCCGCTGATGAATCGGCAGCGCTCGGCGCTGAGGTCATGCAGACGCATTTTTCGTGGCCGCTGGGCGGCCATCGCACAGGCGATCGCACCGCCTGCACCACCGAGCCCCAAGACCATGAGTGAGCGTCCCTCGATGGCAATGCCGCGCTGCTTGAAGGCCGCAACGCAGCCCATGCCGTCGAGCATGTCGGCGCTCCACCCGCCGTCGCTGCGGCGCACCAGTACATTGATGCCGCCCATGGCCTGCGCCTGCAAGCCCAAGCGATCGGCCAAGGCCATGGCCCGGGTCTTGAAGGGCACGGTGATCACGAAGCCGCCAAAATTGGCCAGGCGCATCAGCGCGGCCATGGTCTGCTCGAAGTCAGCGGCAGGCACATGCAGCGGCACCAGCAGCGCATCGATGCCCCGGCGCTGAAGCTCCCAGGTGATCATCTCGGGCGAGCGCACTTGCGCGATGGGATCGCCCACGATGCCGAACATGCGAGTGCGGCCCCGGATAAAGTTGACCTGCGTCACATCGCTCCCTGGCTGGAAATCGCGGCCATGCTAGCGGCTCGAGCGGCCCGGCGCAAGTCTGTTCAAATCAAGTGGGCGCCGTTTTGTAGGCGGGCAAGCCCGGTTCGGCCGCTGCGCCGATCACCCAACTGCAAAAAGGACGCTGTGATGGGCGCAAGAACGATTCTGATCATCGGTGGCACCAGCGGCATTGGCGCCGGTATTGCCAGCGCTTTTGCCGCCCAGGGCGATCGGGTGATCGTGACCGGGGCCACCGACCCCGAGGTAGAAAGCGCGCGAGAGCAGCTGGCCGTGCACGCCGTCCACCGCCTCGATGTCCGAGACGACGAGGCGGTGCGCCAACGGGTCGAGGGGCTGGGCGAGCTCGATGTGGTGGTCAACTGCGCGGGCATCATCCGGCGCACCCAAGAGCTCGACCCCGCCGTGTTTGCTCAGACCATCGACATCAACCTCAATGGGACGATGCGGGTCTGCGCGGCGGCTCGGCCGGGCCTGAAGGCGCGGTCGGGTTGCATCATCAACACAGCGTCGATGCTGAGTTTTTTTGGCGGCGCTCTGGTGCCGGGCTACAGTGCCAGCAAAGGCGGCGTGGCGCAATTGACCAAGAGCCTGGCGATGGCCTATGCCGGCGACCGGATTCGCGTCAATGCGGTGGCGCCGGGCTGGATTGCAACGCCCTTGACGCAGGCGTTACAAGACGACGAGCAGCGCAGCGCGGCCATCGTCGCGCGCACGCCCATGGGGCGCTGGGGAACACCGGCCGATGTGGCCGGGCCGGTGCTGTTCCTGGCCAGCCCTGCGGCCGCGTTTGTCACGGGCGTTATCTTGCCTGTCGATGGCGGCTATTTGATCGCCTGAGGCCTGCTTCGTTTTTCAACCCACCTTTGAGTCCTATGACCGAGCCTGTATCGCCCAACGCCGACAAGTGGCTGCCCTACCTGCATCCCATGCCCAAAGAGTCACCGCCCGAGCTGGTGGTGCCCCATGCCATCCCCCAAGATGAGCGCATCTGGGTGCCGGTTGATGACAACGTCTGGTTTCGGCCCTTGTGCCTGTCGGCCAGCCGTGGCTACTGGATGAACATGCTGCGCGTTCGTCGCGCCGGCGTGTTGTCGCGACATCGCCATCCGCAACCGGTTCACGGTCTCGTGATCAAAGGCAGCTGGCGCTACCTGGAGCATGACTGGGTGGCCCATGAAGGCACTTATGTCTACGAAGCCCCGGGTGAAACCCATACGCTGGTGGTCGATCCGGGAGTCGAGGAGATGATCACCTTCTTTCAGGTCAATGGCGCCATGATCTATGTGGACCCGCAGGGCCACTGCACTGGCTTCGACGATGTTTTCACCCGCATCGACAAATGCCGCAAACACTACGCCGCCAACGGTCTGGGCGCGGGCTACGTCGACCAGTTCATTCGCTAAAGCCGGCTCGCTCTAGCAACCCCATCGCATCGGAGCCGCTGCGGCTAACTCCTGCCAGGGCTCAAAGGGTTTTCCCGGTTGCTGCGAATGGTCGTCGGTGGAACGATGAATCAGATCAAGATCTCATGCTCTAACCCTCAAACTCAAGGAGACGCTGATGACCCGCAAGACTTTGCATGACCGTCGCGCTGTGCTCGGTGGACTGGCCGCCGCCAGCCTGGGCGCCGTGTTGCCGATTTCTGCCCGCGCGCAGGCTGCTTGGCCCAACCGTCCAGTAACGCTGGTGTGCCCCTGGGGCGCCGGCGGGGGTACCGATGCCACCGCCCGCATCGTCGCGGCCATCCTTGAAAAGAACCTGGGTCAGCCTTTCAATGTGGTCAACCGCACCGGCGGCTCCGGCGTGGTGGGCCACTCGGCCATTGCCACCGCTGCGCCGGATGGCTACACCATCGGCATGATCACGGTGGAGATCACGATGATGCACCACCAGGGCCTGACCGATTTGAGGCCCACCAGCTACACACCGCTGGCCCTGATGAACGTCGATCCACCCGGCGTGCAAGTCAATGCGGGGTCGCCCTACAAGACCATCAAGGCCCTGGCCGATGCGATCAAGGCAGCGCCAGCCGGGCGCTTCAAGGCCTCTGGCACCGGCCAGGGTGGCATCTGGCACCTGGGTCTGATCGGCTGGCTGCAGGCCATGGGCCTGGCCCCCAACCATGTGCAGTGGGTGCCCTCCAACGGCGCCGCCCCGGCGATGCAGGATCTGGCCGCTGGCGGGATCGATATCGTGACCTGCTCTGTGCCTGAGGCCAAGGCCATGATCGATGCGGGCAAGGCGGTCAGCTTGGCGGTGATGGCGCCGCAGCGCAACCCGGCCTTCAAAGATGTGCCCACGCTCAACGAAACCTTGGGCATCAATTACTCGGTGGGTGCTTGGCGGGGCATTGCAGCGCCCAGAAACCTGCCCGAGCCGATCGCGACCCGGCTGATCACAGAACTCAAGAAAGCCTACGACTCGGCCGAGTTCCAGGACTTCATGCGAAACCGCGGCTTTGGCACCACCTGGGCCGATGCGCCCGGTTTTGCCCGCTTCATGGCCGACGGCGACCGCGCGATGGGCACCGCGATGACGGCCGCGGGTTTGGCCAAGAAGGCCTGATTGGGGCACAGCGGCGCGGCTGACCCGATGCGACTGCACGACACCTTGCTCGGCGCTTTGCTGCTCGCGCTGGCAGCGGCGCTGTTCGCCTACACCTTCACCTTCCCAGAGATGCCGGGCCAGCGCTACGGCCCGGCGCTGTTTCCCCGGCTCATCTCCTTGGGCATCATGGCCTGCGGCTTGGTGATTGCCGTGCGAGGCTGGCGATCTGGTCGCCCTTTGCTGGCATGGAGCGAACCACTGCAGCGCTTGTCAGGCTGGCTGTCCCTGCTGGCCATGCCCGCTGCCGTTGGGTTTTACCTGCTCGCTGCCGAGCGACTGGGCTTCTTGCCGACGGCGGCGATCATGGTGGCGGCCCTGTGTGCCTGGCTCGGTGTTCGGTTGTGGGCAGCGCTCCTGATCGGTGTGCTGACCGCTTTGGTGGTGCAGTGGTTCTTTGGCTCACTGATGCGGGTCCCGCTGCCGCGGGGCTGGTTCATGCAGCTCGTGGCCGGCGGCTGAGGCTGCCCTGCTGATCAACGCGAAAGACAAGCATGGACACGATTGCGGCGGCTGCAGCGCTGGTCTTCGATCCTTATGTGATCGTGGTCGTGCTCGCTTCGGCGGTCTTTGGCCTGTTTGTCGGTGCGATTCCGGGCCTGACTGCCACCATGGCCACGGCCTTGCTCGTGCCCGTCACGTTCTTCATGCCGCCGGTGCCGGCCCTGGGGGCGATCGTGACGGCCAGTGCGATGGCCATCTTTGCCGGCGACATACCTGGGGCCATGCTGCGCATGCCGGGCACGCCGGCCTCGGCTGCTTACACCGACGAGAGCTACGCCATGGCGCGCAAGGGCCAGCTCGAGCTCAACCTGGGGGCCAACTTGGTCTTCTCGGTCGCCGGCGGTTTGGTGGGCGTGCTCTTCCTGATCGCGGCGGCGCCGCTGCTGGCTGAGGCCGCGCTCAATTTTTCGTCCTTCGAGTATTTCTGGCTGGCCTTCCTGGGGCTCAGCTGTGCCACGCTGATCACGGCCAGCGGCCGGACCCGGGCGATCTTGTCCTTGCTCATCGGTCTGGCGGTGGGCTGCGTGGGGATCGATCCGGTCGCTGGCTTTCCGCGCTTTACGTTTGGCAGCGTCGATCTGATGTCGGGCATCAGCCTGATTCCCACCATGATCGGCGCCTTCGCCCTGAGCGAATTGCTCAGGGGCTCGATCTCGACCGAGACGGCTGGCGTCATGGTGCAAGAGAAAGTCGGTGCGCTCTTCAAGGGCGTTGGTGGGGTCGCGCGGCGCTACTGGCGCAACTTTGTGCGCGGCTCGGTGGTGGGCACGGCCATTGGTGCCTTGCCCGGTGCGGGTGCCGACATTGCAGCCTGGATCTCGTATGCCATGGCCAAGCGTTTTAGCAAGGAGCCCGAAAAATTTGGCACCGGCCATGTCGAAGGCGTGGTTGAGTCGACCTCGTCGAACAACTCGGCCTTGGGCGGCGCATGGATTCCGGCGCTGGTTTTTGGCATCCCCGGCGACTCGATCACCGCCATCGTGATCGGTGTGCTGTACATGAAAGGGATGAACCCGGGGCCCACGGTGTTTCTGCAGAACCCCCAGCTCATTTATGCGGTCTTCATGATCTTTGTGGCTGCTAACTTGCTCATGCTGCCTTTGGGCTGGGCCGCGATCAAGGGCGCTGGCCGACTGCTGCGCGCACCCCGATCCATCCTGCTGCCCATCATCTTGCTGTTTTGCATCGTCGGCTCCTTTGCCATCACCAACAGCCCCTACGGTATTTTGGTGATGCTCATTTTTGGCCTGATCGGTTGGTTGATGGAAGAAAACGGCATTCCGGTGGCTCCCTTGATCTTGGGCATCGTGCTCGGTGAGTTGCTCGAGCAAAGCTTCCTGACCTCCATGATGAAGGCCGATGGCGATCCGACGGTGTTCTTCACGCGTCCGATCGCGGGCACGCTGGGTGTTTTGACCGTGCTGATGTGGCTGGTGATGGCCTGGCGGGTGTTGCGCAAGCGGCCGGCTGCACCGGCCCTTTGACTGCGGTCTGTTGAGGCCGCTTGGATTTCAGATGCAATCTCCGGTGCCTGCCATCCTTCAATTGCTGCGTTTGCCGGTGATGCCCATTGTCTCGATCCATGAGCTCGACCGAGCCGTGCCTCTTGCGCGCGCCTTGGTCGAAGGCGGGGTCAGCGTGTTCGAAGTCCTGCTGCGCACGCCGGTGGCGCTGCAGGCCATCGAGGCCATCCGCCGGCATGTGCCCGAAGCCACCGTGGGTGCTGGCACCTTGCTCGCAGCCGCTGACGTTCAGCGGGCCATCGATGCCGGCGGGCATTTTGGGGTCTCGCCTGGACTGGTGCCCGATTTGGCCCAGGCGGCGCTGGACAAGCAATTGCCCTTGTTGCCCGGCGTCTGGACCGCCAGCGAGGTCATGCAGGCCATGGCCTGGGGCTTTCAAACCCTCAAGCTCTTTCCGGCCAACGGTCTGGATGGCGTGCGGCAGATCGAGCATCTTCAGGCGGTGTTTGCGCAAGCGCGTTTTTGCCCGACCGGAGGAATACGCCCCGAGCATGTGCGCAGCTATCTGGCGCTGCGCTCCTGCCAGGCGGTCGGCGGCAGTTGGATGACGCCGCAGCCGCTGGTGGCCGCGCGCGACTATGCAGCCATCACGGCTTTGGCGCGCGAGGCGCTGCAGTGGGCAGCCCCGCCGCAATGAGCGCAAGCCAGCGCCCGGCGCGCGCGATTGCCGTCGGCGGGATCTGCCTGACCCGGATCTACCAGGTCGAGCATGTGGCGCCTGTGCCGGCCAAGGTGCTGGCGCATGCGCTGGTGGAGGTGGTCGACGGCATGGCCCTGTCGGCCGCTTATGCCTTCATGCGCTTGGGCGGGCAGGCGTCGATCTGGGGCCGCTGTGGTGACGACGCAGCCGGGCGGGCCGCTCGGCAGTCGCTGCTCAGCGAGGGCCTGGATGTCTCTAGCCTGCGCAACCTGGCCGGCGCTGCCTCGTCGCAGGCCGCGGTGATCGTCGATGCAAGAGGCGAGCGTTTGGTCGTGCCCTTTCACGATCCGACGCTGGATGCATCGGCCGATTGGCTACCGCTGCAGCAGCTCGCTGGTGCTGACATATTGCTGTGCGATGTGCGCTGGCCCGAGGGGGCCGAGGCCGCCATGCGCGCCGCGCGGCAGCTGGGTGTACCGGCCATGCTCGACGGCGAGACCGCTGCGCCGCAAACGCTCGAAACCCTGGTGCCGCTGGCCAGCCATGCGGTGTTTTCTGATGCCGGTCTGCTGGCTCTGACTGGCGCCGGCTCGGTTGACGCGGCCTTGCTGGAGGTGGCGCGATGGCATCCGGGTCATGTGGGTGCAACCTGCGGTGCAGACGGCTATGCCTGGGTCGAAGGTGGCCTCGTGCGTCGGGTGCGAGCGCCCACGGTCAAGGTGGTGGACACCCTGGCCGCAGGCGATGTGTTTCACGGCGCTTTTGCACTGGCGCTGATGGAAGGCCAAAGCCCTGCAGACGCCGCCGCCTTTGCCTGCCACGCCGCCTCGATCAAGTGCACCCGCCTGGGCGGGCGTCTGGGCTGTCCTTCGCGCCAGGAGGTGT
>JAIXWZ010000179.1 GCA_027491035.1 Comamonadaceae bacterium | reverse complement strand
TCACCCGCCTGTGCGAGCGCGTGGCCGAAGACCTGCAGCGCAAAGGCTACCAGGGCCGAACCATCGGCATCAAGCTGCGCTACGACGACTTTCGCAGCCTCACCCGCGACCACACCCTGGCGCAGCCCATCAGCGATGCGAGCACCATTCGGCAAGCCGCGGGCCAGCTGCTCAAACGGGTACCGCTCGACCGCCGCCTGCGCCTGCTCGGCGTGCGGGTGAGCTCCTTGGTTAAATCCGGTTGAGGGCAGCGCTCCCAAATGGGGAGCAGCCTGCCCAGTATCGACCTGTAGGAGCCGCGCCCTCGCGGCGATGCGGCCGCCAACTAGAGCGCTACTGCCGCGCGGTGCGCACCTGGGCCGGCAAGGGCTGAGGGTAGCTCGAGCGAAAGGGGTTGATATCGAGGCCGCCGCGCCGGGTGTAGCGGGCATAGACGGCCAGCCGGGTCGGTTTGCAGCGGCTCCACACGTCCATGAAGATGCGCTCGACGCACTGCTCATGAAACTCGGTGTGGTTGCGAAAGCTCACCAAATAACGCAGCAAAGCGCCCTGGTCAATCTGCGCTCCGCTGTACGTGATCTGCACACTGCCCCAGTCGGGCTGGCCGGTGACCAGGCAGTTGCTCTTGAGCAGATCGCTGGTGAGCACCTCGCTGACCGGCTGCTCGTCAAAGGCCGCCGTCAGCAGCTCGGGCGCCGGGCTGTAGTGCTCGCACTCGATGTCCAGGCGGTCCAGGCTGAGGCCTTCGAGACCGGCCATGCGCTGGCCGGCAAAGTCATCGGCTGCGATCAGCTTGAGGCCCACGGCTGCGCCTTGGACCGCCTGGCCCGCAAGCTCCCCCTCGAGCCGCCAAAGCGCCTGACCCAAATCGGCCTTCAGGTGCGCCAGCACCTCGGCGGCGTCGGCAAAACGGGTGTTGCTGAAACTGCCCAAGTAGAGCTTGAGGGACTTGCTCTCGATGATGTTCGGGCTCTCGCAGGGCACCACCATCTGGGCAATGGCCACCTGCGGCTTGCCGCGCAGGTTGAGCCAGCTGAGCTCGTAAGCGGTCCACAGATCGGCCCCCATGAAGGGCGGCTGCGCAGCAATGCCGATCTCGGCGCGCTTGGGCGCGCGCGGGATGGGAAAGAGCAAACCGGGGTCGTAGCGGTCTGGATAGCTCGCTGTTTTGCCCAGTGTCGATTGTTCAGGGGTGTTCATGGTCGCCCAAGCTGTGCCAACAGGCCTTATTCAAAGCGCGCTTCGCGCAGCCACTTGGTGGCAATCCACTTCTCGCCCTCGATGACGGGGGCCCCGGCGTGCAGCGAAGCGCTCGACGGATCGGGGCGGCTGTAATTGAAAAACACCGCGTTCCCACGCACCGGCAGACACTCAAATTGGGCGTCAGGAAACACGGTTGCGCCACCGGCGGTCGGCTCGTTGAGGTAGATCACCACCGTGGCCACCCGCTGCCCGCCCCGACGCAAAATCGTGGGCGTGCCGGGCTCGTTGGGGTCAAAATAGTCGTAATGGGGCTTGTACTCGGCCCCCGGTCCGTAGCGCAGAATCTGCAAGCCCTCGCCGTTTTCCACCGGCCAGCCCAGCAGATGGGCCAGGCGCTGCTCGATGCGCGCGATGAGCTCGCTCTCGCCGCGCTGAAAAAACATGCCCTGGCTGGTGCGGTCGGCGTTCTCTTCCTGCCCGCCCGTCTTGACCGACACCGTGAGCGAGCGTGCCAGACGCGGGCGGGCCTGCTCGATCAGCCCCTGGCATTCCTGCTCATCGAGCAATTGGCCCAGCACAATGACATTGGGCTCGCGCATCACGGCCAGTGCCTGCACCGGCCGATCGCCGCCGTCGAGCCAGACCTGCGAGCCCGCGCCCTGCGGCCAAGGCACGGCTCGCTCATGCACGCCGCCTGCGCCAGGCGGCGGGTCGGCTGGTGCGCCAGCAGGGGTCAGGCCGGTCCATTGGCAAGCGTTGAGATGGTCCCAGCCGGCCTCGCGCAAGGATTTGTAGAGGGCGGGGCCGTCAAAGCCTGCCGCGCGCTGCGACACCAGCCACTGCGCCACGCTGGCCGGCGGATCGATACGGATGGACTCGCTCATGTCTGCCTTTGTAGCGGCCAGTATCGGTCAGACGCCGCCTGGCTGGGTGGGCATCTGTATCGAGAGGTGAGCCAGTTCATGGGCTGCCCGTGCTGCGCCGAAACACCAGCCGATGCTCTTGCGACGCTTCTGGCGCAAAGGCGTAGCCCTCGCGGTCAAAACCCTGCAGCTTCTTGACGGTGCTGATTTTTTTCTCGATGGCGTAGCGCGCCATCAGGCCGCGCGCACGCTTGGCCATGAAGCTGATGATCTTGTACTTGCCGGCCTTGAACTCTTCAAACACGCATTGCACCACTGGCACCTGCAAGGCCTTGAGGTCAACCGCCTTGAAGTACTCCTCGCTGGCCAGGTTGACGATGGGGCCCGCTTGACCCTGGGCCGCCGCGCGCTCATTGAGGTACTGAGCCAACTGCGGGCCCCAGAAGTGGTAGAGGTTCTTGCCGCGCGCATTGGGCAAGGCCGTGCCCATTTCGAGCCGATAGGGCTGCATCCAATCCAGCGGCCTGAGCACACCATACAGGCCGCTGAGGATGCACAGATGCTCTTGCGCCCAATCGAGCTGCTCGGGCTTGAGTGTCTTGGCCTCTAAGCCTTCATAGACATCGCCGTTGAAGGCGAGCAGCGCCTGGCGAGAATTGGCAGCGCTGAACTTGGGGCGCCAGGCTTCATAGCGCGCAACGTTGAGGCTGGCGAGTTTGTCCGACAGGTCCATCAGCTGCGCAATTTGCTGCGGCGAGCGCTGACGCAGCAGATCGATCAACTCGCTGGACTGCTCCACAAAGCCGGGCAGGCTGTGCGGCAACTTCCCGATCGGGGTCTCGTAGTCGAGCGATTTTGCAGGGGAGAGCAGGAACAGCATGGGTCACAAGCAGCGCAAGGCCGAAAAGTCGACAATTATCGGACAGCCGCCCACCACAGGCCGGCCGTAAAACCGAAAACCCCGGGGTCAGACCCCTTGCGAGCACCACGTGAGCCTTCTTTTTTCTCCCCTGACCTTCCAGCCGCCCCAGGGCCCGCTGACCCTGGCCAACCGCATCGTCATCGCCCCCATGTGCCAATACTCGGCCGAGCAGGGCCAAGCCACCGATTGGCATCTGATGCACTGGGGCCAGCTGCTCAACAGCGGCGCGGGCATGCTCACCCTTGAAGCCACCGCCATCAGCGCCGAAGGCCGCATCACGCCCGGCTGCCTGGGCTTGTGGGACGAGGCCACCGCTGCGGCCTTGCACGACAAGCTCGATCGGGCCCGCGCGCTGGCGCCAGCCATGCCGGTGTGCATACAGCTGGGCCATGCCGGCCGCAAAGCCTCGAGCGCGGCGCCCTGGGACGGCGGCCAGCTGATCGCTCTGAGCGAGGGCGGCTGGCTGGCGCTGGCACCGAGCGCGCTGCCGCACCTGCCCCATGAGGCAGCGCCCGCGGCGCTCGATACCCAGGGCATCGCCAAGGTGCGCCGCGATTTCGTGGCGGCAGCCCGGCGCAGCGCCGACATCGGCATCGAGGCGATCGAGCTGCATGCGGCGCACGGCTACCTGCTGCACCAGTTTCTCTCGCCGCTGGCCAACCAGCGCAGCGACGCCTACGGCGGCTCCTTCGAAAACCGCATTCGGCTCACGCTGGAGGTGTTCGACGAAGTGCGCAGCGCCTTCGGCGGCACGCTGGGCGTGCGCATCTCGGGCACCGACTGGGTTGAAGGCGGCTGGAGCGTCGAAGAAACGGCCGAACTGGCCTGCCTGCTCAAGGACCGAGGCGCGCAGTTCGTCCACATCTCCTCAGGCGGCGTCTCGCCGCAGCAAAAAATCACGCTCGGCCCCGAGTACCAGGTCCATCTGGCCCGGGCGGTGCGCGAACGCTCGGGGCTGGTCACCTTTGCGGTGGGCCTGATCACCGAGCCCGAACAGGCCGAAGGCGTGCTCGCCCGTGGCGACGCCGATCTGGTGGCACTGGCCCGCGCCTTCCTGTACCAGCCACGCTGGGGCTGGCAGGCTGCGGCCGCCCTGGGCGGCCAGGTGCAAGCGCGGCCAGCCTACTGGCGCTGCCTGCCGCGTCAGGCACAAGGCGTTTTTGGGCCCGAGGCGCGCATCAACATGCGCTAGAAGCGGTCTAACTGCCTTTGTAGGAGCGCCACCCTCGGCGCGATCGCCCGTTGATCTGGCACACCATCGCCGCGAGGGCGCGGCTCCCACAGTCCGATACCAGGCAAGGCTGCTGAATTTGTAGGAGCGCCGCCCTCGGCGCGATGCAGCGGGCAATCAGCGCAAATCACCCGCCAGAGACGCCAGCGTTTCTGGCGCGACCGTCACATGCGCCGGGTAATGGGTGTGATCGCAGCCGATCTTGACGCCTGCTCCCGCCAAGATGGCGGCGCACTGGGCGCGATTGAACTCGAAGCGCAGGAAGTGCACCGCCGAAGTCTTTTCGTCGTTTTCGCGATCGAGGTCTTCATCGGCAATGGCGTAGACGCGGCCTTCGCCCTCGACCTCGACAAAAAGCCGGTCTTCCACGCCGATCAAACGCTTGAGTTCACGCTTGCGCTCGTTGATGTCCGGGTACTCGATGAGCAGCGTGGCCTTCCAGTTGCTGCCATCGGGCACCAGCGGCGCATAGGCTTCGATTTCGTGCTCGATACCCTCTTCCTCGAAGATTTTCTCGATGCGCAGCATCTCCTGAATCTGGTAGCGGATGGTCAGCTCGCTCTCGAACTGGATATTGAGATGGTCGCCCAGTTGCACACTGCGCAGTTGGCGGTGCTTGACCACCGCTGGCTTGTTTTCTTTGCGCCATTTGCTGTAGGCCTCGAGCGTCATGAGGCTCTCACGGGTGACTTTTCCGGTCATTTGCATGGTCGATTTCCTTGTCAAGACTTCAGCGGCCGGCCACACGCAAGCGCGAGCCGGACTGAACACATCATTTAAGTCCGTAGGCGGTGCGGATCAGGGTGAGCGGGTGCTGCTGAGGCACCTGGCCGAGCGCGTTGACTTCAAAACCCTGGGCAATGTGATGCCCGCCCAGCGGACAGTCGCTAGAGATCACATCGGGCAGACCGCCGTCCTTGTGCTTGGCCATGGCCTTGAACAGCGGCTTGCCGATCTTCATGGCCTGATCGTGGAAGGGCTTCTTCACACCAAAAGTGCCCGCATGGCCCGAGCAGCGCTCGTGGGTGTGGACACTGGTGCCAGGCACCATCTTGAGCATCTCTTCGGTCTTCTTGCCGATGTTTTGCACCCGGCCGTGGCAGGGAATCTGGTAGCTGATCTTGCCCAGCGGCTGCTCAAATTCGGTCTTGAGCAGGCCGTCGCGCTTGCGGGCCATGAGGTATTCAAACGGGTCCCACATGTGCTGCTTGACCAGCTGCACATCGGCATCGTCCGGGTACATCAGGGGGATTTCCTGCTTGAACATCAGGGTGCAACTGGGCACCGCACTGAGGATGGCAAAGCCGTCACGCGCGTACTTGACCAGCACCGGGATGTTGGCCTGCTTGCTCTGGTCGACCGACTCGAGGTCACCGAGCTCAAGCTTGGGCATGCCGCAGCATTTTTCCTTCTCGACCAGGACATAGGGCACCTCGTTGTGATCGAGGATTTTGAGCAGGTCGTGGCCGATGCCCGGCTCGTTGTAGTTGATGTAGCACGTTGAATAAATCACCACCTTGCCCGGTGTGTTGGCGCCGTCCTTGACCGGGTGCGGCGGCGAATCGGGCGCGCTCGAGCGGAACTTGCGCGTGGCCAGCGAGGGCAGCCAGGCGTGCTGATCGACGCCCAGGGTCGACTCCATCACCTTGCGCGCCACCTGGGTCTTGTTGACCGCATTGATCGCCTGCACCACGATGGGGATACCGGCAAAGGAGCCGTGCACGTCGGTGGAGGCCAGAAACTGCTCGGCCGCACCGACCTCGCCTTTCTTGAACTTGATCGCCTTGGCCCGCAGCATGGTGTGCGGAAAGTCCAGATTGAATTCGTGCGGCGGCACGTAGGGGCACTTGGTCAGGTAGCACAGATCGCACATGTAGCACTGGTCGACCACCTTCCAGTAGTCTTTCTTGTCCACGCCGTCGACCTCGCCGGTCGGGCCCTCGTCGACCAGGTCAAACAAGGTGGGAAACGAGCCGCACAGGCTCACGCAGCGCCGGCAGCCGTGGCAAATGTCGAAGATGCGCTCCATCTCCTTGAAGGTGGCCTCTTCGTTGTAGAACTCGGGGTTCTGCCAGTCGATCGGATGGCGTGTGGGCGCCTGCAGATTGCCTTCGGTGGCCATGGCGTGTCTCGCTTAGGGTGCGGTTGGGGGTCGGGCGCCGCAGCGCCCTCAAAGGGTTTGGGCAAGGGCTCTGCATCAGAGCCCTTGCCCAAACCACACACCCCAGGGTGAGGCCTTCAGCACCTGGGGTGTGCAGGCGGCCGCCCTGAAGGGCAGCCGCGCGGGGGTGGCGCGATCAGTCTTTCAGATCGACCAGAGCCTTGGCGTAGCGGTTGGCGTGCGAGCGCTCGGCCTTGGCCAGGGTCTCGAACCAGTCAGCCACTTCGTCATGACCTTCCTCACGGGCGGTCTTGGCCATGCCCGGGTACATGTCGGTGTACTCGTGCGTCTCGCCGGCCACAGCGCTGGCCAGGTTGTCACGGGTCGCGCCGAAGGGCATGCCGGTGGCCGGATCGCCGCACTGCTCGAGCCACTCCAGGTGGCCGTGAGCATGGCCGGTTTCGCCTTCTGCGGTCGAGCGGAACAGGGCCGCCACATCGGGCTGGCCTTCAACGTCGGCCTTGTTCGCGAAATACAGGTAACGGCGGTTGGCCTGCGACTCGCCTGCGAAGGCGGCCTTGAGGTTTTCTTCCGTTTTGGAGCCTTTGAGAGCAGCCATGGAAATCTCCTAGTTGATGAAATCTTGAACACAAGGAACATGCCTGACACCCCGCTGGCGAGGCGCCGACACACGGACGATAGCCGCAAATCAAGTTACGCGTCCAATTGGGGGATTCAATGCCTTGAATTGACGGCCTCTATCGCTGGGCCATACAGGCAAGAAACGGTCAATGGATTGTCAGAGCCCAGCTGCAGCGTTGCAAAGAGGGGCCACAGAGGGCCTCCTGCCAGCCGTCACAGGGTCGCTGGCTAAAATCGAGGGCTTTGCTTCCCGGGGCACACGCCCTGATTTTGCGCACCGCTTGCGCGGCTTCCGCCATGAACCCCACTGCCGACCCTATCCCGCACCAACCTGGCCTGCAATCGCTGGCCAAATCCTTCGAGCCGGCGGCGCTGGAAGCGCACTGGGGTCCCGAATGGGAAAAAAGAGGCTACGGCGCAGCCGGCCATCGCGGCAGCGGCCAGCCCCAGGCCGAGCAAGCCTCGTTTTGCATTCAGCTGCCGCCGCCCAACGTCACCGGCACGCTGCACATGGGTCATGCGTTCAACCAGACCATCATGGACAGTCTGACGCGCTACCACCGCATGCGCGGCCACAACACGCTGTGGGTGCCCGGCACCGACCATGCCGGCATTGCCACGCAGATCGTGGTGGAGCGCCAACTCCAGGCCCAGGGCATCAGCCGCCATGACATGGGCCCCACGCCGCACGAGGCCCGCAAGAACTTCGTGGCCAAGGTGTGGGAATGGAAAGAGCAGTCGGGCCACACCATCACCGAGCAGATGCGCCGCATGGGCGACAGCGTGGACTGGTCGCGCGAGTACTTCACCATGGACGACAAGCTCTCCAAGGTGGTGACCGACACCTTTGTGCAGCTCTATGAGCAGGGCCTCATCTACCGGGGCAAGCGCCTGGTGAACTGGGATCCGGTGCTGATGAGCGCGGTCTCTGACTTGGAAGTCGAAGCCACCGAATCGGATGGCTTCATGCACTACATCTGCTACCCCTTTGCCGACGGTCCTCAAGCCATTGAAGGGATACCGCAAAAAGGCATGACGATCGCCACCACCCGGCCCGAGACCATGATGGCCGATGGCGCGCTGGCCGTGCACCCAGAAGACGAACGCTACAAGCACCTGGTGGGCAAAAAGGTCGACCTGCCGCTGTGCGACCGGCAGATTCCCATCATTGCCGACGACTTTGTTGACCGCAACTTCGGCTCGGGCGTGGTCAAGATCACCGGCGCCCACGACTTCAACGACTACGCCTGCGCCCAGCGCCATGGCCTGCCGCTGATCACCATCTTCACGCTCGATGCCAAGGTCAACGACAACGGGCCGGCCCCCTACCGCGGGCTCGATCGCTTCGCAGCGCGCAAGGCCGTCAATGCCGATTTGCAGGCCCAAGGGCTCATGCTCGAGATCAAGCCGCACAAGATGATGCTGCCCATCTGCGCGCGCACCGGCCAGGTGGTCGAGCCCATGCTGACCGACCAATGGTTTGTGGCGATGAACAAGGTCAGCCCGCAAGATGCCACCGGCAAGAGCATCGCGCAAAAAGCCATTGATGCGGTGCAGTCGGGCCAGGTGCGCTTTGTGCCCGAGAACTGGGTCAACACCTACAACCAGTGGATGAACAACATCCAGGACTGGTGCATCTCGCGCCAGCTGTGGTGGGGCCACCAGATCCCCGCCTGGTATGACGAAGATGGCAAGGTCTATGTGGCCCGCAACCTGGCCGAGGCCCAAGCGCAGGCACCCGGCAAGACGCTCAAGCGCGACGAGGACGTGCTCGACACCTGGTACTCCAGCGCCCTGGTGCCCTTTAGCACCATGGGCTGGCCGCAAGCGGCGGATACCCGCGATGCGAGCAGCGACTACGACCTCTACCTGCCTTCTTCGGTGCTGGTCACCGGCTACGACATCATCTTCTTCTGGGTCGCCCGCATGATCATGATGACCACCCACTTCACCGGGCGGGTGCCTTTCAGGGATGTTTACATCCATGGCTTGGTGCGTGACGCCCAGGGCAAGAAGATGAGCAAGAGTGAAGGCAATGTGCTCGACCCGGTCGACCTGATCGACGGCATCGCGCTCGAGCCCCTGCTGGACAAGCGCAGCCAGGGCCTGCGCAAGCCCGAGACGGCGCCACAGGTGCGCAAGAACACGCAAAAAGAGTTTCCTGACGGCATTCCAGCCTACGGCGCCGATGCGCTGCGCTTTACCTTTGCGGCGCTGGCCAGCCTGGGGCGCAGCATCAACTTCGACAGCAAGCGCTGCGAGGGCTACCGCAACTTTTGCAACAAGCTGTGGAACGCCACCCGCTTTGTGCTGATGAACTGCGAGGGCCAGGACTGCGGCCTCAAGGAGCACACCAAGGCCGAGTGTGCCCCGCCGCGCACCGGGGACAACGGCGAGCAGATCCCGGCCGGGCCGTTTTACCAGTACATGAAGTTCAGCCAGGCCGACCGCTGGATCGCCTCGCTGCTGCAGCAAACCGAAGCGGCCGTGGCCAAGGGCTTCCAAGAGTACCGCCTGGACCAGGTGGCCGGCGCGATTTACGAGTTTGTCTGGAACGAATACTGCGACTGGTACCTGGAGATCGCCAAGGTGCAGATCCAGACCGGCGACGCGGCCGAGCAGCGGGCCACCCGCCGCACCCTGATCCGCACGCTCGAGGCCGTCTTGCG
>JAIXWZ010000018.1 GCA_027491035.1 Comamonadaceae bacterium | reverse complement strand
CTGGCGCAGCTGATCACGGCGCTGGAAAACGGATCGGCCGATACGGCCCTGGTGCAGGCGCTGCGTCAGGCCGCGCAAGCGGTGCGCGTGCCCGTCTTGGGCATCACCGGCACCGGCGGTGCGGGCAAGTCCAGCCTGACCGATGAGTTGATTCGCCGCCTGCGGCTCGATCAGGACGACGCGCTGCGCGTGGCGGTGATCTCGATTGATCCCTCGCGGCGCAAGAGCGGCGGCGCGCTGCTGGGCGACCGCATCCGCATGAACGCGATCGGTCCGTGGTCGCAGGGTCAGCGCGTCTTCATGCGCTCGCTGGCCACCCGCGACTTTGGCTCTGAAATCAGCCAGGCCCTGCCCGACGTGCTGGCCGCCTGCAAGGTCGCCGGCTTTGACCTGATCGTGGTCGAGACGTCCGGTATCGGCCAGGGCGATGCGGCCATCGTGCCGCATGTCGATGTGCCGATCTATGTCATGACGCCCGAGTTTGGCGCGGCCAGCCAGCTCGAGAAGATCGACATGCTGGACTTTGCCGAGTTCGTGGCCATCAACAAATTCGACCGCAAGGGTGCATCAGACGCGCTGCGCGATGTGTCCAAGCAGGTTCAGCGCAACCGCGAAGCCTGGGGCACGCCGACCGAGCAGATGCCCGTCTTTGGCACCATGGCCGCGCGTTTTAATGACGATGGTGTTACGGCCCTGTACCAGGCGCTGAAAAACCGCCTGGCCGAACTGGGCCTTGGGCTCTCGCAGGCTCACCTGCCCAGCGTTGACGTGCGCCACAGCACCAACCAGACCCCCATCGTGCCGCCGGCGCGCACCCGCTACCTGGCCGAGATTTCCGATACGGTGCGCGGCTACAAAAAGCGCGCCCGCGCGCAAGCCAGGCTGGCGCGCGAGATCCAGCAGTTGCGCGAGGCCGCCCGCATGCTCGAGCAGACCAAGCCGGGCAAAGCCCGCGCATCCGAAGCCGCGCTCGATCTGGCCCGCGAACGCGAGCAGCAGCTCGAGGCGGGTGCGCGCAAGCTGCTGACCCAGTGGCCCGAGATGCAGCAGGCCTATGCCGGTGACGAGTTTGTGGTCAAGATCCGCGACAAGGAGATCCGCACCGCGCTGACCACCCGCAGCCTGTCAGGCACGGTGATCCGCAAGGTCAGCCTGCCGCAGTATGAGGACCATGGCGAGGTGCTCAAGTGGCTGATGCTCGACAACGTGCCGGGCAGCTTTCCCTACACCGCCGGCACCTTTGCCTTCAAGCGCGAAAACGAAGACCCAACGCGCATGTTTGCCGGCGAAGGCGATCCCTTCCGCACCAACCGGCGCTTTAAGCTGCTGTCCGAAGGCATGCCCGCCAAGCGCCTGTCGACGGCCTTCGACTCGGTCACGCTCTACGGCAACGACCCGGACCTGCGTCCCGATATCTACGGCAAAGTGGGCAATTCGGGCGTGAGCATTGCCACGCTGGACGACATGAAGGTGCTGTACTCGGGCTTTGACCTGTGCAACCCGAGCACCTCGGTGTCGATGACCATCAACGGTCCGGCGCCGTCCATCCTGGCGATGTTCATGAACACCGCGATCGATCAGAACATCGACAAGTTCAAGGCCGAAAAAGGGCGCGACCCCGATGAGCAGGAGACCGCGCAGATCACGGCCTGGGTGCTGGCCAATGTGCGCGGCACGGTGCAGGCCGATATCCTCAAGGAAGACCAGGGACAGAACACCTGCATCTTCTCCACCGAGTTCAGCCTCAAGGTGATGGGCGATGTGGCCGAGTATTTTGTGCAGCACGATGTGCGCAACTTCTACTCGGTCTCGATTTCGGGTTACCACATTGCAGAAGCGGGTGCCAACCCCATCAGCCAGCTCGCCTTCACGCTGTCCAACGGTTTTACCTTCGTCGAAGCGTATCTGGCCCGGGGCATGCACATTGACGACTTTGCCCCCAATTTGAGCTTTTTCTTCTCCAACGGCATGGATCCGGAATACACCGTGATGGGCCGGGTCGCCCGCCGCATCTGGGCGGTGGCGATGAAGGAGAAGTACGGCGCCAACGAGCGCTCGCAAAAGCTCAAGTACCACATCCAGACCTCGGGCCGTTCGCTGCACGCGCAGGAGATCCAGTTCAACGACATCCGCACCACGCTGCAAGCACTGATTGCGATTTACGACAACTGCAACAGCCTGCACAC
Organism: Comamonadaceae bacterium; assembly: GCA_027491035.1. Taxonomy (GTDB): domain Bacteria; phylum Pseudomonadota; class Gammaproteobacteria; order Burkholderiales; family Burkholderiaceae_C; genus Polaromonas. Next base: position 19,312 of record JAIXWZ010000018.1, on the reverse strand, counting down.
CAATGCGTTTGACGAAGCCATCACCACGCCCACCGAAGACTCGGTGCGCCGGGCCATGGCGATTCAGCTCATCATCAACCGCGAGTGGGGTCTGGCCAAGAACGAGAACCCCAGCCAGGGCGCCTTCATCATCGAGGAGCTGACCGAGCTGGTGGAAGAGGCCGTGCTGGCCGAGTTCGAGCGCATTGCCGAGCGCGGCGGCGTGCTCGGCGCGATGGAAACCGGTTACCAACGGGGCCGGATCCAAGACGAGAGCATGCACTACGAGATGCTCAAGCACACGGGCGAGCTGCCCATCATCGGCGTCAACACCTTTCGCAACCCCAAAGGGGATCCGACGCCCGAAAAGCTCGAACTGGCGCGCTCGACCGAGGAAGAAAAGCAAAGCCAGCTCACGCGTTTGCACGACTTTCACGCCCATCATGCCGAGCAGGCGCCAGCGCAATTGCAGCGCCTCAAGCGCGCGGTGATCGACAACGGCAACGTGTTTGGCGTGCTGATGGATGCGGTGCGGGTGTGCTCGCTCGGGCAGATCACCTCGGCCCTGTTTGAGGTGGGCGGCCAGTACCGGCGCAATATGTGAGCGCCTGCGGCGCGGCGGCGGGCCAATAAAAAAAGCGACCCTTGGGTCGCTTTTTTTCGCTGCTGCAATGCGTAGCAGCTTCGTAGAAGTGTCGTCGAAGTGTCGCTGGCGGTGGCGATCAGCCGCCTTTGTGCGGACGCTTGCCAGGGTTCTTCTTGCTGCGGCTCCAGGTGCCACGCTCCTGGCTGCTCTTTTGGCCGCGGTGATTGGTGCGGGTCATGCCGGGGGCGAGGACGGGTTTGGGTGCGCAGCGGTCGGCTTCAACGCGGATTTTATTGGCCATGGTGGAACTCCCAGGGTGGCAGATGGATTGAAATTTGAAACCCGATATTCTACGGCGGCGCGGCCCCGCCGTCTGGCCCTTGTCGTCTGCCCCTCAAGTGCGCCCGTCAAGTGTGACCGCGGCCAGGTTCTGGCTCACCAGGGCAGCAACTGTCCCTGGGGGTCGATAAAGCTGCCGTTGTGGCTGGCATCGAGGGTCGAGATCACCTGCACGATCTGCCGCGCAGCCTCTTGGCTTGAGCGCACGTTGAGCCCCTGCTTGGAAAAGGGCGCCGACAGGGCCGTGTCAACCGTTCCGGGGTGCAGGGCCACCACAACCGATTGGCGGTTGCGGCGGGCCTGTTCGATGCTGGCGGTCTTGACCAATTGGTTGAGCGCGGCCTTGGCCGCGCGGTAGGCGTACCAGCCGCCGAGTTGGTTGTCTGTGATGGAGCCGACCTTGGCCGACAGGAAGACGGCTGCGCACGGCCCCTGCCGGGGCAGCAGCGGCAGAAAGTGTTTCAAGATCAGGGCCGGGCCGATGCTGTTGACCAAGAAGCTGTGCGCCAGCTGATCGGCCTGCAAATGACTCCACGACCGCTCGGGCTGACCCTGGGGGCCGTGCAGATAGCCGGTGGCCACCACCAGCAAGCTCAGCGGCACGCACGCGTGGGCGCACTGCTGGGCCACCCAGGCGGCCGAGTGGGCCAGGCTGTCCTCTCGGGCATAGTCCAGCGCAGGCTCGGTGCGCCGCCCCAGGCACCAGACGGGCCCGTGCCGGGCCTGCTGCTGCAGTTCATGGGCCACGGCCGATCCGATGCCGCCGGGCCCGATCACCACCGCGGCGCCGGCCGCCTCTGGGCCCGCATCGGCTCTGGGCGCGATGGCGTGTGGGGAGGGCGGTGACGTCATGGGCAGGGCTTGTTTTGATCAGTGCGCAGCTTGCGGTCCAGACCCTGAGAGGGCCTGTGCCCATGATAGGGATACGGACTTGGCTGTGCTTGAGCCAGGGCATCGGCTCGCCGCTTGCTAGCATCGGTCCATGAACGACGCACAAGATCTCCAGCACGCCTTCGAACAAGCCCGCCAGGCTTCGACCGAATTGACCGACCGCCCCGACAACGCCACCTTGCTCAAGCTCTATGCGCTCTACAAGCAAGGCAGCCTGGGCGACAACGACCAGAGCAGGCCGCCCTTTAGCGAGATGGTGGCGCGCGCCAAATGGGATGCCTGGACCGCGCTCAAGGGGCTGCCGCGCGAGCAGGCCATGCGTCAGTACATCGACCTGATCGCCGCGCTGGATTGAGCCGGCGCCGGACTCAGGCCAGGATGCCGCGTTCGCGCATGGCCTGGATTTGTGCGTCAGTCACACCCAGCTCGCGCAGCACCTCGTCGCTGTCTTGGCCGAGTGCGGGGGCGTTTCGTCTGTGCCCGCCCGGTGTCAGCGAGAGCTTGGGCACAAAGCCGGGCACGGCCAGCGAGCTGCCGTCGCCCAGGGTGATCGATTCGAGCATGCCGCGCGCGGCGTAGTGGGCATCGGCTGCGATGTCGGCAATCGTGTAGATCTTGCCCGAGGGCACCTGCGCCTGTGCAAGGGCCGCCAGCACCTCATCGACCGATCGCTCGGCCGTCCACTGGCCGATGGCCGCGTCGATTTCCTCGACCCGCTCCACCCGCCCGGCGTTCTTGGCCAAGGCGGGGTCGTCGGCCAGGTCGGCTCTGCCGATGCATTTCATGAGCCGCTTGAAGATGCTGTCGCCGTTGCCTGCGACCAGGGCATAGCCGTCGTCGCGGCAGCGGTAGGCGTTGGTCGGCGCGATACCCGGCAGCGCGCTGCCCGCAGGGCCGCGAACTGCACCGAAGGCGCTGTACTCGGGCAGCAGGCTCTCCATGCAGTTGAACACCGCCTCGTAAAGGGCCACATCGATCACCTGCCCCTGCCCGCTGCGGTGACGATGGTGCAGGGCCATCAAGATCCCGATCACGCCGTGCAAGGAGGCCAGCGTGTCGCCAATGCTCACGCCCACCCGAACCGGCACACGGCCAGGCTCTGCAGTGAGATGGCGCAGCCCGCTCATGGCCTCGGCCACCACGCCAAAGCCAGGGCGGTCGCGGTAAGGGCCGGTTTGGCCGTAGCCGCTGATGCGCAGCATGATCAGACGCGGGTTGAGCGCCATCAGCACCTCGGGCCCCAAGCCCCAGCCTTCCATCGCACCGGGCCGAAAGTTCTCGATCAGCACATCGGCCTGGCTGGCCAGCTGCCGCACGATCTCTTGCGCCTCGGGTGTCTTGAGGTCCAGCGCAATCGAGCGCTTGTTGCGCGACTGCACCTGCCACCACACCGACGTGCCGTCCTTGATCAGTCGCCATTGGCGCAGCGGATCGCCGCCGTCTGGCGGCTCGATCTTGATCACATCGGCGCCAAAATCGGCCAGCGTCTTGGCTGCGAAAGGCCCGGCAATCAACTGGCCCAGTTCGATGACCTTCAGGCCCGTCAAGGGCCCGTTTGGCGGGGCGGCTTCGGTGGAGGATGCGTTCATGCTTGCTTGTTCTCGCCGATCAGGCGATCCAGGTTCTTTTCGATCTCGCTTTCGATGCGCTGCTTGAAGGCGCTGAGCAAAAAGCCCAGCTGCGCCTGCATGCGAAAGTGCTGGCCGCTGACTTCGAGCGTTCCGGTCAGGCCTGCGCGCGAAAAACGCACTTCGTCGAGCTCGCTGCCGGCGATGACTTCGCAGCGCAGGTCGAACTGGCTGCGCGCTTCGTCCATCCATTGCTGGGCGGTGCGACGGGCCTGCTCCAGGCCCATCTGGTGGGGTCGTTCAATCAGGATCTGAGCCATGGCAATGCTTTGGGGTGCCGCCTGCTGCGCAAGCATGAAGGTCAAAACACGTCATTTTGCCTCGCTGTAGGGCGCTGGCCTGACGCTGCCCTCATGCTGCCTCAAGGCCCCAGCAGCTGACGCAGCTGCTGGTGGTGCTGCGGCCGGGGCAGTTGCGCCAGGCGGCGCACCTCGTCGTAGAACGCCGGCCAGCTGCCTTGTTGCCAATACAAGCGCTCAAAAGCCGGCGCCAGGTCTTCGTACTCGGCCAGCACCGCCAGCGATGCGTTGTTGACCCGGGCCACCCATCGGTCGTAGCCGGGCCAGTTGCCCCAGCTGCTGCGCAGCCGGGCGTACTGCAGGGCAAAGTGGTGCATCAGCTCCTGCTTGGCCTGGCGCTGCTGGGGCCCCGGTGGCTCTGCCGCGGCGTAAAGCGCCATCAGATCGCGCCGCAGTTGCAGGGCCAACTCGCGCCATTGCCGGCGGCGCACATCAAGGGCGGCGTATTGCTCGCGGGCGCTGGCGCTGGCCTGCTCGAGCCACAGCTGCGCGCCCAGGCGCTCGACGGCCGTGGCAAACGACTCATTGAACGCAGTGTCGCCGGCCACATAGACCACCTGGTGCGCGAGCTCGTGAAAAATCAGCCGGGCCAGCTCGCCCTCTGGGTAGCCGATGAAGGTGCTCAGCAGCGGATCGCCGCCGGCCCAGTTGAGCCAGCCCAGCGTGGAATAGGCGGGCACCGGCTGGACCGTGGTTTCCAGGCCCAGCGCTGCGATTCGCTGCGCCTCACGCTGGGCCGCCGCTTCGTCGAAATAGCCTTTGTAGCTGACGCAGCCGGCCACGGGGAAACACCAGTGCTCGGGCTTGAGCGACCATTCGGGCGCTGCCACCACGTTCCACACCACGGCCGGGCGTCCCAGATCGGCGTAGCTCAGGTAGCTGGCGTTGTCTGGCAGATGCAGCTGATGGGCCGCGAAGGCCCGGATGCGGCCGGCCAGGCGCAGCTTGTCCTTGAGCGGCTCTGCCGTGCGGGTGTCCTGCAGCCACTGCTCGATGGGCCGGGCCGCCTGCATCAGGCTCAGATGCCCGCTGACCGATTGCCAGTAGTAGCCCATGGTGGCGCAGCCACTGAGCAGCGGCAGCAACCCGCACAGCGCTGCCCACCGCAATGCACGCCTCATGCGCCGTCTGCCTCGACTTCCACCAGGCAGTCGTAGAAGGTCGGCGCCCGGCCCAGATCGGTCAGACGCTGGCTGGTCAACTCGTTGACGTTGGTGCCGTTCAGGCCCATTTTTCGCCACCAGATCCCCAGGCCGACCACCAGGCCGGGGCGGGCGCGATCGCTCACGCGGGCCTTGCAGTGGTAGCTGCCCCGGTCGTTGTAGACGCGCACGGTTGCCCCATCGACGATCTGCCGGCTGGCCGCATCCTCGGGGTGAATTTCGAGCACAGGCTCGCTTTCGAGGTCGCGCAAGCTCTTGACGTTGACGAAGGTCGAGTTCAGGAAGTTGCGCGCTGGCGGCGAGATCATGGCCAGGCGGTAGCGTGAGGAGGCGTTGGCGATCTCGGCATTGGGCAGATGGTCAGGCAGTCCATCTTGTCCTTGCTCGGCCAGGCGCTGGCTGAAAAACTCGCATTTGCCGCTGGCGGTGGGGAACTGCCCCTGGGCAAACGGCGCATCGGGCAGCTGCAATCGCGCGTAACCTTGCTCGAGCAGGGTCTGGAAATCGACTGAGGGACCGAAGGCGGCGCGGCACAGCGAGAGGTCGTCCTCTGCAAAGCAGGGCTCGTCAAAGCCCAGCCGGTGGGCGAGCTGCCGAAAGATATCGCTGTTGCTGCGCGCCTGTCCCAAGGGTGCGATGGCTGGACGGTTGAGCAGCACATCGGTGTGGCCATAGCTGGCATGGATGTCCCAGTGCTCGAGCTGGGTGGTCGCGGGCAGCACATAGTCGGCGTGGTCGGCCGTGTCCGTCATGAAATGCTCGAGCACCACGGTAAGCAGGTCGTCTCGCGCAAAGCCGCGCACCACCTTGCCCGACTCCGGCGCCACCGCCACCGGGTTGCTGTTGTAGACGATCAGCGCCTCGATGCGCGGGCCGAAATCGGCGCTGGCCGGGCGCAGCAGGTCGTCGCCGATGGTGCTCATGTTGATCACCCGACTTGGGCCGCTGCGCAAATCGGGCCGCTGCAGCGCGGCGTGTTGCACAGGAAAGTGGCCGGAGCTCGACATCAGCAGACCGCCTCCGGGATGCCGCCAAGCGCCCACCAGTGCCGGCAGGCAGGCCACGGCCCGGGTGGCGTTGCCGCCGCCGCGCACCCGCTGCATGCCATAGTTGAGCCGGATGGCCGCCGGGCTCATCGTGCCGTAGTCGCGGGCCAGATCGCGAACTTGCTGCGCGCTCAAGCCGCAAACCTGCGCCGCGCGCTCAGCCGGCCATTGCAAAGCCCGCTCGCGCAACTCGGGCCAGCCCAGGGTGTAGCGGTCGATGTAGTCCTGGTCGAGCCAGCCGTTGGCGATCAATTCATGCATCAGCCCCAGCGCCAGCGCGGCGTCGGTGCCGGGCAGCAGGGCCAGGTGGGTGTGGCACTTGTCGGCCGTCTCGCTGCGTCTGGGATCGATGCACACGAGTTTGGCCCCCTGACGCTTGGCTTGCTGGGCCAGACGCCAAAAGTGCAGGTTGCTGCCCACCGAGTTGCTGCCCCAGATCAGGATCAGCTGGCTCTGGGCAAAGTGCTCGACCTTCATCCCTACCTTGTCGCCCAGCGTGTGGATCAGGCCTTGCGCGCCGGCCGATGCGCAGATGGTGCGATCGAGCAGGGACGCGCCGAGTCGGTTGAAAAACCGGGCGGCAATCGATTCTCCCTGCACCAGGCCCATGGTGCCTGCGTAGCTGTAAGGCAAGATGGCCTGGGGGTCGCGCGCGGCGATGGTTTGCAGCCGCGCGGCGATCTCGCCGAGCGCCTGATCCCAGCTGATGGGCTCAAATTGACCGCTGCCTTTGGGCCCGCTGCGTTTGAGCGGTTGCAGCACGCGTTCGGGGTGGTCGGTGCGCTCGGCATAACGCGAGACCTTGGTGCACAGCACGCCAGCGGTGTGGCTGTGTTCAGGATTGCCTTGCACCTGCACGGCGCGCCCCTCGCGCACGGTGGTCAGCAAGGCACAGGTGTCTGGGCAGTCGTGCGGGCAGGCGCCGCGCACGGTCACCTCGAGAGTCGATGGCGGGCTGGTGGGCATGGGGTTCAGGGTGTGGCGGGTCGTGCGCCCGGGCCAGCATAGACGCCGGCGAGCGCTTGCAGGTGGCTGCGCTGCTCTTGCGCCAGGTAGGGGCCCAGCAGGCCGAGCACGTGGCTGGCCCCGCGCAGCAGGGCAGCTTGTGCATGTTCGGGCTCGAGCGCCCGCCGCGGATCGCGGACGTACTCGAAGCTGAGCCAGTAGGTCAGCAGCACCACCATGCTGGTGGCCATGGTGGGCACCTCACGCGAGGGCATGCTCAGCACCTGTTGGCGCATCGAGTCAAGCAAGTTGCGAAGCGCGGCCACCATGCTCTCGATGAGGGCCTGCAGTTGGGTCTCCAGGTGCCGGTTGCGGCTGAGCAGGTCGTTGAGGTTGCGGTAAATGAAGCGGTGCTCCCACAGGTTTTCAAACAGCGAGTGCAGGAAAAACCAGGCATCTTCGACATCACGCACCTCGCCGGCGGCCGCCAGCAGGGGAGCGAGCGCCGCGCGGTGCCGCTCAAACAGAGCGTTGACCAATTCGTCCTTGGCCGGGAAGTGGTAGTAGAGGTTGCCCGGGCTGATGCCCAACTCGGCCGACAAGGCGGTGGTCGAGACGTTGGGCTCGCCAAAGCGGTTGAACATCTCCAGCGCCGTCTCCAGAATGCGCTGCGCGGTACGCCGAGGCGCTTTTCTGACCATGCCCTGTTCCTGCTGCTGTGGGTGCCCCACTCTACCTGAGCGGCCCGAGGCTGCAAAGGGGCCGACCTTGCATCGGCACGGGTTGCGCCGGCCCGGTTTCAGCCCGCCGTTTTGCGTCGGGCCGGTGTCTTGCGGGGCGCGCTGGGGGTTTTTCGGGAGGCCGTCTGGCCGCCGACCTTGACTCGCGTGCGCGACGCTGGCGGCTTGGACAGGGCCCGCACCTGCTGCTCGAGCGTTTGCACGCGCTCGCTCAGGGCCTGCAACTCGCTGGCCGAGGGCACGCCAAGCCCACTGAGCGCACGGGCCACCCGCTCCTCGAAGATGCCTTCGAGCCGTCCCCATTGCTGACCGGCCTTGCTGCTCAGGCCGTCGGCCATTTCGGTGATCCGATCGGTTGCTTCGGTCATGCGCTCTTGCGCCGCCGCCTGGGTCTTGCGCTGCAGGCTCACGCCGTCTTGGACCAGCGCTTCGAAGACTTTGCTGCCCTCCTGTTGCGCTTTTGCAAATGCGCCGAGCCCGGCCAGCCAGATTTGCTGAGCCGATTCACGAACCTTTTCCGCCGCATCAACTGCGGGATTGTCATACTTTTTAGTCACGATGGTTCCTCCTGTGTCTACTCTATCGTTTAACGGCTGCCTTGCTTAGGCAGGGCACTCTAACTGGGCCTGCGCATTTTTTGTTCTGGCGAGAATTTTTCGAACGATCTATGATGAATTTTGGGCAAAACATCTGGGGCATCTAAAGTGGCCGATTCTCTCTATGCCGATCTGTATCTGCGCTTTCTCAACTTGGCCCGAGCGGTGCGCGAATTGCCCGATTTTCCGGCGCTCGATCCGGTCGAAGAGCGGCTGCTCAATGAGTTCGCCGCAGCGTGGCAACAGGACCGGCCGTTGACGGTGCTCCAAGCGATGGGCCTGTCCAAAGATGTGTCGTCCACCACCGCCCACCGGCGGCTCAAATCCTTGCGCGGCAAGGGCATGATCGTGCTGGTGCCCGATGAGGTCGATAACCGCGTCAAATATGTGCGGCCCACGGTTCTGGCTCGCGACTATTTCAGCCGGCTCGGTCGGTGCCTGGACGAGGCCCGCTCGGGCAGTGCGCCGTCCGTACCGGCTGCCTGAGAGGCGAGCCCGCTACCGAGCGATCTTTTTGCCGGTAGCGCTCGCTAAAATGGGGGCTTGGGTCCGTCTGGCTGGACCTGGGACTCCCCATGACGCTTCTTGTGACCGGTGGCGCCGGCTTTATCGGCAGCAATTTCGTGCTTGCGTGGCTCGCCCGACCTGAGGCGTCCCCCATCGTCAACCTTGACAAGCTCACCTACGCCGGCAATCTTGAGAATCTGGCCAGCGTGCAGAGCGATGGCCGACACCGTTTCGTGCAGGGCGATATCGGCGATGCGGATTTGCTCAAGCGCCTGCTGGCCGAGCACCGGCCGCAGGCGGTGGTCAATTTTGCGGCCGAGTCTCATGTGGACCGCTCCATCCTGGGGCCTGCAGCCTTTATCGAGACCAATGTGGTGGGCACCTTCGCCCTGCTCGAGGCGGTGCGGCATTACTGGAGCGCCCTTGAGGGGTCAAGCCGGCAGGATTTTCGTTTCCTGCATGTCTCGACCGACGAGGTCTACGGCTCGCTGGGTGCGGCCGATGCGCCGTTCACCGAGAAGCACCGCTATGAGCCCAACAGCCCTTATTCGGCGAGCAAGGCGGCCAGTGACCATCTGGTGCGGGCCTACCACCACACCTATGGGCTGCCGGTGCTGACCACCAACTGCAGCAACAACTACGGGCCCTACCATTTCCCAGAGAAGTTGATCCCGCTGATGATCGTCAACGCTTTGGCCGGCAAGCCCCTGCCCGTGTATGGCGATGGCCTGCAGATTCGCGACTGGCTGTACGTCAGGGACCATTGCAGTGCGATCTGCCGGGTGCTGGAGGCCGGCCGAGTTGGCGAGGTCTATAACGTGGGCGGCTGGAACGAGAAGGCCAATATCGAGATCGTGCACACGATCTGCGATTTGCTCGACGAGTTGCGCCCGCGCCCGGACGGCAAGTCCTACCGCAGCCAGATCAGCCACGTCACCGACCGACCCGGTCACGACCGGCGCTATGCGATCGATGCCTCGCGCCTGGACCAGGAGTTGGGCTGGAAGCCGGCTGAGACGTTTGAAACCGGCATCCGCAAGACGGTGCGTTGGTACCTCGACAACCCTGGCTGGGTTGAGCGGGTGCAAAGCGGCGCTTACCGCGATTGGGTGCAAACCCAGTATGGGGCGAGCGCGTGAAGATCTTGCTGCTGGGCAAGGGCGGCCAGGTGGGCTGGGAGTTGCAGCGCAGCCTGGCGCCCTTGGGTCAGGTGGTGGCGCTCGATTGGGACAGCGTCGATGGCTGCGGGGACTTCACCCGGCCGCAGCAGCTGCTGCAAACCGTGCGCTCTCTGGCCCCGCAAGTCATCGTCAACGCCGCCGCGCACACGGCGGTCGACAAGGCCGAGAGCGAGCCAGAGTTGGCCCGTTTGATCAATGCCACCACCGTGGGAGAACTGGCGCGCCAGGCGCAGGCTCTGGGTGCCTGGCTGGTGCACTACAGCACCGACTATGTGTTCGATGGCAGCGGCAGTCGTCCCTGGCTTGAAAGCGACGCGCCTGCGCCCCTGAATGTGTACGGCCAGACCAAGCTCGAGGGCGAGCGTTGGGTACAGCAAGCCTGCGAGCGTCACCTGGTGTTTCGCACCAGCTGGGTCTACGGCGCCCGAGGCGGGAACTTTGCCCGGACCATGCTGCGCCTGGCCGCCGAGCGTGACAAGCTGCAGGTCATCGACGATCAGATCGGCGCGCCCACCGGCGCCGACTTGCTGGCCGACGTCACCGCCTTGGCGTTGCGCCAGGTTTGCGCTCCAGCGGCGCAGGGCGTCGCGCTGACGGGGCTTTACCATTTAGCGGCCGCGGGCCAGACCTCATGGCACGGCTATGCCAGCCATGTGATTGAACAGGCGCGCCTGCGCAAGCCCGAGCTCGACTTGCGCGTGCGCGAGGTCGCTGCCGTGGCCAGCAACGCTTTCCCCACCGCCGCCCGGCGGCCGCACAATTCGCGGCTCGACACCCACCGCATCCGCCAGGCCTTCGGTTTGAATTTGCCGCATTGGCAAGAGGGGGTCGATCGCATGCTTACTGAGATACTCTGAACCCTATGACTCCAGCTCGAAAAGGCATCATCCTGGCCGGTGGCTCTGGCACCCGGCTGTACCCGGTCACCCAGGCGGTCTCCAAGCAGTTGCTGCCGGTGTATGACAAGCCGATGATTTATTACCCGCTGACCACGCTGATGCTCGCGGGTATGCGGGAGATCCTGATTATCTCGACGCCGCAGGACACGCCGCGTTTTGCCGAATTGCTCGGTGACGGCAGTCAGTGGGGCCTGTCTTTGAGTTATGCGGTGCAGCCCAGCCCCGATGGGCTGGCCCAGGCTTTTATCATCGGGCGCGATTTTGTCGGCAGCGCCGATTCGGCCTTGATTTTGGGCGACAACATTTACTACGGTCACGACCTTGAGGCGCAATTGCGCCTGAGCGATTCGCGCAGTACGGGAGCCACCGTCTTTGCCTACCATGTGCACGATCCCGAGCGCTATGGGGTGGTGCAGTTCGATGCCCAGCGCCGCGCCATCAGCATCGAGGAAAAACCCGCCCGCCCAGCATCCAATTACGCCGTGACGGGTCTGTATTTTTACGACCAGCAGGTGCTCGACATTGCTGCCCATATTGCCCCTTCGGCCCGCGGTGAGCTTGAAATCACCGACGTGAACCGGGTTTATCTTGAGCGCGATCAGCTCCATGTCGAGGTCATGGGCCGTGGCATGGCCTGGCTCGATACCGGCACGCATGAATCGCTGCTCGAGGCAGGCCAGTTCATTGCCACCATCGAGCACCGACAGGGCCTCAAGATCGCCTGTCCCGAGGAGCTGGCGTTTCGCAAAGGCTACATCACGGCCGAGCAGCTCGAAAAGCTCGCCCAACCCATGCTCAAGAACGGCTACGGCCGGTATTTGATGCAGATATTGGGCAGCCAGGTTTTTTAAATATGCAAGTCACACCCAGCCCCATCGCCGATGTCCTGCTGATCGAGCCGCGGGTCTTCGGTGATACACGCGGCTTTTTCCTCGAGAGTTTTAACCAGCGAGCCTTTGCCCAGGCCACCGGCCTTGAACTGCAATTCGTGCAGGACAACCACAGCCGCAGCAGCCAGGGTGTGCTGCGCGGCCTGCACTATCAGATCGAGCAGGCCCAGGGCAAGCTGGTTCGGGTGGTGCGCGGACGGGTCTTTGATGTTGCTGTCGATCTGCGCCGGCGCTCACCCAGTTTTGGCCGCTGGGTGGGTTACGAGCTGTCAGAAGACAACCACCGCCAATTGTGGATTCCGGCCGGGTTCGCCCACGGTTTCCTGGTTTTGAGTGAATCGGCCGATTTTCTGTACAAAACCACCCAATACTATGCGCCTGCCCACGAAAAATGCGTGGCCTGGAACGATCCTCAAGTCGCAATTGAGTGGCCCTTGCAGGGGCCGCCGAAACTATCGGAGAAGGACAGCCAGGCCCCGTTATTGGCCCAGGCCGTCTGTTTTGAATGAGGGACGCCCAGTTTGATCGAGCTGATCCTTGGGGTTTGAGATATCATCGCGCCAGCCTCTACGGGTGATATTGCCATTCATAAAAGGAGCAGGACCATGGGTAATTTGATCGATATTCAGACGCAAATCGAGAAACTTCAGAAACAAGCCGCTGATATTCGTTCGCGCGATTTCAACAATACCGTGCAAGATATTCTTGCCAAAATGACTGCATTTGGAATCACGGTCAAGGATTTGGAGGCTGCCCGCAAAAAGGCGCCCAAAACCCGTGGCAAGGCGGCGGGCAAATCCAAGGCTGCCGGCGCAGGTCGCCCCAGCAAAAAGGCTGGCGGCACTTCGACAGTAGCCGCCAAATACCGGGGTCCCAATGGCGAGACCTGGAGCGGCCGCGGCTTGATGCCGCGCTGGATGGCCACCTTGGTGGCCAGCGGTCGCACCAAGGAAGAATTCGCCATCGCGTCCTGATGGGCGTGGCCGGCCGGTTTGGCCGTGCTGCACAATGCGGGCTGTCCCCTGGGACGGCCCTTTTTTGTTTCTTGCAAAGCCATGAGCTCCATTGACCCTGATCTGACCCATATCGCCCCGCGTGACAAGGCGGAAATTTTGGCCCAGGCTTTGCCTTACATCCGCCGGTTTCATGGCAAGACGCTGGTCATCAAGTACGGCGGCAATGCGATGACCGATCCGGAATTGCAGAAGGACTTTGCCGAAGATGTGGTGCTGCTCAAACTGGTGGGCATGAACCCGGTGGTGGTCCATGGCGGCGGCCCGCAGATCGAGACCGCGCTCAATCGGCTGGGCAAGAAGGGGCAGTTCATTCAAGGCATGCGGGTGACCGATGCTGAGACCATGGAGGTGGTCGAGTGGGTGCTCGCCGGTGAGGTGCAGCAAGATATCGTCGGCCTGATCAACCAGGCCGGCGGCAAGGCCGTGGGCCTGACCGGCCGCGATGGCGGGTTGATCCGGGCGCGCAAGCTCAAGATGACCGATGCCCAGGATCCGAGCAAGGAGCACGACATCGGTCAGGTGGGCGATATCGTGCAGATCGACCCGTCTGTGGTGCGTGCGCTGCAGGACGATCAATTCATTCCGGTGGTCAGCCCGATCGGTTTTGGTGAGGCCAACGAGAGCTACAACATCAACGCCGATGTGGTGGCGGCCAAGCTGGCCGCTGTGCTCAAGGCCGAGAAACTGGTGATGCTGACCAACATCCGCGGCGTGCTGGACAAGTCCGGCGAGCTGATCACCGAGCTGACGGCCCGCCAGATTGACGAGTTGGTGGCCGACGGCACGATCAGCGGCGGCATGCTGCCCAAGCTGGCCGGCGCGATCGATGCGGCCAAGAGCGGCGTGCATGCGGTGCATGTGGTCGACGGCCGGGTGCCGCATGCCATGCTGCTGGAGATCCTGACCGACCAAGCCTACGGCACCATGATCCGGTCTCACTGACAGCGCTGGCCTGTCGGGCAGCCGCAGCGCTGTGCGAGAATGATTTTCAGCCCCCACCTGAGAGCAGCTGTGCATGTCCGAGCTTGAACCCGAGTCGACTCCCGAGCCCTCTGATGTCCCGGCGCGCAAGCGGCCCAAACCCGGGGAGCGCCGCGTGCAGATTTTGCAGGCGCTGGCGACCATGCTCGAGCAGCCTGGCGCCGAACGGATCACGACGGCGGCCTTGGCTGCGCGCCTGAGTGTCAGTGAGGCAGCGCTTTACCGTCACTTTGCCAGCAAGGCGCAAATGTTCGAAGCCTTGATCGATTTCATCGAGGCATCGGTTTTCTCGCTGATCAATCAGTTGCAAGAGCGCGAGCCCGACCCCAGTGCCCGGGTGCAGAAAATGGTGCGCGTGGTGGTGCAGTTTGCCGAGCGCAATCCTGGCATGACCCGGGTGATGGTGGGCGATGCGCTGGTCTTTGAACATGAGCGGCTGCAAGAGCGCATGAACCTGTTTTTTGACAAGCTTGAGGCGCAGTGGCGCCAGCTCTTGCGCGAGGCCTTGGCGGCCTCGGCCATGCCCACCGTCGAGGCCCAGGTGCGCGCCGCCTTGCTGCACGCCTTTGTGCTCGGGCGTCTGCAGCGCTACGCCCGCTCAGGCTTTCGGCGCGCGCCGTCCGAGAACCTCGATGCCAGCTTGGCCATCGTGCTGTCTGTGGGGCCTGTCGCCCCTTGAGGCCCTGGCTCGGATGTGCGCTTGATTTGAAACGACCGATGAAAGGCACCCCATGGGATTGCTCGATGGCATGCTAGGCAATGCGTCAAAAATTGATGCCGCCAAAATTCAGACCGAGTTCAGCCAAATTCTGGCGCCCGGTGAAAGGGTGGAGCACGCTTACCAGCTGATCCGCGATTACTTTGTCTTCACCGACAAGCGCTTTGTACTGGTCGACAAGCAGGGTATCACCGGCAGCAAGGTCGAGTATCACTCGATTCCGTACAAGAGCATCACCCACTTCACGATCGAGACAGCCGGCACCTTTGACCTCGACGCCGAACTCAAGATCTGGATTTCCGGCACAGCCGCGCCCATCCAAAAGCAGTTCAACAAAAAGTTGAGCATTTACGAAGTTCAGTCGGTGCTGGCCAGCTACGTGCTCAAGTGAAGCGACCGCAACTGCGCAACCGGCCGCTTGCAAAACCTTGTGGCCTGCTCGGATGCGTGGGCAGGGCCCTGCAAGGGCGGCGCGGGCCGCTACAATACGACGCTGTTCTGAGGAGCGTTGCAACCCACCTTGGCGTGGTCTAGGCTCAGAACCTCTTGTTTTGCAACGACGCTCACCCCGCCCACCATGGGCCTTGCAGGGTGAGTCTGAAATCCTGTGGTTTTTGGTGAGGCGCTTGCCCGAGCGGGTATTTGTTCCTGTCTGGAGAAACGCACTATGAACGCCGTCCTCAAGCCCCTGCACACCCAGGATTACGCCATTGCCGACCTGTCGCTCGCCGACTGGGGCCGCAAAGAGCTCAAGATTGCCGAAACCGAAATGCCTGGCCTGATGGCCATCCGCGAGGAGTTCGCCAAGAGCCAGCCGCTCAAGGGCGCGCGCATCACCGGATCGCTCCACATGACCATTCAAACCGGCGTGCTGGTCGAGACCCTGCAGGCTCTTGGCGCTGATGTGCGCTGGGCTTCGTGCAACATCTTCTCGACCCAGGACCACGCCGCCGCCGCCCTGGTGGTCGCGGGCACGCCCGTGTTTGCCTACAAGGGCGAAAGCCTGGACGACTATTGGGACTACACCCACCGGATCTTCGAATTCAAGGGCGCCAAGGGTACCCCTGAAGAAGGCCCCAACATGATCCTCGACGATGGCGGTGATGCCACGTTGCTGATGCACCTGGGCACCAAGGCCGAGACCGATCCGTCGGTGCTGAACAATCCCGGCAGCGAAGAAGAAATCTGCTTGTTCAACGCCATCAAGGCGCAGCTGGCTAAAGACGGCACCTGGTACAGCCGCCGCCTGAAAAACATCATCGGCGTGACCGAAGAGACCACCACCGGCGTGCTGCGCCTCAATGAGATGTCGGTCAAGGGTACCCTGGCCCTGCGCGCGATCAACGTCAACGACTCGGTCACCAAGAGCAAGTTCGACAACCTCTACGGCTGCCGCGAATCGCTGGTCGACGCCGTCAAGCGCGCCACCGACGTGATGATTGCTGGCAAGGTGGCCGTGGTCGCTGGCTACGGCGATGTGGGCAAGGGCTCGGCCCAGGCCCTGCGCGCGCTCAGCGCCCAAGTTTGGGTCACCGAGATCGACCCGATCAACGCCTTGCAGGCCGCCATGGAGGGCTACAAGGTCGTGACCATGGAATACGCTGCCGACAAGGCAGATATTTTTGTGTCGGCCACCGGCAACAAGAACGTCATCACCTACGCGCACATGGCCGCCATGAAGGACCAGGCCATCGTCTGCAACATCGGCCACTTCGACAACGAGATCGATGTCGCTGCGCTCGAGAAGTGCCAGTGGGAAGAAATCAAGCCCCAGGTCGACCATGTGATCTTCCCGGACGGCAAGCGCATCATCTTGCTGGCCAAGGGCCGCCTGGTGAACCTGGGCTGTGGCACCGGCCACCCCAGCTTCGTGATGAGCTCTTCCTTTGCCAACCAGACCATCGCCCAGATCGAGTTGTTCACCAAGAAGGACAGCTACGAGGTGGGTCAGGTTTATGTGCTGCCCAAGCACCTGGACGAGAAAGTGGCCCGCCTGCACCTCAAGAAGGTCGGCGCCATGCTGACCGAACTCAGCGACGAGCAGGCCTCCTACATCGGCGTGAAGAAAGAAGGCCCGTACAAGGCCAATACCTACCGCTATTGACCCTTGGCTCCCTCTCCCTGCGGGGAGAGGGTTGGGGTGAGGGTCTTTGCCTGCACCCGTTGCCTCACGACCTCCATCGGGCAGGGGTACCCATCCATGCGCGCCGATCTCCTCCTCGTTGAACGCGGCCACGCCGCCACGCGCTCGCAGGCCCAGCGCCTGATCGCTTCGGGCGTGCTCTGGCGCGAGGGCGATGTGCCGTGGAAAAAGATCGCCAAGAACGGCGATGAACTGCCTGAGCAGGCGCAGCTGCAGCTGACCGACACCGCCGAAGCCAGGTACATCTCGCGCGGCGGGCTCAAGCTCGAAGGCGCGTTGGCAGCCACGGGTCTGAAGGTCGCGCTCTCGCATTGCCTGGACCTGGGCCAGTCCACCGGGGGCTTTACCGACTGCCTGCTACAGCAGGGCGCGGCCCGTGTGGTCGGCATTGATGTGGGCCATGGCCAGTTGCACGCCAGCTTGCGCGCCCATGCGCAGGTGGTTTGCATCGAGGGCGTCAATGCGCGCTCGCTCACCGTGGATGATTTTTGGCGCCACCATGACGAAGCGGCCGGCCAGGAAACGCTTTCGCAGGAGCCCTTTGACTTGCTCACCGGCGATCTGTCCTTCATCTCGCTGACTCTGGTGCTTCCCGCAATGGTGCAACTGCTCAAGCTGGGCGGCGATGCTTTGATGCTGGTCAAGCCGCAGTTCGAGTTGCAACCGGGCCAGGTGGGCAAGGGCGGCATCGTCAAGGACCCGGCGATGTTTGCCCTGGTCGAGCAGCGCCTGCGCGCCTGCTGCGAAGAGCTGGGGCTGCAGGTGCTGGCCTGGCTGGACTCGCCCATCGAAGGTGGGGACGGCAATCGGGAGTTCTTCATCCATGCGCGAAAGGCTCGAGAGGTGGCCGCAGTGCTGGCGGATGCGCCGGCCCGCCAGGTGGCCCGGCGCCAGCCGCGTAGCGAGGCAAGAAAGTTGTCCGACGAAGACGATCGCCAAGCCGCGCACGATGGGCAGCCCGGCCCGGCCCGTCGCAAACGCAAGACCGACTGACGCCACACCCACCGACCCCAACACCGAGATCCATGGCCATGAAGATGCCACCTCTGAGTTTTGAATTCTTTCCGACCAAGACGCCTGAGGGCGCCGAAAAACTGCGCGCCGTGCGCCAGCAGCTCTATGTGCATCGACCCGAGTTTTGCTCGGTGACGTTTGGCGCGGGCGGCTCCACGCAGGAGGGCACCTTCTCGGCTGTCAGCGAGATCCTGGCCGAAGGCGTGGCCGCGGCCTCCCACTTTTCATGCATCGGCGCGACCCAAGACCGGGTGCGCGAGCAGCTCGCGCAGTTGCAGGCCATGGGCGTCAAGCGCCTGGTGGCCCTGCGTGGCGACTTGCCCAGCGGCTATGGCTCGGGCGGCCATTTCCAGTACGCCAGCGATCTGGTGGCCTTCATACGCGCCGAGACCGGCCATGCCTTCCACATCGAGGTGGCGGCCTATCCTGAGACCCATCCGCAGGCCCGTTCGCCCGAGGCCGACCTCAAGGCCTTTGCGGCTAAGGTCCAGGCTGGCGCTGATTCGGCGATCACGCAGTATTTCTTCAACAGCGACGCCTACTTTCGTTTTGTGGACGACGCGCACGCCCTGGGCGTGGACGTGCCGGTGGTGCCGGGCATCATGCCCATCCTGGGCTCGAGCCAGTTGCTGCGCTTTTCAGACGCCTGCGGTGCGGAAGTGCCGCGCTGGATCCGCTTGCGTCTGCAGGCCTTTGGCGATGACGCCGCATCGATCAAGGCCTTTGGCCTGGACGTGGTCACTGATTTGTGCGACCAGTTGCTCACGGCCGGTGTGCCGGCGCTGCACTTCTACACCATGAACCAGTCCCAGGCGGTTGGCGAGATCATCGGCCGCCTGCAAGGGCGCTAGAGCCCGCGCGCTCGCTTAACCGCCGCGCGCCAGGGTAAAGCCAGCGTTGCGGTCCTGGCCCAGCGCTGCAACCAATTGGGGCAGAGCGGTCTTGAGCTGCTCGTGCAGGGTGTAGGGCGGGTTGACCAGGAACATGCCGCTGGCCGGCAGGCCCGGGCGGATCACCTCGCCTTCGACCGTCTTTTGCAGCTTGCTTGACTTGACGGTGAATGTGGCGTCCAGCCAGGGGCGGCCTGCGCGAGTGGCCAGGGTCTTGAGTTTCTTGGGCAGATCATGGGCTTCGGGCCGCGGGATGAGCGGATACCAGATGGCATAGCTGCCGGTGGGAAAGCGCTTGAGCGCATCCGTCATCGCCTCATTCACCTGGGCGTAGTCGCTTTTGAGCTCGTAGCTCGGATCGCACATCACCAGCGCCCGCCGCGACGGTGGCGGCAGCAAAGGTTTGAGCGATTCGAAGCCGTCTTGCAGCTCGCAGCTGACGCTGCGGCCCAGTTCAAGTTGCGCCATATTGCCCGACAGCGCCCGAAAATCGGTTGGGTGCAACTCATACAGCTTGAGCTTGTGGCGGCCCTGCAGAAAGCGCGAAGCGATATACGGTGAGCCCGGGTAGACCTTCAGGCGATCCCCGTCGCCCGCAAGGCCGGGGTTGAGTTCGATCAGCAGGTCCAGGTAATCCTGGATGACCGGGGCGATGCCCTCAGGGGCGTTTTGCAAGGCCTGGACCAGACGCCGCACCCCGTGGCTGGCCTCGCCGCTGGTCAGGCTGTAGTCGCCGTCGAGACGGTACAGGCCCGCGCCTGCATGGGTGTCGATCACCGTCAGCGCCTCTTTTTGCGTCAGGTACTTGAGCGTGGCCAGCAGCGTGATGTGCTTGAGCACATCGGCATGGTTGCCGGCGTG
>JAIXWZ010000024.1 GCA_027491035.1 Comamonadaceae bacterium | reverse complement strand
TGGTCATCGGCGACAAGCGGCCTTATTTGGTGGCCATTGTGATGATCGACCAGGACAATGTCGAAAAGTTCGCCCAGGATCGGGAAATCCCCTTCAGTAATTACGCCAGCTTGACGCGCTCGCCAGAGGTGCAAGAATTGATCCAGATCGAGCTCGACCGCGTCAACGCCAAATTTGCCCGGGTCGAGCAAATCAAGAAATTTTTCCTGCTCGACAAGCAACTGAGCGCCGAAGACGAAGAACTCACGCCCACCATGAAGCTCAAGCGCAAGCTGGTCGAAAAGAAATACGCCCCGCAAATTGAAGCCATGTACCGGTGATCCCACACCAGCCCATCCACAGGAGACACACATGATGAAGCAAAAACCGGCACTCGCTGCCACCGTCTGGGCCCTGGGCCTGGCGCTTTCGACCGGCCTGGCCCACGCGCAAAGCCAAGGCGTGACCAAGGACACCATCACGGTGGGCAGCATCCAAGACCTGTCCGGTCCGCTGGCTGGCTTTGGCAAGCAGATTCGCTCGGGCATGCAGCTGCGCGTGGACGAGCTCAACGAGCAAGGCGGCGTCAACGGCCGGCGCATCAAGCTGCTGATCGAAGACTCGGGCTACGACCCCAAGCGCGCCGTGCTCGGCGCGCAAAAGCTGGTCAATCAAGACAAGATCTTTGCCATGGTCGGCCACATCGGCACGGCGCAAAACCTCGCCGCCATGCCGGTGCAGTTCGAGAAGAACGTGGTCAACTTCTTCCCGGTCACCGCGGCGCGCGAGATGTACGAGCCCTTCCACCGACTCAAGTACTCCTTTGCAGCCACCTACTACGACCAAATGCGCCTGGCCGTGCCCATGCTGGTCAAGGAAAAGGGCGCCAAGAAAGTCTGCTCGATCTACCAGGACGACGAATTCGGCCTGGAGGTGCAGCGCGGCGCTGAAGACGGCCTGAAGACCATGAACGTCACCATGGCCGAAAAGACCACCTTCAAGCGCGGCTCCACCGACTTTTCCTCGCAAGTGGCCCGGCTCAGGGCCGCAGAGTGCGACTTCGTGGTGCTGGGCACGCTGATCCGCGAGACCATCGGCACCATCGCCACGGCACGCCGCACCGGCTACAACCCAACCTTCATCGGCTCCAGCGGCGCCTACACCGACCTCATCCACAAGCTCGGCGGGCCCGCCATGAACGGCCTGTATGCGGCCATGTCGGTGCAAAACCCCTACCTGGACGAGGCCGCCCAGCCCATCCGCTTCTGGGCCAACAAGTACAAGACCAAATTCAATGAGGACCCCACCGTCTTCTCGGTCTACGGCTACACCGTGGTTGACTCCTTCATCCGTGCCGTACAAAAGGCCGGCAACAACCTGACCACCGACAACTTCGTCAAGGCCATGGACTCCATGGTGATCCCACCCGATATTTTCGGCAGCCCCGAAATGACCTTCAGCCCCACCAAGCGCCTGGGCAGCAACCTCTCGCGCCTGTCGCAAATCCAAGACGGGCGCTGGAAGGTGATCTCAGACTACATGAAGTAAAGCCCCGGCCGCAGGCAACGACCCGCATTGCCACGGCCGCCACCCTGTCATTGCGCCCCACCCTGTCATTGCGAGGAACGAAGCAATCCATCGGCCTTCGTACAAGGGCATGGATTGCCACGGCGCTCCGCCCCTCGCAATGACGAAGTCGGGGGCGCACCTCGCAACCACGAGATCGGGGACGCGCCTCGCAATCACGAGATCGGGGGCGCACCTCGCAATGACGCGGGTGCAGTCACAGCACCCAGCCCCGTCATAGCACCCCACCCTGTCATTGCGAGGAACGAAGCAATCCATCGGCCGCAACGCAGGCACGTGGAGTGCTACGGCCCCGCCGCGTCACTGTGACGAGGGTCCGCGTCCTACGTTAACAGGCGAGGGCCGGTGACAGCGGCCGCTTCAATGATGGGCCACAGTCAAGCCAGGCGTGCCGCAGATGCGCCTGCGCCATCTTGCACTGTCCGATTGCCCCATGCCCATGACCGCCAATCCCGTCAGCACCGTCTCACAGAGCCTTGCCGCAGCCCGGCCGTGGATTCAAAACGTGCGCTGCGGCTGGCCGGCTGCGCTCGTCGCTGGCCTGGCCATAAGCGCCGGTCTGCTCGCCCCTGCGGCTGCGCTGGCAGGCCTGCTGGTGGCCACTGGGCTGCTGGCTTGGCAAACGCATCAATTGCAACGTCAGCGCAGCGAGCTCGAGCTGATCGGCCAGCTGCTGCGCTGCGTCAACCCCCACCTGGGCTTGGAGCACAGCGCCGGGCGCATGTTGCGGCTGACAGAGCAATTTTTTGGCGCCAGCCACTGCGGCCTGGACCTGCCCGGCGAGCCGGCGCGCGATAGGGCCGTTGGGCTGCGCGAGCAGCCCGATGGGCTGCAGCGCATCAGCGTGGCCCTGCCCTGGCAGCAGGGACAGGCCCGCTTGCAGCTGACAGGCCGGCGCGCATGGAGCCAGCGCGACCGGCGCGTGCTCGAACAGATTGCCCAGCTGGCCTACGCTCCACTCGAGCGCATCGCGCAGCTTGAGCAGCTCAGCGCGGGAGCGGCCGAGCGCGAGCGCCAGCGTCTTGGGCTCAATTTGCATGACCGCGTGATGCAGCCCTACATCGGGCTCAAGCTCGCGCTAGAGGCCTTGCAAACCCGACCCAGCCCGCAACTGGCAGCGGGCCTGCAGTCCATCGTGGCCATGACCGGGCAGGTCATCGACGGTCTGCGCGGCGACCTGCGCCGCCTCGCGCCTGGCGCTGCGGGTGCACCGGCACAAGCCGAGCCACTGGCCACGCACCAGACTGCTACCGAGCCAGACCCCCAGGGCGACACACTGGCCCACGACCTGGCCGAGCAAGCCCGGCTCATGCACCGGCTCCATGGCGTGCGCATCGCGGTGCGCGGGCCCGTGCCCGAGGCCTTGAGCCAACGGCTGCGCCATGAGGTCTCGGAGTTCATCCGCGAGGCTCTGAGCAACATCCGCCGCCACACCCACGCGCGCAGCGGCGAGATCGAGCTGCGCTGCGATGGCCAATCGCTGGGGCTGCGCATCAGCAACGAGGCTGCGGCTGCACGCGGCGATTTCGCACCACGCTCGATCAGCCAACGGGCGCAGGCCCTGGGCGGCTGGAGCCAAGTGCGCGCCGAAGCGGGCCAGCGCACGGCCGTACACGTGACCATTCCGCTGTGACACCATGCGTATCATGATCGTCGACGACCACCCCACCTTGGTGTGGGGGCTCGAGCAGCTCATTGCCTCGCAAAGTCCGCGCATGCAGGTGGTGGCCACAGCCCACAGCGCCGACGAGGCCGTGCACAAGGCCAGCACCCACCGGCCCGATGTGGTCTTGCTCGACCTCGACCTTGACGGTCGCAGCGGACTCGATATCGTGCCGGTGCTGAGCAACCAGCAAGCGTGCCGGGTGCTGGTGCTCACCGGTGAGCGCAAACCCGAGGTGCTCGACCAGGCGGTGCGCCTGGGCGCGCGCGGCGTGCTGGGTAAGGACGCGAGCGCGCCCACCGTCATCAAAGCGATCGAGAAGGTTCACGACGGCCAGATCTGGCTCGATCGCGCCAGCATGGCGCGCATGCTCGGCGCCATGCACCGGCCTGCGGATCCAGAACACGCCCGCCAGGCCATGCTGACCCAGCGCGAGCGCAAGATCGTCGAGGCCGTGCTCAGCAGCCACGGCGCGGCCAACAAGGCCCTGGCCGCACGCCTGTTCATCTCCGAGCACACGCTGCGCAACCACTTGAGCGCCATCTACCACAAGCTCGGCGTGAGCAACCGCCTCGCGCTGTACGTCTACGCCAGAGAGCACCGACTCGGCGAGCCCGCGCCGATGGGCTGAGCCTTAAGCGCCGCGCCCGAGCATGGGCATGAGCGTGCGCACGATCTGTATCGCCGCCGGCCCCATCACCACCAGGATGATCGACGGGAAGATGCACAGCACCAGCGGCAGCAGCATCTTGGTGGGCACCCGCGCGGCCAGCTCTTCGGCGCGCACCATGCGCTTGTGACGCAGCTCATCCGAATACACCCGCAGCGAGTCACCGATGCTGGTGCCCAAACGATCGGCCTGCTTGAGCATGAGGGCAAAGCTGGCAATCTCCTGCACCCCGGTGCGCAGCGCCAGGTGGCGCAGCGCCTGCTCACGGGGCACACCGGCGCGCAGCTCCAGATTGGTCAGGTGCAGCTCGTGCGCCAAGGCCCGGCTGCTCAGGCCGATTTCCTGCGCCACGCGGTTGAGCGCCGAGTCCAGCCCCAGACCGGCCTCCATGCACACCAGCAGCAAATCGGTGGCGTCGGGGAAATGCTCGAAAATCTCGCGCTGTCGCCGCTGACGCAAGCCGTGCACCACCCAATTGGGCGCGTACAGACCGCACAAGGCGGCCACGCCGATCGCCAGCAGTTGCTGCAGCAGGCTCACGCGGCCCGGCAGCCAGAGCATCACGACGGCCGCTGCGGCCAAAGGCAGCACGGTCTTGGCCGCAAAGTAGTACAGCTGCGCGTCCTGCCGGGCAATGCCGGCCTGCAGAAACATCAGGCGCAGGGGCGACTGCTCCCACGGCCCTTGCGGCGTCGACAGCCGCGCCAGCGGCCGAGCCACGCGCGCCGCATGACGGCCCCAGCCGCTGGCGCCCGGCACAGGCCGGGCCAGCTGCTGCACGCGGCGCTGCACGGCGCTGGGCCACAGCAGCAGCAGCAAACCCAGCGCCGCCGCGCTCACGGCCAGAAAAATGAGCATGGGAAACAGCGTCATCAAAGACTCCTCAACATCAGGAAACGGGCAGCCGATGCCAACCGGCTCAGCCTCGCACGCACGCCTAGCACAGACAGCTCAAACACCCACACGGCGGCATCAGACCCGGATGCGCACAATGCGAGCGATCAGCACAATGCCCAGCAGCATCACCGCCAACATGGCCTGCAGCAAGGTGATGCCCATCGGGTCGGTCCACAGCGGCCGCATGAAAGTCGGATTGAACAGGGCCAGCAGGCCAGCCAACGCAAAGGGCATGAGCACCAAGATCCAGGCCGACAGACGGCCCTCGCTTGAAAGCACGCGCACCCGGTCGAGCAGCCGCAGGCGCGCGCGGATGAGCTGCGCGAGCTTGCCCAGCACGTCGGCCAGGTTGCCGCCCGACTCGCGCTGGATTGACACCGCCACCACGAAGTAGCGCAAATCGGTCAGCGGCACCCGATCGAGCAGGTGGGCCAGCGCCTGCGGCAGGGTCAAGCCAAAGTTGAC
>JAIXWZ010000056.1 GCA_027491035.1 Comamonadaceae bacterium | reverse complement strand
TTTCTTCCAGAACGGGGCCTGGGTCTTGAGGTAGTCCATCAGGAATTGGCAGGCGGCAAAGCTCTCGCCTCGGTGCGCTGAGCTGACGGCCACCAGCACCACCTGATCGGTGGGCTGCAGCAGCCCGACCCGGTGCACCACCCGGGCGGCATAGATATCAAAACGCGCGAGCGCGGCATCGATCATGGCCTCGATCGCTTTTTCGGTCATGCCGGGGTAGTGCTCAAGCTCGAGCGACTGCACCTCGCCCTGGGTGACGGCGCTGCCGCGCTCCAAGTTGACATGGCGGTCGCGCACCGTGCCGATAAAGCTGCACACCGCACCCACACGCTGGTCGCCCGCCCGCAGGGCAGCGACCTCGGCGGAGAGGTCGAAGTCAGCGGTCTGGATCGCGACGCGCTCGGCCATGCTCAACCCCCGGTGACCGGCGGAAAAAAAGCCACCTCGCAGCCCTCGCTCAAGGCCTGGTCCTCGGCGCTCATCACCTGATTGAGCGCAGCGCGCACCGGGCGGCTTTTGGCCAGGGCCTGGGCATGGGCGCCGCCCAGGGCGATGAGTTCGTCGCGCAGCTGGCCCACGGTCTGGGCCGCGGTGGTGTGAACGCCACCGGGGCCCAGCGCTTCGCGCAGGGAGGCAAAGTACTTGATGTGCACCTGGGTCATAGCAAGTCGGCCAAGGCCATGAAGGCGACCGCGTCGCCGTGGGCGATGGTGCGGCCGGGTGGGTTGTCGAGCAGGCCGTCGGCCCAGACCGCCGAGGTCAGCACGCCCGAGCTTTGGTTGTCAAACAGGTCCAGGCCGCCTTGCGCGTTGCGGCGCACGCGCAAGAACTCGCGCCGCTTGTCGGCCTTGGGCCAGTTGAAGTGAGCCGGCAGCATCACGGCCCCTGGCCATTGGCCACTGGCGCCTTGCAAGCGCAGAAGGAAGGGCCGCACCAGCAGCAAAAAGGTGACAAAGCTCGACACCGGATTGCCGGGCAGGCCGATGAAGTGCGCAAAACCTTGGGCCCGGTTGACGCGGCCGTAGGCAAAGGGCTTGCCCGGCTTGATGGCGATCTGCCACAACTGCAATTCGCCCAGGGCCTGCACCGCCGGCTTGATGTGGTCTTCTTCGCCCACCGACACGCCGCCGCTGGTCAAAATGAGGTCGTGGCTGCGGGCGGCCTCGGCCAGCGCCTGCACCGTGGCCTCACGCCGGTCGGGGACGATGCCCAGATCGGTGACTTCACAGCCCAGGCGCTGCAAGAGCGCGCGCAAAAAGAAACGGTTGGAGTTGTAGATCGCACCAGGCGGCATGGCCTCGGGGGCCACATCGCCAGGCATGACCAATTCGTCGCCTGTGGACAGCAGCGCCACCCGCGGACGGCGGGCCACCGGCAGGCGGTCAAAACCGATGCTGGCCGCCAGACCCAGTTCGGCCGGCGACAGGCGCTGGCCACGGCGCAGCACCACAGCGCCGCGCGCCACATCTTCGCCGCGCCGCCGTATCCACTGGCCGGCGCTGGGGAGGGTCTTGATTTGCACACGGCCGTCGTCAAGCACCAGGGCGTCTTCCTGCATGGCGATGGCATCGGCCCCTGCCGGCACCGGCGCGCCGGTGAAGATGCGCGCGAGCGAGCCTGCTTGCAACGCGCCAGCCGCGCTGCCCGCGGCGATGCGCTGAGACACCGGCAGGCCGTGAGCGGCCGGCAGATCAGCCAGGCGCAGCGCGTAGCCGTCCATCGAAGAGTTGTCATGGCCGGGCACATCCAGCGGCGAGCAAAGGTCCTGCGTCAGCACCCGAGCGTCGGCCTCAAAAGTGGAAACGCTCTCCTCGGGCAGCGCCGGCTGGGCGCGCTCGAGCAGGTCTTGCAGGGCCTCATCGAGCGGGCGCAAGGGTGCACGGGCAGGTGGCGTGTTCATGGGCTGAGGGTGTACCGGTCGCGATGGGCACAGGGAGCACTGGGGGTTGTGGGCATGTCCTGCGCGGCTTGGGTCTAAGGCAGCAACTGGGGCCGGACACGGGCGGCGATATAGGCCTTGATCCGGTTCACATCGGCAGGCATCACGCGCAGCCGGCGCGGCTTGTCCTCCAGGCCGTCGAAGCCGCTCGGGCGCTCGGGCGGGCGGCCCAGCGCCTCTTCAATGGTGGCGGCAAACTTGATGGGCAGCGCGGTTTCGAGCACCAGCATGGGCAGACCGGCTTGCCGGTGCTCGCGCGCCACCTTCAGGCCGTCGGCGGTGTGGGTATCGATCACCACACCCAGGCGGGCATCGGTGTCGCGGATGGTGGCCAGGCGGTTTTCGTGGGTGCTCCTGCCGCTGGCAAAGCCATAGGTGCTGGCCGCTTGGGCAAAGGCGGGGTGGGCGCTCAGGTCGAAGCAGCCCTGCCGTGCGAGCGCATCGGAAAACAAAGAGCGGGTGAGCGCCGCATCGCGGCCCAGCAGGTCGAACACGAAGCGCTCGAAGTTGCTGGCCTTGGAAATGTCCATGGACGGGCTGGAGGTCTCATGGGTATCGGCCGAACCCCGCACCCGGTAGATGCCGGTGCGAAAGAACTCGTCGAGCACGTCGTTTTCATTGGTGGCCACCACCAAATGCGCAATCGGCAGGCCCATCATGCGGGCCACATGGCCGGCGCAGACATTGCCAAAGTTGCCGCTGGGCACGGCAAAGCTCACCTTTTGGGTGTCTGCCGCGGTCGCTTGGAAGTAGCCGGCGAAGTAGTACACCACCTGCGCCAGCAGCCGCGCCCAGTTGATGGAATTGACCGTGCCGATGCGGTACTTGCGCTTGAAGTGCAAGTCAGCCGAGACAGCCTTGACGATGTCCTGGCAGTCGTCAAACACGCCTTCGACGGCGATGTTGTGGATGTTCTCGTCGAGCAAGCTGAACATCTGGGCCTGCTGAAAGGCACTCATGCGGCCCTTCGGGCTGGTCATGAACACCCGCACCCCGTGTTTGCCACGCATCGCATATTCGGCCGCGCTGCCGGTATCGCCACTGGTGGCGCCCAAAATGTTGAGCTCCTCACCCCGGCGTGCCAGCTCGTATTCAAACAAGTGGCCCAGCAGCTGCATCGCCATGTCTTTAAAGGCCAGGGTTGGGCCATTGGAAAGGGCTTGCAGATAAAGGCCGTCTTCGAGCTTCTTGAGCGGCGTGATTTCGGCCGTGCCAAAGACCTCTGGCGTGTAGCTCTTGCGGCACAGGGCGAGCAGGTCGGCCTCGGGGATGTCGTCGATGTAGAGCTTGAGAATTTCAAAGGCCAGGTCGGCATAGCCACGCGTGGCCCAGACCTGGCGCAGATCGGCCAAGCGCTCGCCCACCTGAGGGTAGCTTTCGGGCAGGTACAGGCCACCATCGGGCGCCAGGCCTTCCAGCAAGATTTCGCAAAAGCGCCGGCGATCCGGATGGCCGCGGGTGGAGAGGTAGCGCATCAGGCCAGCTCCTCCTTGCGGATGCGGATGATGGGCGCGAGCACGCTGCTCAAGACCTGCATCTTGGCCATGGCCTGGTTCATCCGGGCCTCGACGCAGTCGTGGGTCAGAATGATCAGATCGGTCTGCGTCGAGCCCTCGCCGCCCACTTCGTCGGCCTCGCGCTGCAGC
Organism: Comamonadaceae bacterium; assembly: GCA_027491035.1. GTDB lineage: Bacteria > Pseudomonadota > Gammaproteobacteria > Burkholderiales > Burkholderiaceae_C > Polaromonas. Next base: position 16,821 of record JAIXWZ010000056.1, on the reverse strand, counting down.
ACCGCGTCGATGCTGATGCCGGCGTCGGCCAGGATGCCGGTCACACGGGCCAGCACACCGGCCTCGTCGGCCACCCGCAGGCGCAGGTAGTAGCTGGTGCAGACCTCGTCCATGGGCAACACGGGCAGCGTGCTCATGGCACCGGGCTGAAAGGCCAGATGCGGCACGCGGTTGAGCGGGTCGACCGTGTGCAGCCGCGCCACATCGACCAGATCGGCAATCACGGCGCTGGCAGTCGGCTCGCTGCCCGCGCCCTTGCCGTAGTACAAGGTGGTGCCCACCGCATCGCCTTGCACCACCACCGCATTCATCGCGCCTTCTACGTTGGCAATCAGGCGTTTGGCCGGCACCAGGCTGGGGTGGACCCGCAGCTCGATGCCTTGCGCTGCCCGCTTGGTGATGCCCAGCAACTTGATGCGGTAGCCCAGCTGCTCGGCGTACCGGATGTCCTGCGCCTCGAGCTGGGTGATGCCTTCAATATGGGCCTTGTCAAACTGCACCGGGATACCAAAGGCAATCGCCGACATCAGCGTGGCCTTGTGCGCCGCATCCACGCCCTCGATGTCGAAGGTTGGGTCGGCCTCGGCATAGCCCAGGCGCTGGGCCTCCTTGAGCACCGCGTCAAACCCCAGACCCTTGCTGCGCATCTCAGACAAGATGAAATTGGTCGTGCCGTTGATGATGCCGGCGATCCATTCGATGCGGTTGGCCGTGAGCCCCTCGCGCAAGGCCTTGATGATGGGGATGCCGCCGGCCACAGCCGCCTCAAAGGCGACCATCACGCCTTTCTTCTGGGCCGCCGCAAAAATTTCGGTGCCGTGCACGCCCAACAGGGCCTTGTTGGCGGTGACCACATGCTTGCCCGCCTCGATGGCCTCGAGCACCAGTTGCCGGGCAATGCCATAGCCGCCAATGAGCTCGACCACGATGTCCACCCGGGGGTCGCTGATCACCTCGCGGGCATCGCCCACGACTTTGACGCCACCGCCCACCAGCTCGCGGGCCCGCTGCACGTCAAGATCGGCCACGACGCTGATTTCAATGCCGCGCCCGGCGCGGCGCACGATCTCTTCCTGGTTGCGCTGCAAGACAGTGAAAACGCCGCTGCCGACCGTGCCAATGCCCAGCAAGCCGACGCGGATGGGTTCAAGACTCTTGTTGCTCATGATGCTTGTCACTCGGAGAAACTCAAAAAAATGACGGCTGGGGCAACCCGCCCAAGCCCATCGTCAATTCAAAGCCGCTGCACGGCCCGCATGGCGCCGGCGCCAGGTCTCCAGATGGCGCGCAACGCGGCCAATGGCCTCGCGCAGGTCGTCCTCATGGGGCAGAAAGACGATGCGGAAATGGTCGGGGGTGGCCCAGTTAAAACCCGTTCCTTGCACCAGCATGACCCGTGTGGCCTCGAGCAACTCCAGGAAAAACTGGCGGTCGTCGGCAATCGGGTACACCTTGGGATCGAGGCGCGGGAACATGTAGAGCGCAGCGCTGGGCTTGACACAGCTCACACCGGGGATGGCCGTGATCAGTTCATGGGCCAAATCGCGCTGGCGGCGCAGCCGGCCGCCCTCGCCCACCAGCTCGTTGATGCTTTGGTAACCACCCAGGGCCGTCTGTATGGCCCACTGGCCCGGCACGTTGGCGCAAAGGCGCATGTTCGAGAGCATGTTCAGGCCCTCGATGTAGTCGGCCGCGTTTTTCTTGTCGCCCGAAATCACCATCCAGCCGGCACGGTAGCCGCAGGAGCGGTAGCTTTTGGAGAGCGAATTGAAGGTCAGCGTCAACACGTCTTGCGACAAGCTGGCAAGGGGCGTGTGCACCGCGCCGTCGTAGAGCACCTTGTCGTAGACCTCATCGGCAAAAATCACCAACTCGTGCTCGCGCGCCAGCGCCACGATTTGCTCGAGCAACTCGCGCGAGTAGAGCGCACCGGTCGGGTTGTTCGGGTTGATGACCACAATGCCCTTGGTGCGCGGCGTGATCTTGGCGCGGATGTCGGCCACATCGGGCATCCAACCATTGGACTCGTCGCACAGGTAATGCACTGGCGTGCCGCCCGAGAGCGAGGCCGCAGCGGTCCACAGCGGGTAGTCGGGCGCCGGCAAGAGCAGCTCGTCGCCGTCATTGAGCAGACCGTTGGTGGCCATCACAATGAGCTCGCTGGCGCCATTGCCCAAATAGATGTCGTCCAGGCCCACGCCCTTGATGCCCTGGCGCTGGGTTTCGTGCATGACGGCCTTGCGCGCCGCAAAAATACCTTTGCTGTCGGAGTAGCCGGCCGAGTTGGGCAGGTTGCGAATCATGTCCTGCTGGATCTCGTCGGGCGAATCAAACCCAAAAGGGGCCAGATTGCCGATGTTGAGCTTGATGATCTTGTGGCCCTCTTCCTCCATGCGCCGCGCCGCGTCCATGATGGGCCCACGGATGTCGTAGCAGACGTTGGCCAGCTTGGCCGATTTGGTGATGGACTTCATGGCAACCACAATCGAGAAAACAGGCGCCGGGCGGGGCGCGCAAAGGCCGATGGCGCACCGCGCCGCTGCCCACAGGCAGCGCAGCGCCGAACGCCCAGCGAAACCTATAATTTGACCACACAAACCCAGCGCAAAGCGCCCCCTGCCTGCCTCGGGCAGCCCTTTCGCCCACCCTAAGCCACACCGGGGCACACCGGGGCACACCACGGCGCCTGCGCCCCAAGCCGACATGAAGCTGCAACCCGATCGATCCGATGCACCGACCATCCTGGGCTATGGGCCCGACTGGATCGGGGTGGGCCATCGCGGCGTGGCCGAGAAGGTCCACCACAGCCTGGTGCTCGACTCGCGCGGCCGCCAGTTCGACTGGCACTGCAAGCAGCACACGCAATTGCAGCAGGCCCACTTTGACCAACTGGCCGAACTGGGCCCGGAGCTGGTGATTTTTGGCAGCGGCAGCCGGCTGCGCTTTGCCCCGCCGGTGCTGCTGCGCACGCTGATGGCCCGGCGCATCGGCATCGAAACCATGGACACCGTGGCGGCCTGCCGCACCTACAACATCCTGGCCGGCGAAGGCCGCCATGTGGTGGCCGCCCTGCTGATCGAGGCCCCCGTCTGAGGCCCAGCCAAGCCCCGGCCCGCCTTTGCGGCTAAAATTGGGGGTTTAGGGCGCTGGCCACGCCTGCCGTCTTGCACCCAAGCAAGGCCGGTAGGTGGCGCTGCGAGCCTACAGCCATCGAGTAGCCAGAACAAAGACAGGCCGCCAGGCCACACACCATTTCGACAGGGTCCACCCAGCATGGCAGTCGTCCTCAACAAATCCATCCCCGAATTCGAAGCGGTCGCCACCGGTGGCGTGAAGGTGACCCAGCACAGCCATCACGGAAAGATTGTGGTGCTGTACTTCTACCCCAAGGACAACACGCCGGGGTGCACGACCGAAGCCATGCAGTTTCGCGACAAGTACAAAGACTTCGCGAAGGCGGGCGCTGTCGTGTTTGGCGTCTCGCGCGACAACATGAAGTCGCACGACGACTTCAAGGCCAAGCTCGAGCTGCCGTTTGAGCTGATTGCCGACACCGAAGAAAAGATGTGCCACATGTTCGGCGTGGTCAAGAACAAGATCATGTACGGCAAGAAGGTCAAAGGCATCGAGCGCAGCACCTTCCTGATCGGCGTCGACGGCCAGCTCAAGCAGGAGTGGCGCGGCCTGAAAGTGCCCGGCCACGTCGATGAGGTGCTGGTGGCCGTCAAGGCCCTCAAGAAGGCTGGCTAAAGGCTGGCTAAAGGCTGGCTACCGGCTGGCTACAGCCTCGGCTGGCCGGGCGCGGTCGTCACATCAGCGCCCTATCGGTCGTGCATAATGGTTTGATGCCTCTGCCACCTGCACCGACCCAGAAAGCCAGCATCCTGCCCAAAGACGCCTACCACGGCGGCGGCACCAAATCCTCCAAACCGCGCGCAAAAGCGGCGAGCGACACCGCTGGGCCTGAAGCACTGGGGCACCCGGCCGCTTTTGAGGCCAGCACCACCAAACCCACACCAGCGCCGCGGCAAGCGGCGCGCACGGCCGCGCGGCGCGAAGGCAGCCCACTGAAGAACCCGGCTGCCGCGCCAGAGGGCCCCGCGCTGGCGGCCGAGCCAGTGCAGGCCACCGAGACGGCCCAGCAGAGCAGCACAAAGAACCGCACCCATAACCGGTCGCAAAGCCGCCCGCGCGGCCGGGCGGCGCGCAGCCAAGGGCCCACCAAGCTCTTCGTGCTCGACACCAATGTGCTGCTGCACGATCCGATGTGCCTGTTCCGCTTTGAGGAGCACGACATCTTTTTGCCGATGATCGTGCTCGAAGAGCTCGACGGGCACAAAAAGGGCATGACCGAGGTGGCCCGCAATGCGCGCCAGACCAGCCGCACGCTCGACGCGCTGGCCGCCGCGCAAGGCGCCGATATTGCCAAGGGGCTGCAACTGAGCAGCACCGGTCACAGCCAGGCGGGCGGTCACCTGCTGTTCCAGACGCGCCCGCTCAGCGGCGAGCTGCCCATGGCCCTGCCCCAGGGCAAGGCCGACAACCAGATCCTGGGCGTGGTCGAGGCGCTGCGCAAAGAGCTCGCGCCGCGCGAGGTGGTACTGGTGTCCAAGGACATCAATATGCGGGTCAAGGCCCGCGCCCTGGGCCTGTCAACCGAGGACTACCGCAACGACAAGACGCTGGAAGACGGCGACTTGCTCTACAGCGGCGCGCTGGCGCTGCCGCCCGACTTCTGGACGCGCCAGAGCAAGACCATCGAGAGCTGGCAGCAGGGCAGCCACACCTACTACCGCATCAGCGGGCCCATCGTCGAGAGCCTGCTGATCAACCAGTTCACCTATTTCGAGGCCGCCGGCGAGCCGCCCCTGTACGCACGCGTGACCGAAATCCGCGGCAAGACGGCGGTGCTCAAGACGCTCAAGGACTACACCCACCTCAAGAACGCCGTCTGGGGGGTGACCACGCGCAACCGCGAGCAGAATTTTGCGATGAACCTGCTGATGGACCCCGAGGTCGACTTCGTCACCCTCACCGGCACGGCAGGCACCGGCAAGACGCTCATGGCCCTGGCCGCAGGCCTGACCCAGGTGCTCGACGACCGGCGCTACACCGAGATCATCATGACGCGCGCCACCGTCTCGGTGGGCGAGGACATCGGCTTTCTGCCCGGCACCGAAGAAGAAAAAATGGGCCCCTGGATGGGCGCGCTCGACGACAACCTGGAGGTGTTGGCCAAGAACGACACCGGCTCGGGCGAATGGGGGCGCGCGGCGACCAACGAGCTGATCCGCTCGCGCATCAAGGTCAAGAGCATGAACTTCATGCGCGGGCGCACCTTCCTGAACAAGTACCTCATCATCGACGAGGCGCAGAACCTCACGCCCAAGCAGATGAAAACGCTGATCACGCGCGCAGGCCCCGGCACCAAGATCATCTGCATGGGCAATCTGGCGCAGATCGACACCCCCTACCTGACCGAGGGCTCCTCGGGCCTGACCTATGCGGTCGATCGCTTCAAGGGCTGGCCCCATGGCGGCCACATCACGCTGGCGCGCGGCGAGCGCTCCCGACTGGCCGATTTCGCCAGCGAAGTGCTCTAAGGGCTCAGCCAGGCGGGGCCGCGATGCCGCGGCGCAGCTTGCCCAGCAACTCGTGCAGTTGCTCCATCTCGCGCGCATCGACGCCGCCAAGCAGTTGCACCAGCCAGCGCTCGTGCTCGACCGCCATGCGCTCGAACCAGGCCTTGCCGGCCGGCGTCATGCGCACAATGAGGGCGCGCCGATCGCTCGGATCGTCCACCCGCTCCACCCAGCCTTCGGCCACCAGCTGATCGGTCAAGCCAGTGACGTTGGCGCCGGTGACCATTAGGTGGGCCGACAAGGCCGTCATGCGCAGGCCCGCCGGGTAACGGTTGAGCTGGGCCAGGTAGTCAAAGCGGGGCAAACTGGTGCCAAAGTGCGAACGCAGCAAGGCGCGAATCGACTGCTCGATCTGGGTGCTGCACGACAGCAGGCGCAGCCACAGGCGCACAGCCTGATGGTCTGCGGCCGATGCCCCCGCCTCGCGGCCGAGTTCGCGCGGCGCTGGGGGTTCTTCTTGCTGGGGCTCCATCGACCGATTGTGCAACGATCGCAGTTTGTCTGCCGAAGCATTCATAATTAATTTCATAAATGGTCAACTATTTCTATGTCCGTCGGCCTTCGAAGCGGCCCGCCCGCAGGCGGGCATCGGCCATTGAACTGCGCCCCCTGCGGGCCTGATGAACGATGCGAGCCAACGATGGCAAACTCTATTGACCTTTGCTGCCATCGCCGGCATCATCTTTGTGTTTCCCCAGCGAAACTTTGTTTCACATATAAAACAACACCCTCAAACTGAACCGGCCATGACCATCCTAGGCATCGACGAAATCACCCTGAGCGCAGCCGACCTGCCCTTGTGTGAGCGGTTTTTCATCGATTGGGGCTTGCAGCTCGTTCAAAGCTCGGCGCTCGAGCGGGTGTTCGAGTCGCTCAACGGCTGCCGGGTCATCGTGGCCCACCCGAGCCGGCCGGGACTGCCCCCAGGCATCGAGGACGACCCGACCTTGCGCCAGGTGATCTGGGCCACAGGCGGCGGGCTCGAGGGCTGGGCCGAGCGCCTGCAAAACCAAGACGGCTTTGAGCAACAGGCCGGGCGCGTGCTCTGCCGCGACCCCATGGGGCTGTCGGTGGGGGTTCAGACCAGCCGCAAGAAGGCCATTGAGCTGCCGTGCGCGCAAACCAACACCTGGAGCGAGCGGCCGCGGGTCAACCGCGCATCGCCGGCCTATGACCGGGCCACACCGGTCGAAGTTGGGCACGTGGTGCTGTTCACCCGCGACCTCGAGGCCACCTCGCGCTTTTACCAAGAGGCGCTGGGCTTCGTGGTCTCCGACCGCTACCCAGGGCGCGGTCACTTCCTGCGCTGCGCGCCGCGCGGCGGCCATCACGATCTGTTCTTGCTGCAGCCGCCGCAGGCCCGGCAAGGCCTGAACCACGTGGCCTTTACCGTGCGCGATGTGCACGAGGTCATCGGCGGGGGCCTGCACATGTCACGCCAAGGCTGGCAGACCGAGCTCGGCCCGGGCCGCCACCCGATCTCCTCGGCCCTGTTTTGGTACGTGGTCAGCCCGGCCGGCGCCCTGGTGGAGTACTACACCGACGAGGACGAACTGACCGAAGAGTGGCAGCCGCGTGAGTTCACGCCCGGGCCCACCGTGTTTGCCGAGTGGGCCGTCAAAGGCGGCATCGACGGCCACACGCGCCGGCAGGTCGAGGCGCAAGCGCCCAGCGGCGCCTTCATGACCGACAAGCCCAAGACCTGAAAATCAAAAAAAACCACCAAGGCCTCGCGCACACCATGAGCCCCACACCGCTTTACAACGAAACCCACCAAAGCCGCGGCACGGCGCCCACGGCCTACGAGAACCTGCTGGGCGATGCGATTGAGCGCGCCTTTGCCGCGGGCATCCACGATCTCGACGCGCTGGTGCGCTACCTCAACGAGTCGGGCCAGGCCGCCCCCGACGGCAAGCCCTGGAGCGCGCAAAGCTTCCAGCAGGAGATGGCGCGGCTGAGCAACTGAGCAACCGAGCAACTGAGCGCCTGAGCCGACGCCGCATCACCAGAGCACCCCACCATGACACACGCCGCCACCCACCCGATCGACGCCGCCCTGGCCGTCGGCCTCAAAGACCTGTGGTTCCCGATCTGCCCCTCGGGCTTCGTCAAGGGCAACCCGATGTCCCTGCGCCGCCTGGGCTACAAGATCGTGCTGTGGCGCGATGCCAGCGGGCAGGTGCATGCGCTGGAAGACCACTGCCCGCACCGCGGCGCGCCGCTGTCACTGGGCGTCAACCTGGGCGACCGCATCGGCTGCGTCTACCACGGTGTGCAGGTGCGCCGTGACGGCACGGTCACCCGCGTGCCCGGCAGCCCCGGCTGCAAGCTCGAAGGCTCGCGGCCCACGCGCATGTTCCACACCGCCGAGAGCAACGGCGCCATCTTCCTGTTCAACGCCACCGACCCCGCGCTCGATGTGCCGCCGCCTCTGCAACTGCCCGAGCAGCTGACCTCGCCCGAATGGTCGTCCTTCCTGTGCTACACCGAATGGGGCGGCGACTACCGCTACGTGATCGACAACGTCATGGACCCGATGCACGGGGCCTATCTGCACAAGCAGTCGCACACCATGAGCGAGGGCGACATGACGGCCGAGTTTCAGATTCGCGACCTGCCCCAGGGCTTCATCTTCGAGAAAAAAGGCCAGCGCGACGTCAATTTCGACTGGACCGAGTGGCTCGATACCGGCATCCACCTGATGCGGCTGGAAATCCCCTACCCCAAGACCGGCGGGCCGGGCGGCAACTTCACCATCATCGGCAGCTACACGCCGATCAACGAGCGCACGGCCGGCGTGTTTCACTGGCGCTGCCGCAAGGTCAGCGGCTGGCAGCGCGACACCTGGCGCTTTCTCTACAAGAACCGCCTCGAGCAGCGCCACTGGAATGTGCTGGAACAAGACCGGGTGGCGGTGGAGAACATGGAGCCCGACGCCAATGCGCGCGAGCACCTGTATGCCCACGACGCCGGCATCGTGCGCCTGCGCCGGCATCTGCGCAAGCTCGCCGAGCAGCAACTGAGCCGCCACAGCGCCGCCGTGTGACCGCCTGGCGACAGCACGCAGCCCCTGGCAGGGCGTAAGATTGAAATCTCGGGGCCGCCGCTGCGCGGCCCAGATTTTTTTTGCGAACCGTTTTTTCATGACCACCGATACCACCGTGCAAGCCTGGGTCCACACCCTGCGCCATGAAGCCCAAGACATCATCAGCATCGACTTGCGCCCCGCTGCGGGGGTGAGCCTGCCGCCCTTTGCCCCTGGCGCCCACATCGACCTGCACCTGCCCGGCGCTCTGGTGCGCAGCTACTCGCTGTGCAACGACGCCAGCGAAGCGGGCCGCTACGTGATCGGCGTGCTCAAGGACAAGGCCAGCCGGGGTGGCTCCAAGGCTGTGCACGATGCGCTGCGCGTGGGTATGGCCCTGCGCATCAGCGCGCCGCGCAACCACTTCGCACTGGTCGAGGACGCTGCGCATACAGTGCTGGTGGCTGGCGGCATCGGCATCACGCCGCTGCTGTGCATGGCCAGGCGCCTGGCTGCGCTGGGGCGCTCCTACGAGGTGCTGTACTTTGCGCGCAGCCGCCAGGCCGCTGCCTTTGCCGATGTGCTGGCCGAGCTGGGCGCGCGCGTGCACTGGCACTTTGACGACGAGGCCGGCGGACCGCCCGACCTGCGCACTCTGCTGGCCGCGCGCAAGGCCGAGGGCACCCATTACTACGCCTGCGGACCCACCCCCATGCTCGATGCCTTCGAGCTGCACTGCGCCGACCTGGGGCTGCAACACAGCCATCTTGAGCGCTTCAGCGCCAAACCGGTGGAGGCCGCCAGCGACGCGCGCGCCAGCTACAGCGTCGAGCTGCGCAAGAGCGGTCTGAGCTTTGAAGTGACGGCGGACAAAACCCTGCACGAGATGCTGATCGAGCTCAAGGCCGATGTGGCCTGGAGCTGCGAAGAAGGCATCTGCGGCTCTTGCGAAGCCCGCGTGCTCGAAGGCCAGGTCGATCACCGCGACATGGTGCTCACACCGACCGAGCAGGCCAGCAACACCGTCATGATGCTGTGCGTCTCGGGCTGCAAGAGCGAGCGCCTGGTGCTCGATCTGTAGGCCCCATCGCGCCGAGGCGGCGCTCCTACAGCAGATGGCAAAAATCAGGCGGCGGCGGTGGGGCAGGGGCTGTCGTCGCTGGCTGCGATCATGGCGCGCAGCAATTGCTCGGTCAGCTCGCTGCGCAAGGCGCTGGCCGCCGGATCGGCCCACAAATTGCGCAGCTCGAGCGGGTCGGCGACCCGATCGTAGAGCTCGCCCCAAGTCTGGCCATCGTAGAGCGTCAGGCGGTGACGCTCGGTGCGCCAAGTGCGCATGCGCAGGCGCCGGTCCAGACCGAAGTCGGCGCGCTGGCTTTCTTCCTCGATCACCAGACCCAGGCGCTTGGGACCCGGGCCGAACAAGTCGCGCCCTTGCATGCCGTGCACGGGCGGCAGGCCCGCCCGCGCCAGCACCGTGGGCGCCAGGTCCAGCGTCTGGGCCAGATCGTGGCGCACGCCAGCCTGGCGGGCCGGAGCGGTATCGCGCCAAATCAGCGGCACGCGGGTGATCGATGGGTAATGCAGCCCGCCCTTGAACATCAGGCCCCGGTCACCAAGCAGATCGCCATGGTCGCTGGTCATCAGCACCACGGTGTTCTCGTCGAGCCCGAGACGCTGCAGCTGGGCCATCACCTGGCCGATGGCCGCATCGATGAAGGCGATGCTGCCGTAGTTCAGGGCAATCGCCTCGCGCACCTCTTGCTCACTCGCTGCAAAAGCGGCGTAACCGGGGCGAAAGTCAGAAGCACTCTCGCGCTGGCGCCGCAGCACCCCGATGGCTGGGGGCAGGCCGTGCAGGTGAGCTGAAAAACTGGCGGGCAAAGCGATGTCGGCCGGGTCGTACAAGTTCCAGTAAGACCCCGGCGGTGTGAACGGGTGGTGCGGGTCGGGGAAAGAGCACTGCAGAAAAAATGGCTCGCCCTGGCGGGCAAAGCGGGCGAGCTGCTCGCAGCTTTGCTGGGCGATCCAGGCGGTCGGGTGCAGCGCCTCGGGCAGTCGGGTGCGCCAGGCCTGACCGAGCCGTCCCAGGGCCAGCTGCGGGGTGGGCCAGGCCTGGGCCGGGCCGATCAACTGCTCGGCCTGGGCGTCTTGCCGGCGCAGCCAGCGGCGCCAGTGGCCTTGCTGGTCGTCGCCATGGCCGATGCTCAGCTGCACCTGCTCGAAGCCGTAATAGGGCAGGTCGAGATCAAAGTCCTCATCGGCCGCCCAGGAGGCGGCCACCTCCTGTCCATAACGGCCGGGATAGGGCCGCAAGGCGTCGTGCGGCACGCGCTGACCCGCGGCCGGCCAGGGCGGCGGCGCGGCGGTGATGTTCTGCAGATGCGCCTTGCCCACCAGCGCCGTGCGCCAGCCCGCATGGCGCAGCACATCGACAAAAGTGGTCTCGCCCAGCGACAGCTCGCGCCCGTTCATCTGCACCCCGTGCAGACTGGGCAGGCGGCCGGTCATCAGGCTGGCCCGGTTGGGCTGACAAATCGGCGTGGCCACATGGCATTGCGTGAAACGCTGGCCCTGCTGCGCCAGCGCGTCGATATGCGGCGTGCGCAGCACCGGGTTGCCGTCGCAGCCCAGGTGGTCGGCCCGGTGCTGGTCGGTGATGAAGAGCAAGAAGTTGGGGCGCGCGGGCCCCTCGGCGCCGGTCAAACCCCCTCCGGCCCGTTGCTCAACGCCGTCGGGCCCGCCGCGCAGCGCAGAGCCCCGCTCACCTCAATCGGCCTTGATGCCCAGCTCGCGGGCGAGCTGGCCGTAGCGTTGGGTGTCGGCCTTCATGAAGTCAGCCAGCACCCCAGCCGTGCCGCCCAGGGGCTCGATGCCGGCACCGAGAAAGCGCTCGCGCACATCGGGCAGGCGGATGACCGCATTGATCTCCTGATTGATGCGCTGCACCACCGCGGCCGGCGTGGCGGCCGGCGCAAAAACGCCGTACCAGGCATTGACCTCGACGTTGGCCACGCCCTGCTCGGTGGCCGTGGGCACATCGGGCAGCAGCGCCGATCGCGCTTTTTCTGTCAGCGCCAGCGGCACGAGCTTGCCCGCCTTGATGTGCTGCAAGGCACCGCCCACACCGGTGTAGAGCAGCTTGACCTCACCGGCCAGCGCGGCATTGAGCGAGGGCGCCACACCCCTGTAAGGCACATGCAACAAGTCCACGGCAGCCGAGCGCTTGAACATCTCACCGGCAAAGTGCATGGGCGATCCATTGCCCGGGCTGCCATACGCCAGGCCCCCCTTGCGAGCCTGCTCCAGCAGGCCCTTGAGGTTGCTCACGCCCAGGCTGGGGCTGGCCACCAGCACCAGTGGCGTGGTGGCCGGCGCGATCACAGGCAGCAGGTCACGGTTGACATCGATGCCGCCGCCAGCACCCGGGGCCAGCACGTGCGGCGAGATCGCCATGGTGTTGGGCGTGAGCAGCAAGGTGTGGCCATCGGGCGCCGCCTTGGCCACAAAACTGGCGCCCAGCAACGCCCCGGCGCCCGGACGGTTTTCCACCACCACCGCCTGGCCCAAACGCGGCGCCAGCTTTTCAGCAATCACCCGCGCCGCCACATCGGGCCCGCCGCCAGGCGGGAACGGCACGACCAGCGTGACTTGCTTGCTGGGGAAGGTCTGTGCCCAAGCCCCCGCTGCCAGCAGACTCAAACAAGCCAGCCCCCCAGCCGCCAAAATCAGTCGGCGAGCACCCATAGGCGAATTCATGTGGACCTCCAAATCGCAGTTAGCATTTTCAAGAAAAGAGACTCAAACCAAATCATCATAGCCGTCGAGCAACACACCGCCAGAAAGATTACCAGCATATTTAAGCCCTGAGCAGGTGCCTGAACTAACGCGCCGAGGGCACCAGGCCCGCACTCAAGGCGCGCTCGCCAATCAGGTTGGCTGCATCGCGAAGCGCCGTCAGGTGATGGGCCACGATGTGAGCCTCATCGGTCACCCTGGGCAGCCAGGAGCAACTGAGCGATGCAATCAGCTCTTGGCCCGCAAAGACCGGCACCGAGATGGCGCCAAAACGCTCCGGGGAATCCGAGCCGAGTTCCGATGGATCGCGGGTGCAGTACCCCCGCGATCGCCCTGCCGCCACCAAGCGCTGCAAGACGTCCTTGCGCAGCGCGGATCGATCCTGCTCATTGGGCTTTCGGGACAGCGTGGCCACGATCGCACGCCGTTCTTCCTCCGGGCAGAAAGCCAGATAACAGCGCCCCAAAGAAGAAACCAGCATGGCCGGCCGAAAGCCCAGCACTCGGTAATTGACCGCCAAGCTGTTGATCGGCCGATGAGCATCGAGGATGAGCATGGTCGAACCGTCCCTGACGGCCAGATCCGTTGGCCAGGGCACCCGCCTCTCCAGCATGGCGCGAATCGGCGCAGCCAGCGCCGATAGGCGCGCACGCCACTGCGCCGCCGCCCCGGCGTTGCCTGGAGCGGCTGCCGGTGCGTAGCGACGCTCGAGTTCGTTGCGAACCACCCAGCCCGACTCGATAAGGGTCTTGAGAATACGCAAAAGCGATGCCTTGGGGATGCCGGTTTGCAGATGCAACTCGGCCAGGGTCAGCGCCGACGATTCCTCGACCGCGTGCATCACCGTCAGGCCGCGGCTGAGCGCACCGATGGACTTGACCCCGAATGGCTCACCCATTAGGACTAACCCTGAGAAAGTTTCACTCGGTGAAATTATCCCTTTTTCAGCGACCGGTTGCTCCCCTAGATTCCCACCCACTGATAACCAGTTCACCACCCACGGGGAGATCGCCATGAACCAAAATCGTCGCAAGTTGATTCTTGCATCCTTGGGCGCCGCAGCGACCGCTGCCGCCACTGTCGGTCATGCACAAAGCTTTCCTGATCGACCGATCACGCTGATCGTCTCTTATCCCCCGGGCGGCGACACCGATGCCATGGCGCGGCTCTACGCAGAAAAGCTGACCACACGGCTCAAGCAGTCGGTGATCGTAGAGAACCGGCCAGGCGCCGGCGGCACGCTGGGCAACACCATGGCGCTGAAGGCAAGGCCAGACGGCTACACCCTGCTGTTCACGCCCAATCCCTTCACCACCGCGCCTGCCCTGCTCAAATTGACTCCAGCCAACAGCTACGACCCCGTCAATGGCTTTGACCCGGTCATCCAGACGGGATGGCAGTCGGTCCTGATCGTGGCTCACGCCGACACCGGCATACGCACGGTGCGCGATCTGGTGGCGCAAGCCAAAAGCGGCAAGCCCCTGAACTACGGCAGCCCTGGGGCCGGCTCGCCCATGCACATCGCCGCTGAACTGCTCAATCGTGCGGCCGGCATTAATGTCCAGCACATCCCCTATCGCGGCATCGGGCCAATGATCCCGGAACTGCTGGCCGGGCGACTGCAGCTGGGCTACACCACCTATGGACCGGTGGCACAGCACATCGCCGCCGGCAAGTTGGTTGCGGTGGCGCTCACCGATCCCGAACGCACCTCGCTCATTCCAGGGCTGTCCACCGTGGCCGAGCAGGGCTACCCAACGGTCAAGGAAGGCGCATGGCACGGCATCATGGCGCCCAAGGGCACCCCATCGACCGTCATCACCCTGCTCAACGGGCACCTCAACGAGATCCTGAAGATGCCCGATGTGATCGAAAAAATGGCGGTCTTCGGCGCACGCCCGGCAGGGGGGACACCGGAGACACTCTTCAAGGTCAACGCCGAGGACTACACGCGCCTGATCAAGACCATCAATGATCTGAAGATCACGGCCGACTGACGTGTCTGTAAGCGGGCACGGCTGGCTGAGCCGCATATCACCGAGGGCGCCCACATGAGTACTGGCCAAGCAGTCGTCGTGGTCGGGGCTGGCGTCATCGGGGTAACGACGGCCCATGCCCTGCTGGACGAGGGGCACGAGGTTGTCCTGCTCGAGGCGGCAACGCAGGCCGCACGCGGCACCAGCCAAGCCAATGGCGGCTTTGTGTCGGCGGGCTTTTGCGCCCCCTGGGCCATGCCTGGGCTGCAGCGCCAGATCCTGTCTGCCTTGGTCAAACGCGATGCACCGATCCGCTGGCGCCCCGACGGCAGCTGGAGCCAGTTGCGCTGGCTGCGCGATCTGTTTGCCCATTGCAAGGCACCAGACTTTGCCGACCACCGTCAGCGCATGGTCCGATTGGCTTTGCTCAGCCAAGCCCAGCTGCGCAAAACCTTGGACCGCACGGCGCTGGCCTTGGACTTTCAAGCCTCGGGGGTGCTGCAGATCCTGCGGCAACGGCCGGAACAGCGCATCCTCGACCAGCGCGTGGAGGCGCTTGAAGCCCTGGGGGTCAAGGCTTGCTGGTACGAAGCCGATCAGGTGCGTGCAATCGAGCCTTTATTGAATCCGGCGGTTTCGCTGGCTGGCGGCCTGTATGTCAAGGACGACGCTCACGGCGATTGCGAGCAATTCGTGCAAGGCCTGCTGGCCTGGAACATCCAGCGGGGCTTGAAGTTCGAGTCTGGCGTGCGCATTGATGCGCTAGAGCTCGACCGCAGCGCCAAGCGCTTGCGCGCGGTGCGATCGGGCACCAGGCGCTGGGACGCGCAGGCTTTTGTCTTTGCCACCGGGGTGCAAAGCACGGCACTGCTCAGGCCGGCACTGAAGCTGCCGGTGGTGCCGGTCAAAGGCTACAGCGTGACCTTGACTGTGGACGCCAGCCAAGGCGCAACCGGTGCGGTCATTGACGAGGCCAGCAAGCTGGCCATCGCCCGGCTGGGTGGGCGGGTCCGACTGGCCGGCGGCGCCGACCTGGTGGGTCACGACCTGCAGGTTGACGAGCCACGCTGCGAGCGACTCATCAGTCAGTATGAAGCCCTCTACGGACCCGTGTCTCGGTCACACGCAACTTTGTGGGCCGGCCTGCGGCCCATGACCCCCGACAGCACGCCCATCATCGGTGCCACCCCCGTACGCGGCCTGTATCTGAATGTGGGACACGGCACCTACGGCTGGACCCTGGCCTGCGGCAGCGCGCAGTTACTGGCCGACAGCATGGCCGGACGCCCCACTGCGCTGGATCTGACCGAATACGCGCTCGAGCGCGGCGCGAGCCAAGCCGCTCGAACCTCGCAGACCCGCCCGTCCTACACCTAGGAGACCCCCATGCCCATCGTTCGCATCGAGATGCTGGCCGGCCGTGGCCCAGAGATCAAGCAGCAGTTGGCCCAGGAGATGACGCAGACCATGGCCCGCGTTTGTCAATGCGACCCAGCCCATGTGTAC
This sequence comes from Comamonadaceae bacterium, assembly GCA_027491035.1. Classification (GTDB taxonomy): domain Bacteria; phylum Pseudomonadota; class Gammaproteobacteria; order Burkholderiales; family Burkholderiaceae_C; genus Polaromonas. The sequence goes on along the minus strand of JAIXWZ010000056.1, from coordinate 874 downwards.
GTCATGTTCCATGATGTCGAGCATCAGGACTGGGCGGTGGCGGGCGAACTGTTTGCCGCACCCGCTGGCAGTCCCGCTGACATCAAGAATGCCTCGTCATGAACAGCGGGCCAAAGAAGATCTTGCTGGTGGGGGCCAAGGGCGTGGTTGGCCGCTGGGTGCACCGGGCCCTGAAGGCCGATCACACGGTGATCGCCGCCGGACTGGAAGAGCCCCTTGAGGCCGACGAACTGCAGCTCGACCTCACCGACACCGAAGCTGTGCAGCAAGCCCTGCACCGGCTCGGCCCCCTCGACGCCGTGGTGTCGACCGCTGGACGGGCCCATTTCCGGGCCCTGGCGAACGTGACAGCGGCCCCACTGGCGACCTCGGTTTACGGCCTCGGCTTGCAAGACAAATTGATGGGTCAGGTCAATTTGGCCCTGGCCGCACGCGAGGTGCTCAAGCCCGGCGGCTCCATCACCCTGACCTCGGGCACGACCAGTACCGAACCCATACTCGGCGGTTCCGCGTTGAGCATGGTCAACGGCGCACTGGAGAGCTGGGTGCGCGCCGCCGCCACCGAGTTGCCCCAAGGCTGGCGCATCAATGTCGTTAGTCCCAGCTTGGTGGAGGGTACGCCCGCAGCGTCCTGCGCCGCCTTCCCGGGCTTTGAGCGCGTCAGCGGGCCGCGTGTGGCCTTGGCCTACCTGCGCTGCCTATTTAGCGGCATCAACGGTCACGTCATTCGCATTTGAAATTGGGAAGCCAAAGATCCATGACCACCTCGACCCTCGGCCAAAACACCGCCCAGGTCAACGCCCGGCCCAAAGTGCTGGGCCGGGCGCAATACGCCGGGGACCTCAAGCTGCCCGGCATGCTGCACGGCAAGGTG
>JAIXWZ010000237.1 GCA_027491035.1 Comamonadaceae bacterium | reverse complement strand
GCGCGGTTGACTTCATCGATGGCCAGGCGGCTGCCGTCGCGAATCCGGGGGCCCAAGGCGCCCAGGCCACCGGTGTAGCTGTACACGCCACCGATACGGATGTCCTGAGCCGCGACGGGTGCGGTCGCCGAAAGAGCCAAAATGCCGGCCGAGATCAGGGCCAGAGGAATCTTCTTAAGTAGCATGAGCAACTCCAAGTAAGTGGACGATTTGTGCAAAGCGCCAGATATCGGACAAAAGCCCAGTTAGAGTGTTTAGGCGGCCCCCAGAAAGGGCGCAAGCAGTGTATTGAGCCACCAATAGCCCTTGACATCATCGGGTTGAGAGCAGAGCCGCCGCCAAAAAGCACATGAAGCTTGAACAGCGCCCGCACAAGGCCACCTGCGCCAGGAGGCTGGACCGGCTGGCTCGACGATCTGCATGCCCGCAGCGGGCCCGGGCGCCCGTGGCAAGGCCCATCCGTACAATCCTTGGGGTTTTGTGCCCCCGTGCCTTAAAACCCCAGCCATGTCCCTGCGTGATCCCGTCTCCGCGCGCAAGCCGCCCCCGCCGCAGGCCGCGCCCTGGCATCGCCGACCGGGGTGGGACGCGGTGCAGTTCGCGCTGGCCGCAGCCCTGCTCATCGGCCTGACCTACCACGGCGCCACCCAGATGGGTTACCAATGGAAGTGGGACCGGGTGCCGCGCTATGTGGTGCGCGTGATTGATGGGGAGTGGCTTGCCGGTCCCCTGCTCAAGGGGCTGATGGTGACGGTCGAGTTGGCCCTCAAGGCATCGGTTCTGGCCTTGCTCATCGGCGCCCTGACCGCCTGGATGCGCACCGCGCCCTCGCGGGTGGGCCGCGCACTGGCCTGGAGCTATATCGAGTTGATCCGCAACACGCCGCTGCTGGTGCAGATCCTGGTGTGCTACTTCATTTTGGCGCCCGCCCTGGGCATGGGGCGTGAAACCACCGGTGTGGTTTGCCTGGCTCTGTACGAGGGCGCGTTTGCGGCCGAAATCATTCGTGGGGCGCTGCAAGCCGTTCCCAAAGGGCAGCGCGAAGCGTCCCTGAGCCTGGGCATGACCGAGGCCGACACGGCCCGCGACATCGTCTGGCCCCAGGCCTTGCCGCTGATGCTGCCGCCGCTGGCCGGCGTGCTGGTCAATCTGGTCAAGCATTCGGCCATCGTCAGCGTGATTGCCGTCTTTGACCTGACCACGCAGGCGCGCACCATCATTTCGGACACCTTCATGGCCTTCGAAATCTGGCTGACCACCGCCGCACTGTATTTGTGCATCACGGTGAGCCTGTCGCTGGCCGTCAGCGCCCTGGAGCGGCGTGTGCGCCGCCGCCGATGGTGATAGAGTCAAGTATGTTGTTCTGATTCCCGCAAACCATTCTTTCTAAGAGGACTCACCATGCGCATCCGCCGTCTGTTTCTCACCCTGGGCCTGGCGCTTGTGGGCGCCATGAGCGCGCTCACCGCGGCCCACGCCCAGCAAGACAACCTGCTCGACACCATCAAGAAAAAGGGCAAGCTGCAAGTGGGTTTTTCCAGCTTTGTGCCCTGGGCCATGCGCGACAAACAGGGCGCCTGGGTGGGCTTTGAAATCGATGTCTCCACCAAACTGGCCCAAGACCTGGGTGTGCAGCTCGAATTGATTCCCACCGCTTGGGACGCCATCATCCCCTCGCTGATCTCGGGCAGGTTCGACGTCATCATCGGCGGCATGACGATCACGCCTGCGCGCCAGGAGCAGATTGACTTCACCGCGCCCTACTCCACCTCGGGTCAGGGCGTGGCGGCTTCACGGCAATTGGCGGCCAACCTGAAGTGGCCCGAAGGCTACAACAGCCCCAACGTCACCTTCACCTGCCGACGCGGCGTGGCCGGCTGCAAGACGGTCGAAGAAAAATGGCCCAAGGCCACCCTGCGGCAATTCGACGACGACGCCATTGCGTTCCAGGAAGTGATCAACGGCAACGCCCATGCGGTGATTTCAAGCGAGCCCAAGCCCTCCTTCTTCACCTTGCGCAACCCGACCCGCCTGTTCAAGCCAAGCAACGAGAACATCGTCAACACCTTCGAGGGTTTTGGCCTGCGCAAGGGCCAGCCGGCCGCCGTCGCCGGCTTTAACGACTGGATCAACAAAAACCAGGCCTGGCTCAAGCAACGCCACCAGTACTGGTTCCGCACGCAGGACTGGGCCTCGCTGGTGCCCAATCTGTGAGCGCGCTGGCCAAGCATCGGGCCGCGCCCTGATCCGCCATGGCCGGCGATGAGGCTGCTGCGGTCATCGCGCCGCGCCCGGCCCCGCCGCCTGCGCGGTACCGGTGGGGCCTGCTCGATGCGTTTTGGCTGGCGCTGATCGCCTCCATCGCCGTCGCCATTGCCTGGCGATCCCACGGCGCTCTGAGCTACAACTGGGACTGGTCTTCGGTCTGGCCCTTCATCGTTAAGTACGACACCGCCAGCGCCAGCTGGGTGCCCAACTTGCTGCTGCAGGGCCTCATGACCACCGTGCGGCTGGCCTTGTGGGGGATGCTGCTGGCCACGCTGATCGGCCTGCTCATGGGCTGGATGCGCAACCATCGCCGCTTGCTATTGCGCCTGATCGCCAGCAGCTACGTGATGACGGTGCGCAACATCCCGCCGGTGGTGTTCGTTTTCATCTTCGTCTACTTCATCTCCAGCCAGTTCATGCCAGCGCTGGCGCTCGACACCCGGGTCGGCCAACTGCCGGCGCCCATTCAAGAGCTGCTGAGTGTGCTGTTTGGCCCCCTGAACCTGATCAACAACTTCTTTCTGGGCCTGATTTGTCTGTCGGTCTTTACGGGTGCCTACGTCACCGAGATCGTGCGCGCCGGCCTGCAGTCGGTGCCGGCCGGCCAGAGCGAAGCGGCGCACAGCCTGGGCCTGTCGGATGTCGACACCATGCGCTGGGTGATCTGGCCGCAGGCGCTGCGCAATGTGCTGCCCTCGCTCAGCGGCCAGTTCATCCAGCTCATCAAAGACTCATCCTTGGTTTCGCTGGTGTCGATCCAGGAGCTGTCGTTCATGGCGCAAGACGTGCAGGTGTCCACCCAGCGCGTCTTCGAAGTCTTTGTGCTGACGGCCGGGGTTTATTTTTGTATCTGCTTTGTGCTGTCCCAGCTGTTCGCCCATCTTGAGCGGCGGCACGGCCGCAGCCGCTGACCCTTGCCCGCAACCCGTCCGGCCGACACCATGAGCACTCCACTGATTGAAATCCAGGGCCTGAACAAATGGTTTGGCCCCCACCACGTCCTGCGCGACATCGACCTGAGCGTGCAGGCGGGGCAGAAGGTGGTGATCTGCGGGCCCTCGGGCTCCGGCAAATCCACCCTCATCCGCTGCCTCAACCAGCTCGAGCAGCACCAGCAAGGCAGCATTCGCTTCGAGGGCCAATTGCTCGAAGGCGACGCCGCCCAGCTGCGCCGGGTGCGGCGCGACATGGGCATGGTGTTTCAGCAATTCAACCTGTTCGGACACCTGAGCGTGCTGCAAAACTGCGTGCTGCCGCTCAAGCGTGTGCTCGGCCTGAGCGAGTCGCTGGCGCGCGAGCGGGCGATGCAATTGCTCGAGCGCGTGCGCATCCCGGAGCAGGCGCACAAGTTTCCGGCCCAGCTCTCAGGCGGCCAGCAGCAGCGGGTGGCGATTGCCCGCTCGCTGTGCATGCAGCCCAAGGTCATGCTGTTTGACGAGCCCACCTCGGCGCTGGACCCTGAGATGATCAAGGAAGTGCTCGACGTCATGACCGAGCTGGCCGAATCGGGCATGACCATGCTGTGCGTGACCCACGAGATGGGCTTTGCCCGCCGCGTGGCCGACACCCTGGTGTTCATGGACCAAGGCTGCCTGATCGAGCAGGCGCCGCCCGAAACCTTTTTCACCCAGCCGCAGTCACCGCGGACCCAAAGCTTTCTGGCGCAGATTCTTTAGCATCTGCAGCGCGCGTGAAGGTAAGGGGGTGATCCTCAGATCAATGGTGTCAGTTCTGAAGCCCCAACTCACAAATCAAAGGCTAGCGCCTTGCCCTGATATGGGCGTACCAGCCATCAAATGCGCTCGAGCCGGCGCCGGAGGCCGTGACTGACCAACCTGTCGGTGAACTCAGGATCACCGATCTGGAGTTGCCTGCCCGCAGGAACAAAAATCCATTGGCTGGCGTGTCGAGCTGTCGGATTTGGATCACGGGGCTGTCCACTACCGAAGAGGTAAAAGAGTTGTTGACCGTATCAACCGACTCAACTCTGGTTTGAAGTGTGCCATTACTGGAAACGATATTGGCGCCTGCATTGACGCCCGCGTACCAAAAAAAGTCTGCGGGCCGGATCTGGCCAACGGTAGGCAAAGAAATTTTTGCGGCTTTCGTCATGACCAACAAACCGCCGAAGTTACGGCCACTGACAGGCATGTTCGTGATAGACATGAACATGGTGGCCTGACTGCCAGTCGCATAGAGAATGCCGATTGCACTCATGCCGGAGGTCGAGGTGCAAGAAAAGGTCCCATTGGACAAAGGCGAGCAATTGGTGGCGTCGGCATTTGATGTGTCAATCGGTGAAATACAAACCGGCTTGTCCCTTGCCATATCGCATTGGTAGCTTTTCAACTCCCCTCTGGCATCCACCTCAAAGGAAATGGGCAGCGCGAACCGGCTATGACCGGTGAGTTTTTCCTTGACGAAGGCCAGGGCAGGATAAGACCCAGTAAAGGTTGAATCCATAAGCTGCCATGACTTTTGGGCCGGGACCACCAGACCAAAATCTGAAGACTGTCTCCAAGCCCCAATTCCCCCTTCGGAAATGCGGAACTCCGTGGTGGCGCCAGAGGTGGTAGTCGTGAAGGCGCAAGCGATTGGGTTGCCCGAAGCATCACGCTTGAATTCGATGGTGGAGGTCGCGCCGTTGCTCAATCTTCTGAGCACCATCGTGTCAAAGTTCGCATTGAAAGCCACCGGCGCATCACCCGCAAAATTGAGGGCCCAGACATCACCGCTGCGCGCATAAGGGCAATTGGCCAGCGAATACCTGGCTGCCCCCACAACCGTCGTCAGGCCTGTGGCCGCACTGACCGCTGAGGTGGCATTCTTCAGCTGGTTTGTCAGATCGGCAACTCTCTTGTCTGCAGCAGCCAACGCAGCCATCAGGGCGTCAATCTTCCTGTCGTGGGCATTGCCCGATACGTTGTCAGTTGCCGCCACCAAAGTGCCCTTCATGACGTCAACGCCAGACATATCGGCATCGGCTCCTAGGGCAGCCGTGGCCGCTTGAATTCGAGTAACGGCTGCAGAAATACTCGTGGGCGTGATCTTTTCGTACACGCTTGAATTGAAGTTGCTGAAGATCGCAGCTGGAGAGTCACCTAAAGCGTTTGCAACAACCAAGCTTGTCACAGGCGTGATATTGGCAGTTGTCCCACCTGACTCGACAATTGAAAAAAGCTCGACTTTAGTGACTGGATCAGTAGCTTTCAAAACACAAGGTTGAGCACCTTCAGCAACTGTTACTGTGTAAGTTCCGTCAGAATTGGTTGTGGCCGCACTGGTTCCATTTTTACATTTCACATCGACCGTGCCGCCCGAAATAGCGGCCCCAGTTGCAGCTACACCTTGCAGGGCAATGCTGTTTGTGACCGTTCCACCACCACCACCACCGCCACCGCAGGCTGCAAGTAGTGCCAACGAAGTTGTTACCAAAGTGCACTTAAGCGCCTTCATTACAGCTCCCCTTCGCTCATGCGGAATGTTACAAATCGTCATCATCATCAAAACACAAATAGTTTTTTATGTCAATGATTTTCGCAATGATGTGAGGTCAGTCCAGGATCCCGCCATCACTGGCAATCTGACCAATCTACTCTTGCAGGGGCACGGCACAACCTCCCTCTGCAGCGTGTCTTGTCATAGCGGTGTGTGACCACACGCTCGGCCTTTTCCAACATGATCTTGCGCGTGATAACTCCGGCGCATTTGCCCGCCAAAACAAGCTTGCACCTGCACTGTCCAAAGCGCTGATATGCACTGGGGTGCTGAATGGATGCCCCCATGTGAAGACCATGCTGTGCGTGACCCACGAGATGGGCTTTGCCCGCCGCGTGGCCGACACCCTGGTGTTCATGGACCAAGGCTGCCTGATCGAGCAGGCGCCACCCGAAACCTTTTTCACCCAGCCGCAGTCACCGCGGACCCAAAGCTTTCTGGCGCAGATTCTTTGAGGTCTCAAGCGCGCTTGAGGATTGGGCGGTGAGGTTCAGATCAAAGGGGCCACGCGCCCCATCACGGCCTGTTCGGGTTGGAGGCGTGGGCCGCTGAAGGAGTCTTGGCGCGTTTAATTGAGCAGCTCCAGCAAGCCCGGATAAGAGTCAAAGTGATCATTGGCCTTTTCAATGAGCCGGACGATGACTGCGAGGGTTCGCCGTTGATACGGGCCATGCGCATACAAGGCAAAGGCAATGTGTTCGTCGGTCAGGTACACCTGGTAGGACAGATCCACATTCATTTTGTTAACGATTAACCTCAAGTCGGTTTCCTGGCCGACCGACAGCCCGGTCTTGCGCGTGAAAAACCGCACAAAAGTAAGGCTGTCGTCGCCCTTGCTCAACGTGAACTTGATCGAACCGTTGGACAGCAAGGTGTAGGCATCCCCCGCACCTGGCTTTTCAGGGTCGTAGCCCATGGCTTGAAGTTGCTGCAACTCGGGACTGTTGGGGGCCAACTGATCGGCCCAACCCGAATTCATCGAAAACAAGAGCCATAAAGCTGCCAGCAGCTTCAGAACAACTCGGTTCATGGGGGTCACCTCAGCGTTTTTTATACAGAGACGAAAAAAACGCACCACCGATGAGTCAGTGATGCGTGTCTACTGGAGGCGCGGCCCGGAGTCGAACCGGGCTAGACGGATTTGCAATCCGTTGCATAACCGCTTTGCTACCGCGCCCCTGGAAGGCTTCGGGCTTGAACTTGCCGTGCACTGTGGGGGTGCGGGCCGGTCTGCCCCTATTCGGAGGCCCTGCGGGGACCTGCGAATAGAAAAGGACAGCATTTTTGAGGTGCTGCCCTTCGAATTTGGAGCGGGAAAACGGTCTCGAACCGTCGACCTCAACCTTGGCAAGGTTGCGCTCTACCAACTGAGCTATTCCCGCGAGAGGGCAAATTATAGCGCCTTTTTTAGGCCGCTGAAAAGGACGCGAAGATTTTTCGGCCGCGCGTCCTGCTTCGTGGACTTCAGTGCTTGATCGGATCGATCACCCGGGCGTCGGCAGGGGCCTGGCTCACCGCGGCAGCGGTGGCAGCGGCCGCAGCAGCAGCGACCTCCTCGTCGCTCAAGGGAACGGGCCGGCGCTCAAGGGCGACCTGCAAGACCTGGTCAATCCATTTGACCGCAATGATCTCGAGCCCGCTCTTGACGTTGTCGGGGATCTCTTGCAAATCCTTGGCGTTCTCTTCGGGAATGAGCACCGTCTTGATGCCTCCGCGCAAAGCCGCAAGCAACTTTTCTTTGAGGCCGCCGATGGCGGTGATCTCACCGCGCAGCGTGATCTCGCCGGTCATGGCCACATCGCTGCGCACCGGGATGCCCGTGAGCGCCGAGACAAAGGCGGTGGTCATGGCCGCGCCCGCGCTGGGGCCGTCCTTGGGCGTGGCGCCATCGGGCACGTGGATGTGGATGTCACGTTTCTCGAACATCTCGTCCTTGATGCCCAAGACGGCCGAGCGGCTGCGCACCACGGTGCGCGCGGCTTCCACCGATTCCTTCATCACATCGCCCAGCGAGCCGGTGCGGGTGATCAGGCCCTTGCCGGGCATGAGGGCCGCCTCGATGGTCAGCAGGTCGCCGCCGACTTCGGTCCAGGCCAGGCCCACGACCTGGCCGACCTGGTTGGTCTTTTCGGCGCGGCCAAAGTTGAACTTGCGCACGCCCAGGAAGTCGTTGAGGTTTTCCGGGCCGACCATGACCTTGGCCTGCATCTTCTTGAGCTGTATGCCCTTGACGACCTTGCGGCAGATCTTGGAGAGCTCGCGCTCGAGCGAGCGCACGCCGGCCTCGCGGGTGTAGTAGCGCACGATGTCGCGCACCGCCGCCTCCGACACCTCTAGCTCGCCGTCCTTGACGCCGTTGTTCTTAAGCTGCTTGGGCAGCAGGTAGCGCAGCGCGATGCTGGTCTTTTCGTCTTCGGTGTAGCCGGCCAGGCGAATGACTTCCATCCGGTCGAGCAGCGCCGGCGGGATGTTCATCGAATTGGAGGTGGCCACAAACATCACGTCGCTCAGGTCGAAATCGACCTCGACGTAGTGGTCGCTGAAGGTGTGGTTCTGCTCGGGGTCAAGCACCTCAAGCAGCGCACTTGAGGGATCGCCGCGAAAGTCGGTGCCCAGCTTGTCGATCTCGTCGAGCAAAAACAGGGGGTTGCGCGTGCCCACCTTGGACAGGCTTTGCAGCACCTTGCCGGGCAGCGCGCCGATATAGGTGCGGCGGTGGCCACGGATCTCGGCCTCGTCGCGCATGCCGCCCAAGGCCATGCGCACATACTTGCGGCCCGTGGCCTTGGCAATGGACTGACCCAGCGAGGTCTTGCCCACGCCGGGAGGGCCGACCAGGCACAAGATGGGTGCCTTGACCTTGTCGACCCGTTGCTGAACCGCGAGGTACTCGACGATGCGGTCCTTGACCTTCTCAAGGCCGTAATGGTCTTCGTTGAGCACGTCTTCGGCCAGGGCCAGGTCGTGCTTGATCTTGGTCTTCTTGCTCCAGGGCAGGCCGGTGAGCACATCAATATAGGTGCGCACCACGGTGGCCTCGGCCGACATGGGCGACATCAGCTTGAGCTTTTTAAGCTCGGCATCGGCCTTCTTGCGCGCCTGCTGCGGCATTTTGGCGAGCTTGATTTTTTTCTCGATCTCCTCGACATCGGCGCCGTCTTCACCCTCGCCAAGCTCCTTCTGGATGGCCTTGACCTGCTCGTTGAGGTAGAAGTCGCGCTGGTTCTTTTCCATCTGGCGCTTGACGCGGCCGCGGATGCGCTTGTCGACGTTGAGGATGTCGACCTCGCGCTCGAGTTGCTCGAACAAATTCTCAAGACGCGCCTGCACCGCGTCGAGGTCAAGGATGACCTGCTTGGCGTCGAGCTTGAGCGGCAGATGGGCGGCGATGGTGTCGGCCAGTCGGCCGGCATCGTCGATGCTGGAGATCGAGGTCAGAATTTCCGGCGGGATTTTTTTGTTGAGTTTGACGTAGTGGTCAAACTGCTGCATCACTGCACGGCGCAGCGCCTCAAGTTCACTGCCGCGCTCGCCAGCGACTGCCGCCTGCGGCTCGACCGGCGTGACATTGCTCGAGAAATACTGCTCGCCCTCGGTGATGCGGTTGACGCGGGCTCTCTGCTGGCCTTCAACCAGCACCTTGACCGTGCCGTCGGGCAGCTTGAGCATCTGCAAGATGGTGGCCACGCAGCCCACGGCGAACATGTCCTCGGCCGAAGGCTCGTCCTTGGCCGCGGCCTTCTGGGCCACCAGCATGATGCGCCGCTCGGACTCCATGGCCGACTCGAGCGCCTTGATGCTTTTGGGTCGCCCGACAAACAGCGGGATGACCATGTGCGGAAAGACCACCACATCGCGCAAAGGCAACAGCGGCAGATCGATGGGGAGGGCAGGCAGCGGCGGATGTCCGGACATAACAGGGCCTTCAGTCGGTGGCGGCAGCCGCTGCCCTGCGGCGACAAGCTGCCGGCGTTTTGCCCAAAAACGGCAAAACTTGTAATGCAGATGGGTCGAACTGCTCGAATTTCAAGGTTTTGCAACCCTCGCTAAGCCAAAAAGCAAATTTCAGGCCTTCTTGGCGGCCTCGCGCAGGACCAGCAGCGGCGGCTGGTCTTCTTCAATGGTCGATTCGTCGACCACCACTTTTTCGACATTGCTGGCGTTGGGCAGCTCGTACATGGTGTCGATCAGCGCATGCTCGAGGATGGAGCGCAGGCCGCGCGCGCCGGTCTTGCGCGCCAGGGCCTTGCGGGCAATGGCCTTGAGCGCCGACGGCCGGATCTCCAGATCGACCCCCTCCATCGCGATGAGCTTGGCAAACTGCTTGACCGTGGCGTTGCGCGGCTCGGTCAGGATCTGCACCAGCGCGTCTTCGGTCAGCTCATCGAGGGTGGCGACCACCGGCAGCCGTCCGACCAGCTCGGGGATGAGGCCGAACTTGATCAGGTCTTCGGGCTCCACGTCCTTGAACACATCGGTCAGGCTGCGTGACTTCTTGCTCTTGACTGCCGCGCCAAAGCCGATGCCCGAGGCCTCGGTCCGGCTCTCGATGACTTTCTCGAGCCCGGCAAACGCACCGCCGCAGATAAACAGAATGTTGGTGGTGTCGACTTGCAAAAAGTCCTGGTTGGGGTGCTTGCGACCGCCCTGCGGCGGCACCGAAGCCATGGTGCCCTCGATGAGCTTGAGCAGCGCCTGCTGCACGCCCTCGCCCGAGACATCGCGCGTGATGGAGGGGTTGTCCGACTTGCGCGAGATCTTGTCGATCTCGTCGATGTAGACGATGCCCTGCTGGGCCCGCTCGACCTCGTAGTTGCAGCTTTGCAGCAGCTTTTGAATGATGTTCTCGACGTCCTCGCCGACGTAGCCCGCCTCGGTGAGGGTGGTGGCATCGGCCATCACGAACGGCACGTTGAGCGTGCGCGCCAATGTTTGCGCCAGCAGCGTCTTGCCCGAGCCGGTGGGGCCAACGAGCAAGATGTTGCTCTTGGACAGTTCCACATCGTCTTTCTTGGCCGCATCCTTGTGGCGCAGACGCTTGTAGTGGTTGTACACCGCCACGGCCAGCATGCGCTTGGACGCTTCCTGGCCGATCACATAGGCATCGAGTGTGGCCTTGATCTGCGCCGGCGTGGGCAGGTCGCCGCGCGCGGCTTTGCCCTCCTCGCTGGCCGGTAGCTCATCGCGAATGATCTCGTTGCACAGATCGATGCACTCATCGCAGATAAAGACCGAAGGCCCTGCGATCAGCTTCTTGACCTCGTGCTGGCTCTTGCCGCAAAACGAGCAGTAGAGAGTCTTCTCGCCGGATGAGCCTTTTTTCTCGGGCATGTGCCTAACCTTTAGGAAGCCCAGAGGGCCCCGATGACTGGTGGTGCCCAATGATAACCAATCGGACCGGGCCGCCCGCCGCAGCGCAGAGGACGCGGCGCTGCGGCCAAAGCGTCACGGCCTGTCAGGGCCGCTTGGCAATGACCTGATCGACCAGGCCGTAGTCCTTGGCTTCCTGCGCCGAGAGGAAATAGTCGCGCTCGGTGTCCAGATTGACCTTCTCCAGCGGCTGACCCGTGGTCTCGGCCAGGATCTTGTTGAGCTGCTCGCGCGTCTTGAGGATTTCCCGCGCGGCGATCTCGATCTCGGTGGCCTGGCCCTGGGCGCCGCCGAGCGGCTGGTGAATCATGATCTTGGAGTTGGGCAGCGAATAGCGCTTGCCCTTGGCGCCGGCGGCCAGCAAGAAGGCGCCCATGCTGGCGGCCATGCCGGTGCACAGCGTGCTCACATCGGGCTTGATGAAGTTCATGGTGTCAAAGATCGCCATGCCGGCACTGACCGAACCACCGGGAGAGTTGATGTAGAGCGAAATGTCCTTGTCCGGATTTTCGCTTTCAAGAAACAGCAGCTGCGCCACCACCAGGTTGGCCATCTGGTCGTTGACCGGGCCGACCAAAAACACCACCCGCTCCTTGAGCAGGCGCGAATAGATGTCGTAGGCGCGCTCGCCACGACCCGACTGCTCGATCACCATGGGCACCATGCCCAGCGCCTGGGTCTCAAGAGCGCCGCTGCGCGGACCTGAATAAACGTCAAAAGGCTTCATTGCGATGGACTCCGTGAGATCGAGGGGCATGCCGGGACGGCTGCTCGTACTGTACCCAAAACAAGATGGGGCCTGCGCCGGCCGGCACAAGCCCCAAAAGAGCAAACGCGCAAGTGCTCAAGTGCGCGAGTGCGCAGCCCGTCGATCAGGACTGGCCCATCAGCTCATCAAAGGCCAGCGTCTTGTCGCTCACCTTGGCCCTGGCCAACACGAAATCGGTGACGTTGTTCTCAATCACCACGGCCTCGACCTCGGCCATGCGGCTGCGGTCGCTCATGTACCAGCGCACCACGTCTTCAGGCTTTTCGTAGCTGGCCGACAACTCGTCGACGTGGGCCTTGATCTGCTCGGGGCGCGCCTGCAGATTGTTGACGCGCACCAGCTCGGCCACCACCAGACCCAAGCGCACACGCTTTTCGGCCTGGGCGCGAAACAGGTCTTCGGGAATGGGCGCCTTCTCGGCATCCTTGACACCGCGCTGCTTGAGATCGGCGCGGGCGCCCTCGATCATGCGATCGAGCTCGGCCTGCACGCTCGACTTGGGCAGGTCGAGCTGGGCCTGTGCCACCAGCGCATCCATGACCGCATTCTTGTTGCGCGCGAGCAAACGGAACTTGAGTTCGCGCTCGAGATTCTTGCGAATGTCGGCGCGCAGGGCCTCGATGCTGCCCCCCTCGATGCCCAGAGACTTGGCCAGCGCCTCGTTGACTTCAGGCAGGTGGGCCGCCTCAATCTTCTTGACGGTCACCAGGAAGTCGGCTTGCTTGCCCGCCACGTCTTTGCCGTGGTAGTCGGCCGGAAAGCTCAAGGGGAAGGTTTTGCTCTCGCCCGACTTCATGCCGCGCACCGCATCTTCGAATTCCTTGAGCATCTGGCCTTCGCCCACCAGAAACTGAAAATCATCGGCCTTGCCGCCCGCAAACGGCTCGCCATCGATCTTGCCCTCGAAGTCGACCGTCACGCGGTCGCCCTCTTGCACAGCCGCGTCCATGGCGCGCTGGGCAAAGCTGCGGCGCTGCTTGCGCAAGATCTCGATGGTCTTGTCTATCGAGTCCTCGCTGACCTGCGATTGGGCCCGCTCGACCTGGGCCGCGCCCAGATCGCCGATGGTCACCTCGGGGTAAACCTCAAAGACCGCGTCGAACTGCAACTGCCCGTCGGGGGCGCCGTCCTTCTCGCTGATGCGAGGCTGGCCGGCCACGCGCAGCTTGGCCTCGTTGGCAGCCGCTGAAAAAGCCTCGCCCACCTTGTCGTTCATGACCTCGTACTGCACCGAGTAGCCATAGCGCTGGGCCACGACGTTCATCGGGACCTTGCCGGGCCGAAATCCGTCCATCTTGACGGTGCGCGCCAGGCGCTTGAGGCGACTCTGAACTTCGGTCTGAATGCTGGCGACCGGCAGGCTCAAGGTGATCTTGCGCTCGAGCTTGTCCAGCGTTTCTACGGTGATGGCCATGTTGTGCTCCAAAAAATCGTCGGTTGCCGCGTCGGCCCAGGCGCAAAAAGCTGCGGCCGACTCGCGGCGGCAAAAGGCTGGGCAGACCCGCAGCAAGGTCACCTGCCCAAGGCCAGCGACCCGCGCGAGCGGAAACCCTCGATTCTAGCCGAGCAGGCAGGCCATGGTGATGGAGCGGGGCCGAGAGATTGGCAAGCCAAGTCGGGGGAGCGGCAGCGCGCCCAAGCGCTGCGCTGCAGCAGGCGGCCAACATCGCCTGGTGCGCGGGGGGGGACTCGAACCCCCACACCATTGCTGGCGTCAGGACCTAAACCTGGTGCGTCTACCAATTTCGCCACCCGCGCGCTCGAAAATCAAAACGGGGTCTTGCGGCTCGGCCAGGCCGATCCGCCCGTCCCCGTCTGGTTTCTTGGCAGACCCAGATTTTAGCCGCAGCGAGAATAAGGGCCCCGATCCCCAGCGAGCGTGCTCGCCGCGACCATGCCCTCCCCTGCCCACGGCGTCGATCACTACGAAAATTTTCCGGTGGCCTCGCTGCTGTGCCCGCCGCGCCTGCGGCCGGCTGTCAAGGCGATCTACCACTTCGCACGCACCGCCGACGATCTGGCCGACGAGGGCCAGGCCAGCGCGCCCGAGCGCCTGGCTGAGCTCGATCAATTTGAGGCCGACCTGGCCGCCTGTGCGCTCGCTCAAACCCCAAGCAGCGGCCGCTGGCCGGCTGTTTTTGACGCGCTCGCGCCCGTCCTGCGCGAGTGGGACCTGCCGCTGCAGCTGCTGCGGGACCTGCTGAGCGCCTTCAAGCAAGATGTGACGCAGTCCCGCTACGCCAACCAGGCCCAACTGCTCGATTACTGCCGCCGCTCGGCCAACCCCATCGGGCGGTTGCTGCTGCACCTCTACCAAATCCACGACGAGACGAGTCTGCAGCAAAGCGACGACATCTGCACCGCCTTGCAGCTGATCAACTTCTGGCAAGACCTGAGCGTCGACCTGCCACGCGGGCGCCTGTACCTACCGGCCGATCTGCTGGCCCGGCATGGCCTGAGCGCGGACCAACTGCTGCAGCCCCAGCCGCCGGCCGCAGCCGGCGCGCTCATCGACAGCGCCCTCGACTGGGCCGAGCACCTCATGCTGCGCGGCGCCCCCCTGGCGCGACAAGTACCAGGCCGCGCAGGCTGGGAGCTGCGGCTGGTGGTGCAAGGAGGCCTGCGCATCGCACAACGGGTCCGGCACCTGGGGCCGCGGGTGCTGCAGGAGCGCCCCAAACTCGGCCGCCGCGACATGGCCCTGATGCTCTGGCGCAGCCTGCTCATGCGATGACAGGGCTGGGGGCGATGACAGGGCCGGAGCAGTGACACAGGCAGGGACATGGCGCCGTGACAGTGGCACACCGCACTTCGTCATTGCGAGG
>JAIXWZ010000131.1 GCA_027491035.1 Comamonadaceae bacterium | reverse complement strand
TTGGGAAATCTGGACGCCAGCCGCATCCCGGAGGGCAGCGCGCAAGAGCTCGAGCTGCAGCGCAAGATGCGCAAGATCTGGGACAGCGCGCCGGTGCGTGCCGAGCTCGATGGCCAGCGCATCCGTCTGCCCGGCTACGTGGTGCCGCTGGAGTACAGCACCGGGGCGATCCGCGATTTTCTGCTGGTGCCCTACTTCGGCGCCTGCATCCACAGCCCCCCGCCGCCGGCCAATCAAATCGTGCTGGTGACTCTGCAAAAACCCGCCCGGCTGCGCACCATGGACGCCTGCTGGGTCGCCGGCGTGCTCAGCGTGCAAGGCAAGACCACCGACTGGGGCGTCAGCGGCTACGCCCTGAGTGGCCACCAAGTCGATGAGTACCGCGGCACCCGCATGCCCTGAGCACCCGCGGCGCCGGCGCAAAAGGCTCAGCCAGGCGCAAAGCGCAGCTCGGGGGCACCCGGACCCAGCCTGAAATAGGCGCGCACCGGCAGCCCGATGCGCAGCGGCTCGCCGCCGTCCCATCGACCCAGCGCGCGCACGCCCTCCTGCAGATCGACGGTCACCAAGGCATACGGCACCTCGGCGGCAAAGCCGGCATGAAACACATGATGGGTCACCGTCCAGCTGTGAACCTGGCCTAAAGCACTGGCCGGGACAAATTCATGGGCAGCGCTGTAGCAGGCGTCGCACAGCAGCCGTGGGTAATGGCGAAACTTGCCGCAGGCGCTGCAGCGCTGCAGCACCAGCTGACCGCGCCGGGCCGCCTCCCAATAGGGGCGCGACAAATCGACATCGGCCGGTTCAGGCTTGTGGGGCGTATCCATCGGCGCTAATTCCTCAGTATGGCCACGGCGCCGTCGCCCATGTCGCCATAGCCGGTGACCAGGCCCACTTGCGCGTCCTGAACTTGGGCCCGTCCGCCCTGCCCGCGCAGCTGGCGCACCAGCTCCACGACATGGTTGAGACCCCACACATGCGCCTGGGACAACAAGCCGCCATGGGTGTTGCAAGGCAGCCCGCCACCCAGGCGCAGCCGACCGCCTTCGACAAAAGGGCCGCCTTCGCCCTTTTTGCAAAAACCCAGGTCCTCGAGCTGGCGGATGACCACGTAAGTGAAGCAGTCATAGAGCTCGACCAGGTCGATGTCAGCGCGAGCCACGCCGGCCATGCGAAAAGCCCGCTCGGCCGCCTTGGCGATGCCCAGGCTGGTCATGTCTGGGCGCTGCGTGATCGAGCCAGGCATGTCGGGATGGCCTTCGGCCACACCCGCGATGTAGACGCGGCGCTGGCGCAGATCGGCCGCACGCTCGGCGCTGCTGACGATCACTGCCGCGCCCCCATCGCTCTCGAGGCTGCAGTCCAGCAGCCGGAAGGGGTCAGAGATCATGCGTGAGTTGCGATGGTCGTCCAGCGTGATCGGCTTTTTCATGATCGCGTTGTCGTTGAGCAGGGCATGCTCACGGCAGGCGATGGCCACTTCGGCAAAGTGCTCTGGCGTGGTGCCGTACAGCTCCATGTGGCGCCGAGCCATGGGCGCGTAGAGCTGAGCCGGCGCCGCCGCACCGATCGGGTATTCGAACTCGGTCACGTAGTGAAACTGCGGCATCGTGTGGATGCGCGCGCCGGCGCGGTTGCCGACCTTGCCGGTGACGTTGCGCCCAAACGTGATCAAGACATGGTTGCAGGCGCCGGTGGCCACCGCTGCGGCCGCACATTGCAGCGCCATCACGGGACTGGCACCGCCATGGGGAATCAGCGCCGAAAAACGCAGATCGGCAATGCCAAAGTTCTCGATGAAGTCGTCGGCCGTGCCACTGACGATGCCGATCGGAATGATGCCGTCGATATCCTTGGGGGTGAGCCCAGCGTCGGCGATCGCGGTCAGCGAGGACTGCAACTGCAGCTCGAACGCGCTGCTGCCCGAGCCGCGCATGTACACGGTCTCGCCGACACCTGTGACGCAGGCCTGATCGCGCAGGGAGATCGCCACCCAAGCCTCACTGCATCTGCACGCCGGCGATGCGGATGACCTCTTTCCACTTGACGCGCTCACGCTCGGCAAAGAGTTCCGTCTCGCGCGGCGAAGAATGAACGGCCAGTGCACCGGCCGCAAGGAACTGCTCCTTGACTGCGGGATCCTGGGCAATCTGCGCGATCGTCTGCGACGCCTTGTTGACGATGGCTGCGGGCGTACCGCGCGGCATCACGAAAGCGCCCCAGGACGTGATGATGAAATCCTTGATCCCCGCCTCGGCCATGGTGGGCACCTCGGTGAGCGTGGGCCAACGGGTGGTGGCGGTGATGGCCAGCACCTTGACCTTGCCGGTCTTGATCAGCGGCATGTAGCTGGCAATGTTGTCGATCGCGAAATCGGTCTCGCCGGCCATCAGGGCAGGCATCGATTGCGCCGCCCCGCGAAAGGGAATGTGCACCGCCGTCAGCCCCATGCGGTGGCGAAACATCTCACCGGCCAGGTGCGGGGTGGTGCCCACGCCGGCCGAGCCGAAGCTCACGCCCTGCGGCTTGCGACGCGCCCATTCCAGGAACTCCTGCACCGAACGCGCCGGGTTGCTGACCGGCACGACGAACACATTGCAGTTTTCCCAGATGGTCGAGACGTAGGCATAGTCGGCCACCGGGTCGTAGGGCATCTTGGAAAACAAGAACTGGTTGATCGACAAAGTGCCGATGGTGGCCGAGCAGATGGTGTGCCCGTCGGGTGCCGCGTTCTTGACCGCCTCCATGCCGATGTTGCCACCGGCGCCGGTGCGGTTTTCCACCGTCCAGCTCTGCCCCAGCCGTGCCTGCATGCGCTCGGCGAGCCGACGCGTGAGCACGTCGGAGGCACCGCCAGCGGTAAATGGAACAATGACCTTGACTGGCGCGCTGGGCCAGTTGACCTCCTGGGCCTGCAGACGGCTCAAGGACAAGGGTGCGGTTGCGGCCAATGAAGCCTGCAGCAATTGGCGTCTTTTGATGGGCATGGTGTGGCTCCTCCTCGGGGGGTCAGGGTTTACGGGTCTTCGGCAAAATGGCGTTGGCAATGATCTGCTTCATCACTTCGGCTGTGCCGCCGCCGATGCGGCACATGCGGGCGTCGGCAAAGGCGCGGGCAATCGGGTATTCCCACATATAGCCCCAGCCACCGAACAGTTGCAGGCACTCATCCATCACCTTAAATTGCAAGTCGGTGGTCACGAGCTTGCAGGCCGCTGCATCCACCGCGTCGAGCAGCCCTTTGACGTGCAGTGCCATGCACCGGTCGACAAACACCCGCTGGGCCAGCACCTGGGCATGCAAATTGGCCAGCGTGAAGCGCGTGTTCTGGAAGTCGGCCAGGGTCTGGCCGAACATCTTGCGCTCGGCCACATAGCTGCGGGTCCACTCCAGCGCAGCCTCAGCGGCCGAAACAGCCCGAATGGCCTGCACCAGGCGCTCCTGCGCCAGTTGGGTCATCAGAATCTTGAAGCCGCCGCCTTCCTGACCCAGGAGGTTGCCCACCGGCACCCGCAGATCGCTGAAAAACAGCTCCGAGGTGTCCTGCGCCTTGCAGCCTATCTTTTCAAGCTTGCGCCCCCGCGTAAAACCGGGGCGATCGGTCTCCACGAGAATCAGGCTCACGCCGCGCGCGCCCTGGCTCGGATCAGTCTTGCAGGCCAGCAGCAGCAGGTCGGCACTGTGGCCATTGGTGATGAACACCTTCTGGCCATTGATCACGTACTCGTCGCCATCACGCAGCGCCTGGGTTCGGATGCTCTGCACATCGCTGCCGCCCGAGGGCTCGCTCATGCCCAGGGCAACGACCACCTCGCCGCTGGCCATGCGCGGCAGCCACTGGGCTTTTTGCTCAGGCGTTCCAAAGTCCACCAGATAGGGCGCGACGATGTCCGAGTGCAGGTAAAAGGTCGGACCGGTGGCACCGGCTCGCGCCATCTCCTCGATCAAGATGGCGCTGTGCAGAAAATCACCGCCCACGCCGCCGTGCTCCTGCGGCACGTTGCAGCACAGCAAGCCGAGCTCGCCAGCCTTGCGCCACAGGCTGCGGGGGACCTGTCCGGCCTTTTCCCAATCAGCGTGGTGCGGCGTCACATGCTCTTCAATGAAGCGCCGGACCGTATCGCGAAAGCCCTCGTGTTCTGCATCAAACAGGTGTCGCTCAATCATGCGGGTCTCCAGCAAGGCCCGCCGCTTGCCATCAAGCGGCTCACCTCAGCGGCGTTGTAACCGAGTTGTTCTAGCACCTCGGCGCTGTGCTGCCCCAGCGTGGGAGGCAGGCGCGTCATGCCGGCGGGGCTGGCGCTGAGCTTCATCGGACTGGCCGGAAAGCGCAGCATGCCCTCGCTCGGGTGCTCGGCCAGCTGCCAGAAGTTGACGCTGGCCAGGTGCGGATCGTTGGGCAGATCCTCGAGCCGGTTGACCACCGAAAAGGGCACATCGGACTGCGACAGCAAGGCGATCCACTGCGCATTGGTCTTGCGGGCCGCCTGGCGCTCGACCTCGTCCCAGACGGCGCGAAAGTGCTTTTGGCGCTGTGCAAAGCTGGCAAAGCGCTCATCGTCCATCCAGTGCGGCTCGCCGGCGAGCTCGAAGAACTGGCGCCAGTGGGCATCAGAATACGGCAGCAGCGCCAGGTAGCCATCGAGCGTCTTGTAGGGCCGCCGCGAAGCGGTGCTCACTGGCTGATAGCCCATCGGGCCCTGGGGGGGTTCAAACACATGCGCCCACTGGTGCTCGGCCATGTTGAAAGCGGCCATGGTCTCGAACATGGGCACCTGCACCTGCTGGCCCTGGCCGGTGCGCTGCTTGTGCATCAGAGCAGCCAAGATGGCGTAGGCCGCATGCAGGCCGCTGACCTTGTCAGCCACGATGGTGGGGATGAAGCGAGGCTGACCGGCCACCACGGTCTGCAACTGCGCCAGACCCGAGGCCGCCTGAATGATGTCGTCGTAGGCGGGCCGCCCGGCGTAGAGACCGTCTTCACCATAGCCGGTGGCATGGCAGTAAACAAGCCCCGGCCGGCCGGCCATCAAGGTCGGTGCGTCCAGGCCGAGGCGGCGCGCGGCGGGCGAGCGCATGGAGTGTAAAAACACATCGGCACCATCGAGCAGACGGTGCAGGATGTGCAGGCCCTCTTCGGTCTTGAGGTCAATCACGACGCTGCGCTTGCTGCGATTGCTGGTGAGGAAAAACGAACCCATCAGGGGCGACTGGCGCGGGCCGATCGAGCGCGTCAGATCGCCCTCGGGCGGCTCGACCTTGATCACATCGGCCCCAAGATCGCCCAGATACTGGCCGGCCAGCGGCGCGAAGACCATCGAGGCGACCTCGATCACCCGCATACCGGTCAGGGGGCCGCTGGGGGGCGATGGGTTGGATGGATTCATGGGCGATGCAGCGGTCAATCGAGCAAGGTGTGCAGTTTCATTTTCTGCAGCTTGCCGGTGGTGGTCAGCGGCAGCCGATCCACCGTGGTGAAGTGAAAACGCGAGGGCACCTTGTAGGCCGCCAATTCGCGTTGGCAATACGTTTTGAGCTCGTCGGCCTGTGCTTGCGCCCCCGCGCGGGCAATGACAACGGCCACCAGGGCCTCATCAAGCGTGGGATGCGGCACCCCAATCACATAGGCCGACTGCACCGCGGGATGGCGCATCAGCACCTCCTCGACCTCGGCCGGCGCGATGTTGATACCTCCGCTCTTGACCATCTCCTTGAGCCTGCCACGGTAATACAGACGGCCC
This sequence comes from Comamonadaceae bacterium, assembly GCA_027491035.1. Classification (GTDB taxonomy): domain Bacteria; phylum Pseudomonadota; class Gammaproteobacteria; order Burkholderiales; family Burkholderiaceae_C; genus Polaromonas. Next base: position 36,152 of record JAIXWZ010000131.1, on the reverse strand, counting down.
TGCTCATCGAGCAGCCCCAGGTCGCCGGTGCAGAAATAACCCTCGGCATCGTAGGACTGCCGGGTCTTTTCAGGCTCCTTGAAGTAAGACAGAAAAAGCGGGCCCTTGATGCGGATCTCGCCCACCTGGCCGGCCGGCAGCAGCTGGCCGGTTTCCATATCGCAAATGCGCGCGCTCACCCCCGGCAGCGGCTGGCCCACCGATTGCAGGCGCACCTCGACCGGCTCTGCAGCGTCGGTGACAGCGCAATTGCCGTAGGTCTCGCTCAGGCCATAGATGTTGCAGATCTGGCTCACACCGAGCTCGAGAACCTGGGCAATCTGCTCGGGCGTGCCGATGGTCGCGCCGCTGCGCAAGGTTGACAAATCGCGCTGCAGGCGCTGCGGATGCTCGAGCATGGCCTGCACCATATTGGGTGTTGCGTAGATGATGCTGCAACGCTCTTGCTCCATCAGCATCAAGGCCTGCCCGGGATCAAAATGCTCCTGCAGCACCACACAGGCACCGTGGGTCAGGATGTTGGGCAGCGCATTGACACAGCCAAAACTCCAGAACAGGGACACCGCCAGCCAGAGCCTGTCCTGGCAGGTGACATGCTGGCGCTCGCCGATATGAAAGGAGTTGGTGATCCAGTGGCCATGCTGCAGCAAGATGCCCTTGGGCGTTGCGGTTGAGCCAGAGGTGTAGAGCAGCATGCCGACATCGTCGGGCTGCGCCTGCTCGGCCGCAGCTTCGACCACGGCCTGGGCGACTGTCTGGGCGCCGGCCATGAAGTCGTCCCAACCGATCTCGCCGCAGGCCGTATCGAGCTCAAGGCTGTGTGCCGGATCGGCAGCGAGCCAGACGATGCGGCGCAGATGCGGCAGCCTCGATGCACGCGGACTCATGTCAGCAAGCAGGCCGCGGTAGTCACTGCGGCGAAAGCCGTCGACCGCAATCAGGCAGCTGATTTCGGCATGCGCCAGCGCAAACTCAAGCTCGCGCGCGGTCGCCCAGGTGTTCAGGCCCACCGAGACGGCCCCGAGCTGCTGCACCGCCAGGAAAGACAAGACCCACTCGGCCCGGTTGCCCATCAAAATGGCCACCGGGTCGCCGCGCCGCACACCGAGCGCCGACAAGGCCCGTGCGGTCAGCAGCACCTGCTCGCGCAGCTGCGTATAGGTGAGCCGGCAGTCGCCGGCGACGAGCGCCTCCCGGTGACCGTGGACCTGGGCTTGCTCGCGCAGCAGGGCTGGGATGGTGCGGCTTTGGGGCATGGCGAACAGGGTACTGAGCCTAAACCGGCCCAAAGCGTGTTGGCGGCAACCCGGATGTCGGGTTGGCCGTCAGCCCCAGCCGCTGCCCCGCCTGGGTTCGCGGGGTGATCACCGTGACCCCGGTGGCAAAGCGCCCCAGGGCCTGGCGCAAGGCGCGCCCCTGGTTACCACCCTCGATCAGGACCTCACTCATCATCGCCACAATGCCCTCAGCTGTTGACCAGCGGCAGCACTTTTTCGGCCATGAGCGTCATGGAGTTTCGCGCCAGTTGTACATCGGTCCAGTCCACGCCAGCATACATCAGGGTGCCGAACTCACCCGTCTCTTGCCGCAGCGCGTGCAATTGATCGGCCACCCGAGCCGGCGAGCCGCAAATCACCAGCTTGTCGATCACACTCTCGAGCGTGATCTCATGGTCGGGCTGTTTGGGATCGGAGCGAAACACATCGAGCGCACCGCGCCGCTTGAGCTTGGAGTACAGCGAGCGGTAATAGTAGTAGTAGGGTCCGTCACTGCCCTTGGCATAGGCCCGCGCCTTGGCTTCGTCCTCACAGACAAAGACGGTCTTGGCGACGCGCCAGTTGGCACGGTCGGCCACCCGCCCGGCCCGCACGCAGCCTTCCTCGTACTTCTGCCAGTGGCTGCGCACCCACTTGGGCAGCAGGAAGTTGGCCGAAATCGCATCCCAGCCCCGCGCCGCTGCCTCCGTGATGCCCTGCGAAAACGGTGCCACGGCCGTGACCACGATGGGCGGATGGGGTCGCTGAAAAGGCTTGGGCACCGTTCCCATGCCGGTTTCAGGCAGGTAGGTGCGCTCGGTGCTGACATTCCAGAACTGCCCCTTGATCTTGTAGGGCGGCTGCGATGCCCAAATTTGCAGAACCTGGTTGATGGCCTCCAAAAACATGGCCGGCCGGTTCATGTCCATGTTGCCATAGACCTCGGCATCGGAGGGCAAGGCGCCCGGGCTGATGCCCAAGATAAAACGCCCCCCCAGAAGGTGATCGAGCATGGCCACCATGCCCGCCACGGCCACCGGGTGGTGATTGGGCATGTTCAGGGTGCCCGTGCCCAGCTTGATGCGCTCAGTGGCATCGACCAGCGTGGCCATGAAAAGCGCCGAGGAGGTGATGTTTTCCTCCGGATCAGTGGCATGCTCGCCGCAGTAGCCTTCGACAAAGCCAAGCCGGTCGGCCAGGATAAAGGCCTCGCGGTCCTCGCGCAGGCACTGGCGCCAGTCCTTGCCGATCGGGTGCATCGGCATGGTGAAAAACCCAAGTTGCATGGCGGTTGGGGAACTCATGAAATCTTTCAAGGGCAGCCCGACCTGAGCGGGCTCAATATTCGAAAAATCGAAAAATCATTTGATCTTTCGAAAATTCTAGCAGTGTGCCAGAATGCTGACAAGCGAGCTTTTTCTGCCTCTCTGCGCTCTCACAGACACACCCCGCCCTCACCATGCACCCGATCTCTTCGGCCACTTTGCGCACCGCAGGCACCTGCGAAGACCGCCGATAACCATGGCCGAACAACAAACGCTGGCCCAGGCCCGAGGGAGCTGCCGCAAAGTGCAATTGCCCCACTTTTGCGGGCAGGTGACCGACATCATCTTGCCGCGTGAACGCGCCAACGGCCTGCGACCGCAGGGCTTTTTGGTGGAACAAGACCCCCACTGGACCCTGCCCACGCATTTCCACCAGGAGCACCAGTTCCAGCTGTTTGTGGGCGGCAGTGCGCGCCTGGGCCGCCGCGAACTGCCGCCCCTGACCGTCCACTATGCGTCGCCGCACTCGGCCTACGGCCCACTGTGCAGTGGCGATGCGGGGGTGGCCTACCTCACACTCAGGGCAATCAGCGATCAGGGTGCATGGGTGCTGCCGGACAAGCGCGAAAACCTGCTGCTTGGCGGGTCCAAGCAACAGATCCATGCGGCGCCCAGCCAGGTCCTCGATGCGACGGCCTTGCGCAGCCTTCGCAGCGCTGAGCTGCAGACCCTGATCGAGCCCTCGGCCAACGGGCCGGCGGCCTGGTTGACGCGCTTGCCGCCCGCCGCTTGCATGCGCCTGCCGTCCTCGCCCCACGATGGCGCGGGACGCTTTCACGCCTTGACCCGCGGACAGGTCTGCACAGAGCAAGGTGTGCTCGAAGGCCTGGCACTGATCTGGAGCGATCCGGGCGTGGTGCTGGAGGTGCAGGCCCTGCAAGACGGTGCCGAGCTGGTCACGATGGAGTTCGCGCCGCAAGCGGCCCGATCCTTCGTCGAGGACATGAAGCTGCCGCGGGCGCCCTATTGAGCCGGTATTGAGCCGGTATTGAGCCGGTATTGAGCAGGGCCTGACCCGTATCACCCGTATCACCCGCATCGAGCGCGCATCAAACGATCATCGAGCCCCTCACGTCAACCGTCCAGCAATCGCAAAAGGAGCCCTTGTATGTCAACCCAGCCCACCCTCAAGAACCGCCGCCGCGCCTTGTCCGAGGCAGCCACCTGGATTAGCGCACTGGGCCTGATGGGCCCGACCTGGGCACAAGACAACACGCTGCGCCTGGCGGTAGGCTTTCCAGCCGGTGGATCGGGCGACCTGTTCGCCCGCTTCCTGGCCGACGCCTTGCGCGAAGAACTCGGCCGTGCAGTGGTGGTCGAGAACCGACCGGGTGGCGGCGGCATGACCGTGGCCATCGGCTTCATGCGCGCGCCCAAAGACGGCAACCACCTGATGCTGGCCACCGGCTCGACAGCGATCTCGGCGCCGATTTCGCGCGCCAAGGCGCCCTACAACCCGGTCGAAGACTTCCAGTGGATCGCGCTGATGTCCAATGCGCCCTTTGTGATTGCCCTGCACCCGAGCGTGCCCGCGCGGGATCTGCCCGGCCTGATCGCCTACTGCAAGGACAACCCGGGCAAACTGTCCTACGGCCACGCGGGCCTGGGCACCACGGTGCACCTAGCCGGTGAACTGCTCAAGGAGCGCGCCGGCATCAACCTATTGGACGTGCCCTACGCGGGCAGCGCACCGGCCATCAACGACACCCTGGCAGGCACGGTGCAGATGATCATAGAAACCTCGGCCACTTTGCTGCCGCATCACAAAAGCGGCCGGCTGCGCATCATCTCGACCATGGCCGAGGCGCGCGAAAAGATCGCGCCGGAGATCCCCACCGCCCGCGAGGCCGGCCTGGATCTGATCGCAGGCACCTGCAATTTGCTGGCCGCTCCCCTGGGCACACCGCCCCAGTTGCTCGAGCCAATTGCGCGCGCTGTGGCGCGGGTGATGGAAAAGCCCGCGGTGGTCGAACGCCTGCTGCAGCAAGGCATACAGCCCATCAGCAACTCCAGCCCCGCGCAAGCGCGAGCCTTCGTCAGCGCCGAGGTGGCGCGCTGGTCGGCGGTGGTCAAGAGGCTGGGCATCGCCCTGTGAAGCGCCCCCAATCGACCCCGCCCTTGAAACGATTGCACCGACGTCAAACCGGCCCAACATGAAAACTGCCTTGTGCAAGCAGCTAGGCTGCCAATTGCCCATCTTTGCTTTTTCGCACTGCCGCGATGTGGTGGTGGCCGTCACCAAGGCCGGCGGCTTTGGCGTGCTCGGAGCGGCCACGTTTTCGCCCGAACAACTCGAGACCGAGCTGCGCTGGATCGATGAGCATGTTCAGGGCAAGCCCTATGGCGTCGATGTGATCATCCCAAGCGCCTACGACAAGCAGGCCGAGTCAGCCAGCGCCGACGACCTGCTGGCCATGATCCCGCCGCAGCACCGGCAGTTCATGGACGACCTGCTCGAGCAAGCGGGCGTGCCCGCGCTGCCGGCGGGCGAGCGCGAGCGCATCACCCGCGAGATCGTCGAGGGCCGCGGCAGCATGACGCCGCAGGGCGCGCGGCGTCTGCTCGATGTGGCGCTGACCCATCCACAGGTCAAGATGGTGGTCAGCGCTCTGGGCACACCGCCCACCGATGTGATCGATCGGCTGCGCCAGCACGGCGTGGTCGTCGGGGCCATGTGCGGCAAGGCCGAGCACGCTGTGCGCCATATGCAGGCCGGTGTCGAAGTGATCGTGGCGCAAGGCACGGAGGCCGGCGGCCACACGGGCGAGATCGCCACCATGGTGCTGGTGCCCCAGGTGGTGCAGGCCTGCGGCGATCGGGCTGCCGTACTGGCCGCAGGCGGCATTGCCCACGGCAGCCAGATCGCCGCCGCGCTGGCGCTGGGCGCCCAGGGCGTCTGGTGCGGCACCGTCTGGCTGGGCACGCGCGAAAGCGAGCTCGACCCCTTTGAAAAGCAGGTCCTCTTCGAGACCCGCACCGAAGACGCAGTGCGCCGCAAAGCGCGCACCGGCAAGACCGTGCGCATGATCCGCAGCCAGTTGTCTGAGGCCTGGGAGCACCCCGATGCGCCGCCCTACCTGCCCACGCCGCTGCAAGGCATCCTCTACAACGAGGCCCATGCGCGGGTGGTGCGGGCGCGGCGCCGCGAGCTCTATTCCTTCCCGGCCGGTCAGGTGGTGGGCATGATGAGCGAAGAAAGCTCGGTCAGGGATGTCATTCACAGCATGCAGATGCAATACCTCGAAGCCCTGGAGCGTCTGCAGGCTCTGAGCTGCGAATAAGGAGCCCCCATGGACAGTCAGGTGCTGGTCGAGCATGACGACGGGCTGGTGATCATCACGATCAACCGACCCGATCAACGCAACGCGGTCAACCGCGCGGTCTCTTATGGCGTGTGCGAGGCGATCGACGCCTTTGAAAGCGATCCGTCTTCACGTGTGGCCATCCTCACCGGTGCCGGTGGCACGTTCTGCTCGGGCATGGACCTCAAGGCCTTTTTGCGCGGCGAGGTCACCCGGGTCGAAGGCCGCGGCATCCTGGGCATCGCCCGCACGCCGCCGACCAAGCCCCTGATCGCTGCAGTCGAAGGCTATGCGCTGGCCGGCGGCTTCGAGGCCATGCTGGTGTGCGATCTGGTGGTGGCGGCCCGCAACGCCCAGTTTGGCCTGCCGGAGGTCAAGCGCGGCCTGGCCGCGGCCGCAGGTGGCCTGCTGCGCCTGCCGCGCCTGATTCCCCAGCGCATCGCGATGGAGATGGCGCTCACCGGCGATATGGTCTCGGCCGAACGGCTCTATCCCTACGGGCTCTTCAATGCCCTGGTCGAGCCCGGGCAGGCCCTCGATCACGCCAAACAACTGGCCCGGCGCATCATCGCCAACGCCCCGCTGTCGGTGGCCGCCAGCAAGCGGGTCATCGTCGAGCAACGCGACTGGCCCATTGCTGACATGTTCGAGCGCCAGGAAGCCATCACAGCGCCGGTGCTCAAGTCGCAGGACGCGCGCGAGGGAGCGGCTGCGTTTGCTGAACGCCGCGCGCCGGTGTGGAAGGCCCACTAGGGCCCAGCAGCTCCTCGGTGTGCTCGCCCAGCGCCGGCGGCGGGCACCGGATGTCGAAGTTGGCGCCATTGAACAGCACCGGCTGCTTGACAAAGCTCTGCCCGGCAGGACCCACCCCATGGGCGACGAGGCCGCGGTGGACCAACTGAGGCTCGCTCAAGACTTCGCTGTCGCCCCTCACGGGTCCATAAGCAATGCCGCGAGCCTCGAGCTGGGCCTGTAAGCGATCGAGCGGCCACGCGGCCACCGCTTGGCGCACCAGGGGGTCGATCTCGAGCACGCGGGCCTCGCGCTGCTTCTCGGTCAACTCGCGATACTGGGGCAGGCCCACCAAATCGCACAGCGATTGCCACATCTCATCCTCGCCGGCAATGCTCAAGGTCAGCTGGCGGCCATCGGCAGTGGCGAAGACCCCATAGCCCGGATCGAGTGGCGGCAGGTCGCGAACGGGCAGCTGATTGGCCCGAGGCACCAAAAAGATCGACATCCAGCTGACCAGGCTGTCGAGCATGGAGACATCGAGCGTCTGGCCGGGCTGGCCCCGCTCGCGCGCCAGCAGCGCCGAGACCACGCCCAGCGCGGCAAACATGCCCGAGGCGATATCGGCCAGCGGCAAGGTCGGCACGCACGCCCGGCTTTCCTGCCCGGGCGGCACCTTGACCATGCCGGCCACACCCTGAATGCTCAGGTCATGACCGACCACCGAGGCCAGAGGGCCGTCCTGTCCAAAAGCCGAGATGGAGGCAAACACCAGCGAGGGCTTGCGCTGGCGCAGGGTGTCGGCATCGAGGCCCAGTCGCTTCATCACGCCAGGACGAAAACCCTCCATCACCACATCGGCGGTGTCGACCAACTCGAGAAAGCGCTGCTTGTCCTGCGCATCCTTGAGATTGAGCACCACCGAGCGCTTGTTGCGGTTCAGTGAAGCGAACAGGCCTTCGAAGCGCCGCGACGGATCGCCGCTGCCAGGGCGCTCGATCAGGATGACATCGGCGCCCAGATCGGCCAACAGCAAGGTGGCGTAGGGGCCGGGCAATTGCTCGGCCATGCTGAGCACGCGCACACCGGACAGCGGGGGATTGGACATGATGGCTCTCACAACATCGGATCAAACAGTCGGAGCGCTGGCCAAGCCACTTGGCAAAGCTTGCCCACCGAGCCCAGGATTTCGTGCCCGCACTCAGGCACCAGACAAAATGAAGCCGGCATAACCCTGGTCGGCCACCTCCTGGCACTCGCGCCGGTACACCCCGATCTTGGCGGCATAGGGCATGAACACCCGAGGCTTGCCCGGGATGTTGGCCCCGAGAAACCAAGAGTTGGCCATGGGCAGCAAGGTGCGGTGGGCCGCTGCGTTGACGTGCTCGACCCAGCGGTCTTGGGCCGCAACCGTCGCCTCGATCGTGCGGTGCCCCTGCTGCTGCAGGTGATCGATGCAGTCGCTGATCCACTGCACATGGTGCTCGATGCCCACGATCATGTTGACCAGCACCGACGGGCTGCCTGGACCGGTGATCATGAACAGGTTGGGAAACCCGGCGCACATGAGGCCCAGCAAGGTGCGTGGACCCTGCGCCCATTTTTCGCGCAGACCGACGCCGCCCCGCCCGCGGATGTCGATCGCCAGCACAGCCCCGCTGAGCGCGTCGTAGCCGGTGGCGCAGACCAGCGCATCGAGCGCAATGTCCTCGCCAGCCACGCGCACGCCCTGCGGCCCAAAGCGCTCGATCGGTGTTTTCTTGAGGTCGACCAGCCGCACATTGGGCCGGTTGTAGGTTTCGTAGTAGCCCGTGTCCACGCAGATCCGCTTGGTGCCCAGCGGATGGTCGTTGGGACACAGCGACTGGGCCACCTGCTCGTCCTTGACCACAGCGCGGATGCGCGCGCGCACAAAGTCGGCAATCGTGTCGTTGGCCGCCAGGTTGGTCGACAGGTCCTTGAAGGCGTGCACGAAATTGACGCCCCCCTTGTTCCAGCGGCGCTCATACTCCTGCTCGCGCTCGTGTTCGCTGACCTCAAAAGCCCCCTTGTCGGTGAACTCGTAGAGCGTGCCCACCTCGCGTGCACGCGCGCGGTGCTCGCGGTAGGCCGCCTTGAAGGCCTGCTGCTCCTGATCTTGCAGCGGCCGATTCCATGCGGGCACTGAGAAGTTGGCGGTGCGCTGAAACACCGTCAGCTGCCGCGCCTGCCGGGCGATCTGTGGGATGACCTGTATGCCCGACGACCCCGTGCCGATGACGCCCACACGCAAGTTCGAAAAATCCACGCCCTCATGCGGCCAGGCGCCGGTGTGATGAATCGGCCCCTCAAACGACTCAATGGCCTCGATGGCAGGCAGCCGGGGCACGGACAAGGCCCCGGTGGCCATGATGCAGTGCTGGGCGCGCAAGCGCAGCCCGTCATCGGTCAGCAGATCCCAGCCGTCTTGGGACTCGTTGAAGGTGGCGCAGACCAGACGGGTGTTCAAGCGAATATGGCGGCGCAGATCAAAGCGGTCGGCCACATGCTCGATGTAGCGCAGGATCTCGGCCTGACTGGCATAGCGCTCACTCCACTGCCACTGCTGCTCGAGCTCGGCGTCGAAGGAATAAGAGTACTGCAGGCTCTCGACGTCGCAGCGCGCGCCCGGATAGCGGTTCCAGTACCACACCCCGCCCACACCGGCAGCGGCCTCCAACACCAGCACCCGCTTGCCGCGCGCGCGCAGGGCATGCAGCGCATACAGGCCGGCAAAACCGGCGCCGATCACCACAGCATCCCAGGGCTTGTCGGCCTCGCTCACAGGGCGCACCCGCCGTCGACGGCCAGCTCCGAGCCGGTCATGTAGCGGCTCTCATCGCTGAGCAAAAAACACACCAAATTGGCCACCTCTTCGGCAGTGCCCAGGCGCCCCATGGGAATTTGGGCGATCCGGGCCTGGTTTTGCTCGGCGGTGCGCACACTGAGCATGTCGGTGTCGATCGGGCCGGGATGCACCGAATTGACCCGGATTTGGTCGCGCACGAGTTCGAGCGCTGCCGCCTTGGTCATGCCGCGCACAGCCCACTTGGTGGCGGTGTAGGCGATCGCATTGGGGGCGCTGCGCAAGCCCACAGTCGATGAAATATTGACGATGGAGCCGGCACCACTGGACTTGAGCGCCGGCACGACACTGCGCATGCCCAGGAACACGCCGGTCTGGTTGATGCGCACATGGCGCTCAAACTGCGCCAGCCCGTCATCGGCCTGCAGGGGCACCGGCGCGTAGACGCCGGCATTGTTGACCAGTCCATGCACCGGCCCCATGGCCTGCGCCGCGGCCACGGCCCGCTGCCATTGGTCAGGCTCGGTCACGTCGAGTTCAACAAACTGGGCTGCGGGGCCAAGTTCGGCTGCCAAGGCTTGGCCCGCTTGCACCAGCACATCGCCGATGACCACCGAGCCACCATCGGCCACGATGCGCCGGGCCTGGGCCCCACCCAAACCACGGGCCGCCCCGCTGAGCAAAAACACCCGCCCCGCAAAACGTCTGGTCTGCATAGACTCCCCCCGAGTCTGCAAAGACTTGCGCGCGCCCCATCGGCCTGTCTGCGATGGACTCGGACCCGTCCTTGCTTGATTTTATGGAAAACGTTTCCCAATTTCGAAACGCCAAGCCCAGTATAGGACGTCAGCGCGTCACGCAAAAGAGCGCGCCGCCACTTGCGCGACAAGCTGACCGCAGCGGGCGGGTCAAGCCCGGGCCAGCCAGGCCTGCAGCGGCTGGGCCTGAAACTCAAGCGGCCAGCGCCCGTCGAAGACCGACACCACAAAGTTGGCAATTCGGTCGAGCTTGGGCACCACCTCCTGCTGCCACTGCTCAAAGCTGTCATGCTCATGACCCCGAACGGCGTCGGCCAGCGCCAGCGACGCGCTGGTCAAGCCCTCGGAGACCAAAAAATCAAGGCTGCTGGCCGAATAAAACAGCGGGTCAAGGCCCAGGGCGTCGACCATGGCCTGGGCCAGCGCCTGCGCCCCCTCTTGCGGCTGCTTGCCGTGCCAGAGCAAGGCGCCACGGGCCAATTCCAACGAGACCCGCTCCTGCAGCGGCAGCAGCTCCTCGAAGGTGGTTTGCCCCAGCAGCAAGCCAACACGGGCCTGCAGCACCTGAAGAACACTTTTTTGAATCTGCGGTCGGGACAAGCGGCGCACGGCAACTCCTTGAGGCCCGAGGCCCACCCTGGCTCCACGGCGCAGGGCATCGGCTCATCGAGCAAGACCGTGGTTTTACCACGCTGGCCTTGGACGGAAATCCGCCGCTGCGGGCAAGCACTCGCAAGGCTCGGATCAACAGACTTGCCGCACATCGGCTAAGCTGCGCCCCTGGCACACACAAGGAGAACCCATGCCCGGCCTTTTGCCCCTGATCGACCCCGATGGACTGCTTGAATTTTCGGTGGTCTACACCGACCGGTCGCTCAACCACATGTCCAAGCGCTTCCAGGGCGTGATGCGCGACATCTCGCGCATGCTCAAAGAGGTCTACCAAGCCCATTCAGTGGCCCTGGTGCCCGGCAGCGGAACCTTTGGCATGGAAGCGGTGGCCCGGCAATTTGCCAGCGGCAAGCATGTGATGGTGGTGCGCAACGGCTGGTTCAGCTACCGCTGGACACAGATTTTCGACATGGGCGCCATCCCGGCCAGCCACACCGTCATGAAGGCGCGCCGCACCACCGACGGCTCGCAAGCGCCCTGGGCGCCCGCGCCGATCGAGGAGGTGACCGCCGCCATCGCCCGCGAGAAACCCGCCTTGGTGTTTGCGCCCCATGTGGAGACCTCGGCGGGCATGATGCTGCCCGACAGCTATCTGCGCGCGCTGGCCGACGCGGTGCATGCCTACGGCGGCCTGCTGGTGCTCGACTGCATCGCCTCGGGGGCCATGTGGGTCGACATGCGCGCCACCGGCGTCGATGTGCTGATTTCTGCGCCCCAAAAGGGCTGGAGCAGCTCGCCGTGCTGCGCCATGGTCATGCTCAGCCAGCACGCCCGCCAAGCCATCGACCAGACCCAAAGCACCACCTTTGCGATGGACCTGCGCAAATGGCTGCAGGTGATGGAGACCTACGAAGCCGGCGGCCACGTTTACCACACCACCTTGCCCACCGATGCGCTGGTGCGCCTGCGCGAGGTGATGCTCGAGACCGAAGCCTATGGCTTTGCCAAGGTGCGCCAGGAACAGATCGAGTTGGGTCGGCAGGTGCGCACGCTGCTGCAGCAAGCGGGCTATCCGAGTGTGGCGGCAGCGGGCTTTGAGGCACCGGGCGTCGTGGTGAGCTACACCACCGATTCAGACATCCAGTCGAGCAAAAAATTCATCGCTGCCGGCCTGCAAACCGCCGCTGGCGTGCCGCTGCAGTGCGACGAGCCGGCCGACTTTCGCACCTTCCGCATCGGGCTGTTCGGGCTCGAGAAATGGCACCACGTCGAGCGCACCGTGGGCCATCTCAAGGCGGCGCTGGCCAACCTGCACTGAGGCGCGGGCCTGGGGCCTGGCCGCCCCAAAGCCGGCGCTGCGGCAGCGGCGCCGGCTGCGGCCAGTCGGCTTGACATCGAGACCTGTCTGAAAATTTCACCAGACATCCCCTCTGGTGCTGCGGCCGCGATCGTTGTAGAGTTTGGCTTGAGATCTCATAAAACAGCAGGAGCGCTGGGCCCAAGAGCCCTGGCGCCCGCAAAGGGCAGGAGAGAGCATGACGCCGAACCGGCTACCGAGGCACTTCACGGATGCGTTGCTGCGCGCGCTGCATGAGCCAAGCGAGCGCGTGGCCCGCTACAGCATCGTGTGGGGCGAGGGCGACGTCCATATGGAGGTGGTCTACCTCACCGACGAGCAGCAGCAGCAGCGCCTGGTGGCGCAACTGACGCAGCTGCGCGAGCGCGTGGAAGATGGCGAGTTCATTGACGGCGTCAAGTGGACCATCTTTTTCCCCGAGCGACCCGACGGCTCCTACGGCGAGCCGCTCATCTTGGGCAACCCCAAACCCGAGCAGGTGCGCTGCGCCATGGAAAAAGTCCAGGCCCAGCGCGAGGGCCTGGAGTGGGTCGAGCGGGCGCGGCAGTCGTCCCGGCGCGAGAGCTGAGCCCGCGCTGTCAGGACCGTCAGGCGGCAAACGAGCGCGCCCACTAAGATGCGGGGGTTGCGCTTCAACTCACCTCACCTGCCCCGCCGTGCTCACCTACCTCACCGTCCCCGTCACGCCCTTTCAGCAAAACTGCTCCCTGGTCTGGGACCAAGACACCAAGCAGGCCGCCGTGATCGACCCGGGCGGGGATCTGGACCACCTGCTGGCACAAGTCGATGAGCTGGGCCTCAAGCTCGAACAGATCTGGCTCACCCATGCCCATATCGACCACGCCGGCGGCACCGGGGAGCTGGCGAGCAGACTCAATGTGCCCATCATCGGACCGCACCCGGGCGATCAGTTCTGGATCGACGGCCTGCCCCAGCAAAGCGTGATGTTCGGTTTTCCGCAGGCCCAGACGTTCAAGCCCACCCGCTGGCTGCACGATGGCGACACCGTGACGCTGGGCGCGCACACCTTGCAGGTGCGCCACTGCCCCGGTCACACACCCGGCCATGTGGTGTTTTATTCGCCTGAGCTCAAGCGCGCCTTTGTCGGCGATGTGCTGTTTGCCGGCAGCATCGGCCGCACCGACTTTCCGCAAGGCAACTTTGACCAGCTCATTGACAGCATCAAGACCCGCTTGTGGCCCATGGGCAATGACACCGTGTTCATCCCCGGCCATGGCCCCGAAAGCAGCTTTGGCCGCGAGCGCGAAACCAACCCCTTCGTTGCCGATTGAATGGGTGGCGCCCCAATGAAAAACGCGCCCGAAGGCGCGTTTTTGCTTGCTATTTGGCGGAGTGGACGGGGCTCGAACCCGCGACCCCCGGCGTGACAGGCCGGTATTCTAACCAACTGAACTACCACTCCTGGTAGCAACAACTTCGCCCTTTCGGGCCAAGCGCCTGACCTTGCGGTCAGGCTGCTGCCTGCTTGTGCCTGCTGCACTGCCTTGCGGCGGTGAAACTTGGCGACCCTACGGGGATTCGAACCCCGGTACTCACCGTGAAAGGGTGATGTCCTAGGCCTCTAGACGATAGGGTCAAAACCTTTGGACTTTCGACTGGTGGAGGTAAGCGGGATCGAACCGCTGACCTCTTGCATGCCATGCAAGCGCTCTCCCAGCTGAGCTATACCCCCTCTATCTGCACCCCGTTTGGATTTCTCACGCCCGGGTTGCAACTGTCGAGCCTCAAATTATAAACCGAAAACAGGCGCTCTCACAACAGGCCCAATTTTTTAAGTCGCTCAAGCACCAGCGGCCGCTCCATCAGCTCGATCACCGCATCGAGCGAAGGGGTCTGGGGCGTGCCCAAAAGCAGCACACGCACCGGCATGGCCAGCTGCGGCATCTTGAGCCCCGTATCGGTCAGCACCTGCTTGATGGCCGCCGCAATGGCCGGACGACTCCACTGGCACGCCTCAAGCGCCTGTGCCAATTGGGCCAGCGCCGGCGCAATGGCCGCCGTGACATGGCTCGCACGGTCCTGCTCGCTGGGCTGCCCGCCATGGGCCAGCAAGGCCAGCCAATCGGCCAGCTCCAGCAAGGTGCTGCAGCGGTCCTTGAACAGCGCGCAGGCCAGCTGGCCACGCTGGGGTTCGAGCTGCACCGCGCGCGGCGCCAAAAAGGGCTGCACCGCCTCGAACAGCCGGTCATCGGGCATGGCTTTGAGGTGCTGGGCATTGACCCAACGCAGCTTGGCCTCGTCAAACTGCGCCGCACTCTTGCCCAGGTGATCGAGGTCGAACCATTGCAAAAACTGCGCGCGGCTAAAAATTTCGTCGTCGCCATGGCTCCAGCCCAGACGCGCCAGGTAATTGACCATGGCCTCTGGCAAAAAGCCTTCTTGCGCGTAAGCGGTCACCGGCTTGGCGCCGTTTCGCTTGCTCATCTTCTCGCCCTGCTCATTGAGCACCGTCGGCAAGTGGGCATACACCGGCGGCTGCTGGCCCAGTGCCCTGAAGATGTTGATCTGGCGCGGCGTGTTGTTCACATGATCGTCACCGCGAATGACGTGCGTGATGGCCATGTCGATGTCGTCAACCACCACGCAAAAGTTGTAGGTTGGCGTGCCATCGGGCCGCGCAATCACCAGGTCGTCGAGCTCCTCATTGCTGATCGCAATCGGGCCCTTGACCTTGTCGTCCCACACCACGTCGCCGGCCAGCGGATTCTTGAAACGCAGCACGGGCTTGACGCCCTCGGGCACCGGCGGCAGCGTCTTGCCCGGCTCGGGCCGCCAAGTGCCGTCGTAGCGCGGCTTGAGCTTGGCTGCCATCTGGCGCTCGCGCAGCGCGTCGAGCTCGGCCACGCTCATGAAGCAGGGGTAAACCAGGCCGGCGGCTTGCATCTGGCCCAGCACCTGCTTGTAGCGCGCCATGCGCTGCATTTGGTAGTAGGGGCCCTCGTCGTAGTCCAGGCCGAGCCAGTTCATGCCCTCGATGATGACGTCGACCGCCGCCTGCGTCGAGCGCTCGAGGTCTGTGTCTTCAATACGCAAGATGAAGTCGCCGCCCTTGGCTCGGGCAAACGCCCAGGGGTAAAGCGCCGAGCGGATATTGCCCAGGTGGATGAAGCCGGTGGGCGATGGCGCAAAACGGGTGCGGATGCGTGCAGTCATGGCAAGGTGCAAAAGGGTTGCGCCGGCCTCAGGCCAGGCTGGCCAGACCGCGCTCAAGGTCGGCCTGGATGTCGCCGAGATGCTCGAGCCCCACCGCAATGCGGATCAGGCCCTGCGAAATGCCGGCGGCCTGGCGCTGCTCTTCGCTGAGCCTGCCGTGCGAGGTGCTGGCCGGGTGCGCCACCAGGGACTTGGTGTCGCCCAGATTGGTCGAAAGCGACAGCACCTGCAAGTGATCGAGCACCGCAAACGCGCGGCTGCGCGCCTGCTCGGGCGAGGCGCCGCCGACGTCAAAGGAAATCACCGCGCCGCCCACGCCGCCTTGCTGGCGCATGGCCAGCTCGTGCTGCGGATGCTCGGGCAGGCCCGGATAGTGCACGCGCGCAATCTGGGGCCGCTGCGCCAGCCAATGGGCCAGGCTCAGTGCCTGCGCGCTTTGCGCCTTCATGCGCAGGCCCAGCGTCTCAAGGCCCTTGAGCACCACCCAGGCGTTAAAGGGCGAGAGCGTCATGCCGGCGCTGCGCAGCACGGGCATGAATTTCTCGTCGATCAAGGCCTGGCTGCAGCACAGCGCACCGGCCAGCACCCGGCCCTGCCCGTCGAGGTATTTGGTGCCCGAGTGCATGATGATGTCGGCGCCCCAATCAACCGGCCGCTGCAGCACCGGCGTGGCAAAGCAGTTGTCGACGGCCAGCAGCGCCCCGGCCCGGCGGGCGATGTCGGCCAAGGCGGCGATGTCACACACCTCGGTCAAGGGGTTGGTCGGCGTCTCGGCAAACAGCAGCCGCGTGTTGGGACGGATCGCAGCTTGCCACTCGGAGACATCGGTCTGCGAGACAAAGCTCGAGGCCACGCCGAACTTGCCGAACTCGCCGCCAATGAGCTTGATGGTCGAGCCAAACACCGAGCGCGAACACACCACATGGTCACCGGCCTTGAGCAAACCCATGCACAGCATCAAGATGGCCGCCATGCCGCTGGACGTGGCAATCGCGCCCTCGGTGCCCTCCATGGACGCCAGCCGTTTCTCGAAGCTGGCCACGGTCGGATTGCCGTAGCGGGCGTAGGTGAAGCCTTCTTCCTCGTTGGCAAAGCGCGCCGCGGCCGACTGCGCGCTGGGCTGCACGTAGCCGCTGGTCAGGTAAAGGGCTTCGGAGTTCTCGCCGTACTGGCTGCGCTCAAGCGCTGCGCGCACGGCCAGGGTGTCAGGGTGTAGGGGTTGGGTGGTCATCGGATAGCTTTCAGGCCCGGCCTTCAGGCCGTCTGGGCATTGGGCAGGTTCAGGCGGGAGTGGTCGTTGTCGCCGTCCTCGTCGGTCTCGACGCGCTGCTCGTTCATGCGGGCAATCGATTCAGGCGTGACGTCGCCGGTGATGTAGACGCCGTCAAAGCACGACGCATCAAAGCCAGCCAAGGCCGGATTGAGCGCGCCGATGGCCCGTTTCATGCCCTCGACGTCCTGGTAGATCAGGGCATCGCAGCCGATCACCTCGCGCACCTGCTCGACGGTGCGGTTGTAGGCCACCAACTCGTCGCTGGTGGGCATGTCAATGCCATACACATTGGGAAAGCGCACCGGCGGCGCGGCGCTGGCCAGGTAGACCTTGCGCGCACCGGCGTCGCGCGCCATCTGCACGATCTCACGGCTGGTGGTGCCGCGCACGATGGAATCGTCGACCAGCAGCACATTGCGACCCTTGAACTCGCTGGCGATCACATTGAGCTTTTGCCGCACCGACTTCTTGCGCACGCCCTGACCGGGCATGATGAAAGTGCGCCCGACATAGCGGTTCTTGACGAAGCCTTCCCGGTAGGCGATCCCGAGCAAATGCGCCAGCTGCGTGGCGCTGGGCCGGCTCGACTCAGGGATCGGGATGACCACATCGATCTCATTGGGCGGCACGGTCGAGATCACGCGCTGGGCCAGCGTCTGGCCCAAATTCAGGCGCGCCTGGTAGACCGAAATGCCGTCGAGCATGGAGTCGGGCCGGGCCAGATAAACGTATTCAAAAATACACGGCATCAAGCGCGGCTGCTCGGCACACTGCGCCGCATGCAGCCGGCCCTGCAGATCAATAAAGACCGCCTCGCCAGGCAGCAAGTCGCGCTCGAATTGATGGCCCGTGCCTTCGAGGGCCACCGACTCGCTGGCCACCACCCAGGTCGAGCCCTGCCGGCCCAGGCACAGGGGCCGAATGCCAAAGGGGTCTCGAAACGCCAACAGGCCATGACCGGCGATCAGCGCCACCACCGCGTAAGAGCCGCGCACGCGGCGGTGCACACCGCGCACAGCGGCAAACACATCGGCAGGGGCCAGCGGCAAACCGCGCGTGGTCTTCTCAAGTTCATGGGCCAGCACGTTGAGCAGGACCTCCGAATCGCTCTCGGTGTTGATGTGCCGGTGGTCAATCGAAAACAGCTCGGCCTTGAGTTCGGCCGCGTTGGTCAAGTTGCCGTTGTGCACCAGCACCAGGCCGAAGGGCGCATTGACGTAAAAAGGCTGGGCCTCCTCGTCGCTGAAAGCGTTACCGGCGGTCGGGTAGCGCACCTGGCCCAGGCCCACATGGCCGGGCAAGGCGCGCATATTGCGCGTGCGAAACACGTCCTTGACCATGCCCTTGGCCTTGTGCATGAAAAACTTCTGGCCCTGATGCGTCGCGATACCCGCTGCATCCTGGCCGCGGTGCTGCAGCAGCAGCAGGCCGTCATAGATCAGCTGATTGACGGGCGCCTGGCTGACCACTCCCAAGATGCCACACATGGTTGATCGGCTCCTCAGTTCAAAAATCGGGAAAAAGATTCGGGCAGAGCCGGCTTCAAGCCCACCAGCATCACACCGAGCACGGGCGCGGCCGTCGAGGCCTCCCACCAGGCGGCACGCTTGAGCGGCGTCAGATCGATCACCACGGCCACCGCCAGCAGCAGCACCACGCCGCGCAGCGCACCGAAAGCGCCGCCCAGAAGGCGGTCGACCGGCCGCAAGCCCACCACTGCCAACAATTTGCGCAGCAGCGCGGCCAGCAGCCCGGCGACCATGACCGCAGCCACAAAGGTCAGCGCAAAGGCGGCCGCATAACGCACCGGATCCGACAGGCCCTGCATGGGCAGATGCCGGCCCAGCAAGGGGGCCAGCCACTGGGCGACGAAAAACGCGGCCACCCAACCGAGCAAAGACAGCACTTCAAAGACCAGGCCGCGCACCAAGCCGACCACCGTCGACAGCAGCATCAGGCCCAGCAAGATCCAGTCGACGCTGGTCATGGCGGCCTCAAAGCGCCAGCAATGAAGCCGGCAGGTTCAGGGATTTGATCTTGGCTGCGGCCTTCTCGGCCTCCGTGCGACTGGCAAAAGGCCCAACGCGCACCCGGGTGCGCTTGCCCTCGCTGGTCTCGACCACCTGGGTGTAGGTTTTAAAGCCCGACTTCTCAAGCTTTTGCCGCACCTCCCGCACCTTGCCCTCGTCGGTGTAGGCACCCACCTGCACCACGACACGGCCCTCGCCTTTGGCCGCGTCAGACTTGCTGTCGGACTTGGTTTCTGTCTTTTTTTCGGCTTTGTTTTCGGGCTTGGGATCGGCCTTGGACTCTGCCTTGGCCTGTGCTTTGTCTTTGGCCGGGGCCACCGCAGCGGCCGGGGCCTTGGCTGGCTCGGCCGGCGCAGGCGGCGACTCGCTGGCCGGCCGGGCCGGCGCCACGATCTCTTCCTTGTCCTGCAAGCTCGCCTGCGCAGGCACCACTGCAGGCACGACTGTAGGCACCACTGCAGGCGCAGCGGTGGCCGGGGCGGCAGGCGCAGCGATGGGTGTGCCCGGCTTGACTGCTGCGCGCGAAGGAATTTCGATCGCAATGTCGACCGGCACCGGGCGCGGCTGGCTGTCAAACAGCAGGGGAAAGCCGATGACGCCGATGAGCACCAGCACGGTCGCCCCGATCAGGCGCTGGCGGGCTCGCCGCCTCACCACCTCGACGCTGTCGGTGGCCGGCTCTTGCGAGTCGACTTTGGCGCTGGACGGCTGACCGCGGCGAAAACTAAAGAAAGGCATGGGAGGCGTGCGAGCGGTGTCCAGTTGAAGGATCGGATCAGGCCTGCACCCGACCCTCAGGACGCCAAGTGCTGGCCCGCCAGGCGGGGAAGTCCGTCCCGAAGAACGCCCCCCACCGTGAAAAACGATCCGAAGACAATGATTCTATCAGCGGGGTCCGCTGCAGAGACCGCCGCCTGCAAGGCGCTGCGCGGATCGGCATGGCAGGTGGCAAGCACCGGCTGCACCGCCGGGGCAGCGGCGCGCGCGGGCAGCATGCCCCGCAACTGCTCGGCCGACGCCGCCCGCGGAGTGGGCAGGTCGCAAAAATACCACCGATCCACCAGCGGACCGATGCGTGCGAGCATCGCCGCCAGGTCCTTGTCAGCCATGGCGCCAAACACCGCATGGGTGCAGGGGTAAAAACCCATGGCGTCCAGGTTCTCGCTCAGCGCAGCGACCGAGTGCGGGTTGTGCGCCACATCGAGCACCAGCATGGGCTGGCCCGGCACGATTTGAAACCGTCCGGGCAACTCGACCAGGGCCAGCCCGTTGCGCACCGCCTGCGCCGTCACCGGCAGCTTGTCCCACAAGGCGCTCAGGGCCGCCAGCACGCCAGACGCGTTAAGCAACTGGTTGGCCCCACGCAAGGCCGGATAGGCCAGCCCCGAATAGCGCTTGCCGCGCCCGCTCCAGCCCCACTGCTGCTTGTCGCCGCTGAACTGGAAATCGGTGCCCAGCAGCCACAGGTCGGCGCCGAGCACCTGGGCCGCCTTGAGCACGCTTTGCGGCGGGGCCGGATCGCTGACGATGACCGGCTTGCCGTTGCGCATGATGCCCGCCTTCTCCCGGCCAATGGCCTCGCGGTCGGGCCCGAGGAACTCCATGTGGTCCAGGTCGATGCTGGTGATGATGGCGCAGTCGGTGTCGATCAGGTTGACCGCATCGAGCCGACCGCCCAGCCCGACCTCCAAAATCACCACGTCGAGCTCGGCGTGGGCCATGACGGAGAGGAAAACCAGCGTCGTGAACTCGAAATAGGTCAACGAAATCTCGCCGCGCATGTCCTGCGGCCGCCCGGGCAGATAGCGAAGATCACGCCCCAGGCGCGCCCGCTCAACCAGCGCAAAATGCGCCAGCAGCCCATCGGCACGCACCGGCTCGCCGCGCAGGCGGCAGCGCTCTTCAAAATGCACCAGGTGCGGCGAGGTGTAGAGCCCGACCCGGTAACCCGATTGCAGCAAAATCGCCTCGAGCATGGCGCAGGTCGAGCCCTTGCCGTTAGTGCCGGCCACTGTGATCACCGGGCAGTTAAAGCGCAAGCCCATGCGGTGCGCCACAGCGCGCACGCGCTCCAGGCCCATCTCGATGCCCACCGGATGCAGGCGCTCGCAGTGGGCCAGCCATTGATCAAGGGTGTTGAAAGACTCCATCGCCTTATTGTGTCGCAGGCGCTGCAAGGGGCAGTCTGCATAAGTCCCCTTTGTCATTGCGAGCGCAGCGTGGCAATCCAAAAACGTCGATCAATCAGAGGCTTATGGATCGCCCCGTCCCTGCGCGGTGACGGGGTTTTGCAGACCTTCCCTAGCGCCCACCGGGCAAGGCCCCGCAGCCGACAGGGCAGACCGCAGCTGCCAAAATCACACCCATGATTGTTGTGTTCGGCATTCCCAACTGCGACACCGTGAAAAAAGCGCGCGCCTGGCTCAGCAGTCAGGGGGTCGGGCACGAGTTCCACGATTTCAAGAAGCACGGACTCGACGGCCAGCTGCTGGCCCATTGGGCCCAAACCGTGGGCTGGCAGACGCTGCTCAACCGGCAGGGCACCACCTGGCGCAAGCTCGACGCGGCCGCGCAGGCCACCGTTTTGGACAGCGACAGCGCCTGCCAGCTGATGCTCAACCACACCAGCCTGATCAAGCGACCGGTGGTGCAGTGGCCCGGGCGGCTGAGTGTGGGCTTTGACGCGCGGCAGTGGCAGGCCTGGATCGGCGGCAGTTGACTGCAGATTAGGGTTTTTCTCAAGACCTTTACACAGGATTTACGATCGCCTGTGCACCGAATGGGTGGCCCGACCGTTTAATAGGGTGTGACCGCCGCCTAGAACATCGAAAAGTTGGCAGCCGAGCAGCCCACGAAGAACAGCACATCAAGAACAGCCCACGAACGCAACCCATCAGGAGACCCTCATGATGACCCCCACCCCCCGCATGGCCCTGCCCCTGTTCGCCCCGTTCGCCCCGTTTGCCCTCTTCGCCCTGTGCGCGACCCCCGCCCTGGCCCAAGAGGCCATGGCCCGTGTGCTTTCAAGCACCGCCGTGATGCAGCAAGTCGCCGTGCCGCGCCAGGTCTGCACCACGCAGCAGGTCATCCAGCAAGGCCAGCCCTCGGGCGCCGGTGCGGCCATGGGAGCGATCGCGGGCGGCGCGGTCGGCAATGCCATCGGTGACGGCAGCGGCCGCGCTATCGCCACCATGATTGGCCTGGTCGGCGGCGCCGTGCTGGGCAACAGGATCGAAGGCACGCGCGACGAGGTGCGCAACGTGCAGCAATGCACCACGCAGACCAGCTATGAAAACCGGGTCCTGCACTACGACGTCATTTACGAATACGACAACAAGCGCTACAGCATCAAGATGCCCAACGACCCGGGCGCCTACGTCAGGCTGCAGATGAACCCGGTGGGCGCGATGCCGCCGCCGGCCGTGGCGCCAACCACCACCATCATCAACCGGCCGATTTCCGTGGTGCCCGCCCCCGCCGAAACCACCATCACCTACGTGCAAAACGAGCCGATCTACGTCGTGCCGGCACCGGTGCATGTACATCCTGGCTATGTTGCCGGCCCCTGGACGGTCTACCCGGCCGTTCGCGGGGTGTGGGGCCCGCAGGTGAGCATCTCGGTGCAGCGCGGCGGCCACCATGGCCGTCCCCATCGCTGGCACTAAAGCCCCGGGCGCGAGCGCCGCGCACCCCATCGTCCGCAGCCCAGCTTGGGACGGGGCTGCCCTAAAATCGCGGCTTTGCCCGCTCGCGGGCATCAGCCCTCGAACGGATCCCCCATGAGCCCAGCACTCCTGCAAAACGTCAGCGTCAACCCGCAAGCCAACGTTTATTTCGACGGCAAGTGCGTCAGCCACAACATCACCTTGGCCGATGGCAGCAACAAATCGGTCGGCGTGGTGCTGCCCTCGACCCTGACCTTCAACACCGGCGCCCCCGAGATCATGGAATGCGTGGCCGGCAGCTGCGAGTACAAGCTCGCAGGCAGCCCGGACTGGAAAAAGTCGGGCCCCGGCGAGCGCTTCAGCATCCCCGGCCAGTCGAGTTTCGAGATCCGCGTGACCGAGGCCTACCACTACATCTGCCACTTCGGCTGAGCGGGACTTGGCGCAAACCCAGCCTGGCGATCTGCATGTCGTCATCGCGAGCCCAGCACGGCGATCCCCACATCGTCATAGCGAGCCAAGCGTGGCGATCCATGGGCTGCCACGACCCCTCGGACCCCGCTGTAACGTCAGTTTTTGACCTGTGACCTCTCAAAGAACCCCATGAGCACCATCTTGCAACACCTGCCCAAAGGGCAAAAAGTGGGCATCGCCTTCTCTGGCGGCCTCGACACATCGGCCGCCCTCTTGTGGATGAAGCAAAAAGGCGCCCTGCCCTACGCCTACACCGCCAACCTGGGCCAGCCCGACGAGTCGGACTACGAAGAAATCCCGCGCAAGGCCATGGCTTACGGCGCGCAAAAAGCACGCCTGGTCGACTGCCGCAGCCAGCTGGCGCACGAAGGCATCGCCGCGATCCAGTGCAGCGCCTTTCACATCTCGACTGGCGGCATCACCTACTTCAACACCACCCCGCTCGGGCGTGCCGTCACCGGCACCATGCTGGTGGCCGCCATGAAAGAAGACGAGGTCAATATCTGGGGCGATGGCAGCACCTTCAAGGGCAACGACATCGAGCGCTTTTACCGCTACGGCCTGCTGACCAACCCGAGCCTGAAGATCTACAAACCGTGGCTGGACCAGACCTTCATCGACGAGCTTGGCGGTCGCAAGGAAATGAGCGAGTTCCTCATTGCCAACGGCTTTGACTACAAGATGAGCGTCGAGAAGGCCTATTCAACCGACTCCAACATGCTCGGCGCCACGCACGAGGCCAAGGACCTGGAGCACCTGAGCAGCGGCATCCGCATCGTCAACCCGATCATGGGCACGGCGTTCTGGAAGCCTGAGGTCGACGTCAAAGCCGAAGAAGTCAGCGTGCGCTTTGAAGAAGGCATGCCGGTGGCCCTCAATGGCGTCGAATACGCCGACCTGGTGGCGCTGATTCTCAAGGCCAACGAAATCGGTGGCCGCCACGGCCTGGGCATGAGCGACCAGATTGAAAACCGCATCATCGAAGCCAAGAGCCGCGGCATCTACGAAGCCCCCGGCATGGCGCTGCTGCACATCGCCTACGAGCGTCTGGTCACCGGCATCCACAACGAAGACACGATCGAGCAGTACCGCATCAACGGCCTGCGTCTGGGCCGCTTGCTCTACCAGGGCCGCTGGTTCGACCCGCAGGCCATCATGCTGCGCGAAACCGCACAGCGCTGGGTCGCAAGAGCCATCACAGGAACCGTCACCCTGGAGCTGCGCCGCGGCAACGACTACAGCATCCTCAACACCGAAAGCGCCAACCTGACCTACGCGCCCGAGCGACTGAGCATGGAAAAGGTCGAAGACGCCCCCTTCACCCCGCTCGACCGCATCGGCCAACTCACCATGCGTAACCTCGACATCACCGACACCCGCGCCAAGCTGGGCATCTACGCCCACACCGGCCTCCTGTCGGCAGGCGACGGGCCACACATCTACAAGCTGGACGGAAGCGGCAAGAAGTGATGTTTGTGGGGAAATCGGGGTCAGGAAATCGGGGTCAGACACCGTTTTAAATCTAAAAATTTGTGCAGAGTCAAAATTCGACTCTGACCCCAATTTCTGTGCCAATTTCTGGCCCAATTTCTGGCCGGGATGGCTGGGCGCTCAGATGACGACGGGCTCGGGCTCCAGGCGGATGCCGAAGCGTTCGTAGACGCTGGTTTGTATCGCCTTAGCCAGCGTCATCACCTCGCCGCCGGTGCACGGATTTTCGCGGCCGCCGCGGTTGACCAGCACCAGGGCCTGCTTTTCGTACACGCCGGCGTGGCCAACGCTTTTGCCCTTCCAGCCGCAGGCATCGATCAGCCAGCCGGCGGCCAGCTTGATGCTGCCGTCGGGCATGGGGTAGTGCACCACCTTGGGGTCGCGGGCGATGATGTCGGCGCACTGGTCGGGGCTGACGGTCGGGTTCTTGAAGAAACTGCCCGCATTGCCGATCACCGCAGGGTCGGGCAGCTTGGCCCGGCGAATCTCGCAGATCCAGTCAAACAACTGCTCGGGCGTGACCTGCGCGGCGTCTGCGCCTTCGGCGGCCATGCGCCGCTGCAGATCCGCATAGCCCAGCACCGCACGCCAGGGCCGCGGCAAGGCAAAACGCACGCGCAAAATCAGCGCCCGACCGGCCAGGCCCATGCCACGCGGGCCACCTGGGCCGCCCAGACCATCGGCCACATGGGCCGGCGCATGCTTGAACACCGAGTCGCGGTAGCCAAAGGCGCACTGCGCCGCATTGAGCGTGAACACCTGACCGGTCTGCATATCCATGGCGTCGAGCGAATCAAAGCGGTCTTGCAGCTCGACGCCATAGGCACCGATGTTTTGCACCACACTGGCGCCCACCGTCCCCGGAATCAGGGCGAGATTTTCCAGGCCGGGCCAGCCCTGCGCCAGCGTCCAGGCCACCAGATCGTGCCAGTTTTCACCCGCATCGGCCTCGACAACCCAGGCCCGCGGCGTCTGAGCAAGCAGACGCCTGCCCTTGATCTCGACCTTCAAGACCAGCGCCTTGACGTCACCGGTCAGCACAATATTGCTGCCCCCGCCCAGCACAAACTTGGGCTTGCTTCGCAGCTGCGGGTCGGCCAGCACCGCTTGCAGGTCCTGCTGGCTGCCAATGCGCACCAACTCGTGCGCCTTGGCGACGATGCCAAAGGTGTTGTGCGCCTGCAGAGCAACCTGTTTCTCGACTAACATTTGGGGATTGTCGCACCGTGATTTACACCCAAAAGAAGCTCTCACATGCCCTCTTTCGACACCGTCCTCGAAGCCGATCTGGTCAAGCTCAAGAATGCGGTTGACAACTCGTCCAAGGAAATCGGCACGCGTTTTGACTTCAAAGGCACATCAGCGGCCATCGAGATCAAGGACAAGGACATCACCCTGACCGGCGACGGGCAGTTTCAGATCGATCAGATCAACGACATCTTGCGCAACAAGCTGGCCAAAGCCGGTGTGGACGTGCGCTACCTCGATCTGGGCAAGGTCGAAAAGATCGGCGGCGACAAGGTCAAGCAGGTCAGCAAGGTGCGCAATGGCATCGCCAGCGAGGACGCCAAAAAAATCCAGCAGGCCATCAAAGGCAGCAAGCTCAAGGTGCAGGCCGCGATTCAGGGCGATGCGGTGCGGGTGACCGGCGCCAAGCGCGACGACCTGCAAAGCGCCATGGCACTCATTCGCACCGAGATCAAAGACCTGCCGCTGAGCTTTAACAACTTCAGGGACTGAGCGCTCAGCCCTTCTTGCTGCCGATCTTGGACTCCTGGCCGCGCACCAGCTTGTCGATATTGCCCTTGTGGCGCCAAATGAGCAGCGCGCCCATGAGCACCAGCATCAGCGTGATGCGCCCGTCCACATACCAAACCCCGCGATCGAGCGCCAGGTAGATCAGCGGCGCCGCCACCGCGCTGACCAGGGCCGAAAGCGATGAATAGCGGGTGAAGTAGGCCACCAGCAGCCAAGTGGCCAGCACCGCCAGTCCCAGCACAGGGTGCACGCCCAGCAGCACACCGGCTGCAGTGGCCACGCCCTTGCCGCCCGCGAACTTGAAAAACACCGGATACAGGTGACCGGCGAAAGCAGCCAGGCCCACTGCCGCCACAGCGCCCGCCCCCAGCCCCCATGCATCGCCCTGCCAGACCACGGCGGCCACCGGCAGCCAGCCCTTGAGTGCATCGAGCAGCAAGGTGAGCACAGCGGCCAGCTTGTTGCCCGAGCGCAGCACATTGGTGGCGCCTGGATTCTTGCTGCCGTAGCTGCGCGGATCGTTCAAACCCATCAAGCGGCTGACGATGACCGCAAACGACAGCGATCCGATCAGGTAAGCGGCCAGCACAGCCGCCAAAAAATACACAGACGTCACAAGCACTCTTTCGGCTGTTTACTTGTCAATCGCGCATTGCACCGGTTGCGCACCGAGCAACTGCACACAAACTTGCGGCGCCAGGCCAATCAAAAAACCGCGCCGCCCGCCATTGATCGCAATTTTAGGCAAGCCCAGTATCGTCTCTTCCATGTACACCGGCATGGCACGCCGGGTCGCAAATGGCGAGGTGCCGCCCACCAGATAGCCGCTGTGGCGCTGCGCCGCCTCGGGCAGGCAGGGCTCGACCTTCTTGGCGCCGATCTGGCGGGCCAGGTTCTTGGTCGACACCTGCCGGTTGCCGTGCATCAGCACGATCAGCGGCGCGCCGTCCTGGTCTTGCATCACCAAAGTCTTGACCACCGAAAACGGGTCGAGCCCCAGCACCTTGGCGCTGTGCTCGGCCCCGCCGTGCTCAAGGTATTCGTAGGGGTGCTCGGTAAAGGCCACGCCGCGCGACTGCAAAAACTGCGTGGCCGGCGTTTGGCCGCTGGGTGACTTCTTGCCCGCCATCAAACCGCCGGATCGCGCATCTCCCACCGAATGTCATCGATGGCCTTGAGCAGCGCGGGGCTGAGCTCGGTGTCCCAGGCCTTGAGGTCTTCTTCGAGCTGCGCCACCGAGGTCACCCCGATGATGGTGCTGGCCACCAAACGGCGGCGGTAGCAAAACGCCAGTGCCATCTGCGTTGGCGTCAGACCATGCTCGCGTGCCAGCGCGTTGTAGCGCCTGGCCGCCTTCAAGGCGTCAGCCCGTCCCCAGCGCTGCTGACGCACCGACTCGTATTTGCTCAGACGCGCCTCACGCGGCCCCTTGTCGGGGTCGGTGCCGCTTTGGTCGTACTTGCCCGTGAGCAAACCAAAGCCCAGCGGCGAATAGGCCAGCAAGCCCACGTTGAGGCGGTACAGGCTCTCGTCGAGCGCGTTTTCCACGGTGCGATTGATCAGGCAATACGGGTTTTGCACGCTGGCAATGCGCGGCAAGCCATGCAGCTCGGCCAGGCGCACAAATTCGTGCACGCCATAGGGCGTCTCATTGGACAGGCCAATGGCCCTGACCTTTCCAGCCTTGACCAACTCACCAAGGGCCTGCAACTGCTCCAAGATGGGCGTGACCGGCACGTCCTTGGCCGGATCAAAATACATCTGACCGAAAGCCGGCACGTGGCGCACCGGCCAATGAATCTGATACAGGTCGATCACGTCGGTGCGCAAACGCTTGAGGCTGGCGTTGCACGCTTCAATGATGTCCTGGCCCGACAGATCGGGCTTGCCGCCACGCACCCAGGGCACCCGGGCCGGGCCGGCCACCTTGGTGGCAATCACCAGCTTTTGGCGCGCGCCCGGATGGGCTGCGAGCCAGTTGCCGATATAGGTCTCGGTGCGGGTGTAGGTCTCGGCCTTGGTCGGCACCGAGTACATCTCGGCCGTATCCAGAAAATTGATGCCCAGCTCCAGGCTGCGACTGAGGATGGCATGCGAGGTCGGCTCATCGACCTGTTCGCCAAAGGTCATGGTGCCCAGACAAATCGGCGCAACCTTGAGGTCGCTGGTGCCCAGAGAAATCAGCTTCATCGGTGCCTCGCTGCGGTCAGTACAAAACAATCAGTTTAAGGGCAGACCCGAGCCAGAGGCCTGAGCGCTTGTCGCCCAGGCGCGCCCTCGTGGGCAGGCCGGCCCTTACCGGGGGGCATTGGCCGCCCGTGCGCGCTCTTCCTCCTGCAAGCGAAGCACGCGCCTTTGCACCTTGCCGGTGGTGGTCATGGGCAACTGATCGATGAACTCCACCTCCTTGGGGTATTCATAGGGCGCCAGCAAACCGCGCACATGCGCCTGCAGCGCGGCCGTCACCTGCGCATCGAAAGCTGCGCGCGGCGCACCCGCATCAGGCCGGCGCGCCGCATAGTCGGCCGACAGCACCACATAAGCCTTGACCAGGGCGCCGCGGTCGCGGTCGGGCTTGGGCACCACCGCGGCATTGGCCACCGCCGGGTGCTTGACCAGGCAGTTCTCGATCTCGCCCGGCCCGATGCGGTAGCCCGCGGCCTTGAAGACATCGTCCGAGCGACCCTCGTACCACAGGTAGCCGTCCTCATCGCGCCGCGCCAAGTCGCCGGTGCGGCACCACGGGCCGGTGTACTTGGCCGCCGTGGCTTGCTCGTTCTTCCAGTAGCCCAAAAAGAAAATCGGATCGTCCTGGCCATGCACGTCCTGGCGGTGCAAGGCCACATCGCCGGACACACCCACCGGGCACTCGCGGCCCTGCTCGTCAATCACCGCCACCCGGTGGCCCGGATAGGGCTTGCCCATGCTGCCCGCGCGCGCTGGCCAGCCCACCGCCTGCCCCGCACACGCAGGCACCGGCTCGCCCTGCCCGTCGCGAGCCCACTGCATGGCGCAATTGCCCACGATGTAGTTGATCTCGGTCTGCCCAAACATCTCGTTGACGACCACGCCCAGGTGGTCGCGGCAATAGGCGTACACCGCATCGCCCACCGCCTCACCGGCGCTCATGATGGCTTGAAGCTTGAGCCGGTACTGCTGACGCGGCTGCGCACACGCCTTCATCATGGCCTTGAGCGCCGTCGGAAACAAAAAGGTGTGGCTGACCCCGTGCTGCTGCATCAACTCAAACGCCATCTCGGCGCCAAAACGGTCGGCGCAGGCCACGATGGGCCGGCCAAAGTACAGCGTGGGCAGCAGCGCGTCCATCAGCCCGCCTGTCCAGGCCCAGTCGGCCGGCGACCAAAACACCGCCTCGCTGCGGTGGTTGTGCACGCCATCGAAGCCAAACCAGTTCTGGCTGCACACAAAACCGGTCAGGTTGCCAATCAGCGCGCGGTGCGGGATGAGCGCGCCCTTGGGCGCGCCGGTGGTGCCGCTGGTGTAGATCAGCACCGCGGGGTCGTCGGCGCGGGTGCGCACGGGACGCACACCGCCGTGACCACCGCCGTGACCACCGCTGTGACTGGCCAGAGCCTTCGCCCAATCGACATCGCCGCCCGCGCCGTCCACGCCGATCAGGCTGCGCAGCGCTGGGCAACTGTCGCGCAGGCCTTGCAAGGCGGGCATGGCCTGCCCATCAGCAATCGCCGCCACCGCCTCGCTGTCCTGCAAGCGGTAGACCAGCGCCTCGGGGCCAAACAGCACCGACAGCGGCATGGCCACCGCCCCCATCTGCAGCAGCGCCATATAGGCCACCGCGGTTTCAAAGCGCTGCGGCAGCACGATGGCCACGCGGTCGCCGCGGCGCACGCCCATGGCCTTGAGCGCCACACTCAGCGCATCGGCCGCCTGCTGCAACTGCCCGTAGCTGTAAGCGCGCGCGCTCTGGCCCGCGCGGTGCTCGATGATGGCCGCCGCCTGCGGCTGGCTGCCAGCCCAGCGCCGGGCGCACACCTGCGCAATATTGAAGTGCTCATCGACCTGCCAGCGCAGGCCCTGGTGCATGAGGCCGTGGTGGTCGGTGGGGTCAGGTCGGGGGCTGCGCGGCATCGGCTCAAGGCTCCTTATGATGCGGGTCTCAACGCCGGCCATCGCCGGCGCCACCCGACCGAGCAATGTACAAAGAAAAACGAAGCGCCCACAGCGCGTTTGTCCCTATCCGCGGCCTGCAATACCACGTGCTGGAGTGGACGCACGGCCCCGTGCGTCCCGACTTGCCTGCGCTCTTGATGGTGCACGGCTGGATGGATGTGGGCGCGTCCTACCAGTTCATGGTCGACGCGCTGTCCGATGACTTTGTGCGCGGGCGCCGGCTGATCGCACCCGACTGGCGCGGCTTTGGGCTGACGCAAGCGCAGGCCGACAGCTTCTGGTTCCCCGACTACCTGGCCGACCTCGACTTCCTCATCGACGCCCTGGCGCCCGGACAGGCGGTCGACCTCGTCGGGCACAGCATGGGCGGCAACGTCAGCATGAACTACGCCGGCGTGCGGCCCGAGCGCATTCGCCGGCTGATCAACCTTGAAGGCTTTGGCCTGGCGCAATCTCGGCCCAGCCAAGCGGCCGGCCGCATCGCCCAATGGATGGACGAGCTCAAGACCCTGCATGCCGGCGCCCTGGGTTTGCGCGACTACGACGACCGCGAGGGCGTGGCCCAGCGCCTGATGAAGACCAACCCCCGGCTCGACGCCGACAAGGCCCACTGGCTGGCCGGCCATTGGGCCAGAGCCGACGCGCAGGGGCGCTGGCGCATTTTGGGCGAGGCTGGGCACAAGCTGAAAAACCCCTACCTCTACCGCTGGGATGAGATGCAAGACATCTGGACGCGCATCAGCGCGCCGGTGCTGTCGGTGCACGCCAGCGACGACTCGCTGGCGCGCTGGTCGCGCGGCAGCTACACCCTGGCCGACTACCACGATCGCCTGAAAAACGTGGCCCAGGCGCGCATCGCCTGCATCAACGATGCGGGCCACATGCTGCACCACGACCAGCCCCGCGCCCTGGCCGAGCTGATCGAAAACTTCCTGGCGTGAGAAAATCCGCGGTTTGGCGCCGGGCCTGCCCGCCAAGCCCGAGCGCGACTGCGCCGCCAAAGGCGCCACCCCCAACTGAAAGAGCCCAACGTCATGGACGCAGAACACATCAACCTCATCGGCAACACCCTGCAAGACCTCAGCCGCCGGGTCGACGAGCTTCGGGGGTATCTTTGACTACCCTGCCAAACAGCGCAAACTGCTAGAGGTCAACGCGGCCCTTGAAGACCCCAAGGTCTGGGACAACCCCAAGCGCGCGCAAGAATTAGGCAAGGAGAAAAAAGCCCTTGAAGACGTGGTGCTGGTGCTCGACCGCCTGAGCCAGGACATCGCCGACAACCTGGAGCTCTTTGAGATGTCACGCGAGGACGGCGACGAGGCCGGCCTACTGACCATCGAAGGCGAGGCCGCCCAAGTCTCGGCCGAGGTCGAGCGTCTCGAGTTCCGGCGCATGTTCAGCAACCAGGCCGACCCGCTCAACGCCTTTCTGGACATTCAGGCCGGCGCCGGCGGCACCGAGGCCT
The DNA here is from genome assembly GCA_027491035.1 of Comamonadaceae bacterium. Lineage (GTDB taxonomy): Bacteria > Pseudomonadota > Gammaproteobacteria > Burkholderiales > Burkholderiaceae_C > Polaromonas. The sequence continues at coordinate 4,504 of JAIXWZ010000131.1, read as the reverse complement.
GCGACTGGGCCAGCATGCTGCTGCGCCAGTACCTCAAGTACGCCGAGCGCAAAGGCTTCAAGGCCACGGTGGAAGACGAGACCGCGGGCGACACCGCCGGCATCAAAGGCGCCACCATCAAGATTGAAGGCGAATACGCTTTTGGCCTGCTGCGCACCGAAACCGGCGTGCACCGCCTGGTGCGCAAATCGCCGTTTGACTCCTCGGGCGGGCGGCACACCTCGTTTGCCTCGATCTTTGTGTACCCCGAGATCGACGACTCGATCGAGATCGAGATCAACCCGGCCGATGTGCGCACCGACACCTTTCGCGCCTCGGGCGCGGGCGGGCAGCACATCAACAAGACCGACTCGGCCGTGCGCCTGACCCACATCCCCACCGGCATCGTGGTGCAGTGCCAAGACGGCCGCTCGCAGCACAGCAACCGCGACGTGGCCTGGAAGCGCCTGCGCTCGCGCCTGTACGATCACGAACTGCGCAAGCGCCAGGCCGAGCAGCAAAAGCTCGAGGACAGCAAGACCGATGTGGGCTGGGGCCACCAGATCCGCAGCTACGTGCTCGACCAAAGCCGCATCAAGGACCTGCGCACCAACCACGAGACCTCGGCCACCCAGAAGGTGCTCGACGGCGACCTCGATGCCTTCATCGAGGCCTCTCTCAAACAAGGCGTCTGACGCCAAGGAGTTTTCATGCGTGACGGACAGTCCCCGGCCAGCGCCATCTTGCGCGCCGACTATCAGCCACCGGCCTTTTGGATCGACACCGTCGATCTGAGCTTTGACCTCGATGCGCAAAAGACGCGCGTGCTCAACCGCATGACGCTGCGGCGCAACCCCGATGTGGCGCCGCAGAGCCTGCGCCTCGACGGGCAAGAGCTCAACTTGGCGCGGGTGCTGGTCAACGGCCAAGGCACCTCGTTCAAGATGGACGCCGGCCAGTTGGTGCTGGAAAACCTGCCCGAAGGCCATGAGCCTTTTGCGCTGGAGATCTTCACCACCTGCAACCCCGCCAAGAACACCCAGCTCATGGGGCTGTACGTCAGCAACGACTCGTTTTTTACCCAGTGCGAGGCCGAGGGCTTTCGGCGCATCACCTACTTCCTTGACCGCCCCGACGTGATGGCCAGCTACAGCGTCACCCTGCGCGCCGACAAGGCCAAGTACCCGGTGCTGCTGTCCAACGGCAACCTGGTCGAGCAAGGCCCGCTTGAAGACGGCCGCCACTATGCGCGCTGGGTCGATCCGCACAAAAAGCCGTGCTACCTGTTCGCCCTGGTGGCCGGGCAACTCGTCTGCCGCGAGCAGCGCATCACCGCGCGCTCGGGGCGCGAGCACCTGCTGCAGGTTTATGTGCGCCCGGGCGATCTCGACAAGACCGAGCACGCCATGAACAGCCTCATGGCCTCGGTGGCCTGGGACGAAGCGCGCTTTGGCCTGCCGCTGGATCTGGAGCGCTTCATGATCGTCGCCACCAGCGACTTCAACATGGGCGCCATGGAAAACAAGGGCCTGAACATCTTCAACACCAAGTACGTGCTGGCCAGCCAGGCCACCGCCACCGATGCCGACTTTGCCAACATCGAAAGCGTGGTCGGGCACGAGTACTTTCACAACTGGACTGGCAACCGCATCACCTGCCGCGACTGGTTTCAGCTCTCGCTCAAGGAAGGGCTGACCGTCTTTCGCGACCAGGAGTTTTCGCAAGACCTGTGCGCCCAGGCCTCAGCCCGCGCCGTCAAGCGCATTGAAGACGTGCGGGTGCTGCGCACCGCGCAGTTTCCGGAAGACGCCGGCCCCATGGCCCACCCGGTGCGGCCCGACAGCTACGTCGAGATCAACAACTTCTACACCGTCACCATCTACGAAAAAGGCGCCGAGGTCGTGCGCATGATGCAGACCCTGGTGGGCCGCGACGGCTTTGCGCGCGGCATGAAGCTCTACTTTGAGCGCCACGATGGCCAGGCCGTGACCTGCGACGATTTTGCCCAGGCCATCGCCGATGCCAACCCCGCCTCTGAGCTGGCGCGCTTGTTGCCACAATTCAAACACTGGTACAGCCAGGCTGGCACACCGCAGTTGCAGGCCAGCGGCCACTACGATGGCGTCGCGCAAACCTACACCTTGAGGCTCAGCCAAAGCTGCGCCGCCACGCCGGGGCAAAGCGACAAGCAGCCCTTTGTGATTCCGGTGGGCCTGGGCCTGCTCGGCCCCGATGGGCAAGACCTGCCGCTGGATCTGGGCGACGGCAACGCGCCAAGCTCGCGCACGCTGGTGCTGTCCGAGCCCAGCCAGAGCTTTGTGTTTCGGGGTGTGGCGAGCGAGCCCGTGCCCTCGATCCTGCGCGGCTTTAGCGCGCCGGTCAAACTGCAGGCGCAACTGAGCGACGCGCAACTGCTGCACCTGCTGGCCCACGACAGCGACCCCTTCAACCGCTGGGAGGCCGGTCAGCGCCTGGGCATTGGCCTGGCCTTGCAGGCCCTGGCCCACAACGACAGCGACGAGCTGCTTGGCGACGACTATGTGCAGGCCATGCGCTCGGTGCTGCGCCACCCCACGCTCGATGCCGCCTTCAAAGAGCTGGTGCTCACCCTGCCCTCCGAGGTCTACCTGGCCGAGCAGGTCGAGGCGGTCGATCCGCAGCGCATCCACGCGGTGCGCCAGTCCATGCGGCTGCAACTGGCCATGGCCCTGCGCGACGATTGGCAAGCGCTGTGGCACGAACTGCAAGACAGCGCCAGCTACCGCCCCGACGCCTACTCCAGCGGCCGCCGTGCGCTGGCCGGCATGGCGCTGGCCCACCTGTGCCTGGCCGACGTGGCCGAGCGCGAAGACCGCTGGCCGCAGGTGGCGCTAGAGCGCTTTGGGCAGGCCAGCAACATGACCGATCGCTTCAACGCCCTCGGCGCCCTGGTCGGCAGCGGCCACCGGCTGGCCGCAAGCGCGCTCGAGCAGTTTCATGCCCTGTTCAAGCAGGAGCCGCTGGTGATCGACAAATGGTTCAGCCTGCAAGCGGGCGCGCCCGACCACGGCGGCCACATCCTGCCCATCGTGCGCCAGCTGCTCAAGCACCCCGACTTCAACCTGCGCAACCCCAACCGCGCGCGCAGCCTGATCACCACCTTCTGCCAAGGCAACCCGGGCGCCTTCCACCGCGCCGATGCGGCCGGCTACGTGTTCTGGGGCGAGCGCGTGCTCGAGCTCGACGCCTTCAACCCGCAAGTGGCCGCCCGCCTGGCGCGCGCGCTTGATCGCTGGAAGAAACTGGTTGAGCCCTACCGCAGCGCCGCACGCGAAGCCATCGCCCGCGTGGCCGCCCGCAGCGATTTGAGCAAAGACGTGCGCGAGGTGGTTACCCGCGCTCTGGCCGACTGAGGCGCTGCCATGAACAAAATCTCACTGACCCGCTACCTGGTCGAGCAGCAGCGCGACCACGGACAAATACCGGCCCAGTTGCGGCTGCTGCTCGAGGTGGTGGCCCGCGCCTGCAAAAGCATCAGCCAGGCCGTCAACAAAGGCGCGCTCGGCGGCGTGCTGGGCACGGCCGGCAGCGAAAACGTGCAAGGCGAGGTGCAAAAGAAGCTCGACATCATTGCCAACGAAGTGCTGATCGAGGCCAACGAATGGGGCGGGCACCTGGCCGCCATGGCCTCCGAGGAAATGGACGGCATCTACGTCGTGCCCAACCGCTACCCGCAAGGCGAATACCTGCTGCTGTTTGACCCGCTCGACGGCTCGAGCAACATCGACGTCAACGTGAGCATCGGCACCATCTTCAGCGTGCTTAAGAAACCCGAAGGCGGTAGCGCGGTCGAAGAAAAAGATTTTCTGCAGGCAGGCCACAAGCAAGTGGCAGCCGGTTACTGCATCTACGGCCCGCAAACCACCCTGGTGCTCACCGTGGGCAAGGGCGTGGCCATGTTCACCCTTGACCGCGAGCAAGGCTCCTTCGTGCTGACCCAAGAGAACGTGCAGATCCCGCCGGATACCCAGGAATTTGCCATCAACATGAGCAATATGCGCCACTGGGACGAGCCAGTGCGCCGCTACATCGACGAATGCCTGCAAGGCAAACAAGGCCCACGCGGCAAAGACTTCAACATGCGCTGGATCGCCTCCATGGTGGCCGACGTACACCGCATCCTGACCCGCGGCGGCCTCTTCATGTACCCCTGGGACAAGCGCGAACCCAACAAGGCCGGCAAACTGCGCCTGATGTACGAAGCCAACCCCATGAGCTGGCTTGTCGAGCAAGCCGGCGGCGCAGCCACCAACGCCCGCCAACGCATCTTGGACCTGCAGCCGAGCCAGCTGCACGAACGGGTGAGCGTGGTGCTGGGCAGCAGGCACGAAGTCGAGCGCGTGACCGCCTACCACGCACAGCAATGAAGGCCCGTTCGCCGCAGCGCCCTGGCTATAATCGCCCTCCGTTGCCGGTGTAGCTCAGTCGGTAGAGCAGCTCATTCGTAATGAGAAGGTCGGGTGTTCGATTCATCTCTCCGGCACCA
>JAIXWZ010000168.1 GCA_027491035.1 Comamonadaceae bacterium | reverse complement strand
GCGCCCTCGCGCTCGCCCAGGCTCGCCGATTGCAGGGCGTGCTCCAGGTGGCTGACCGGCTCGCCGGTGTATTGCTCGTGTCCGCGCTGGGCAAACAGCCGCTCGATGTCTTGCAGGGTCAGGGCCATGGCTAGTTGTGCGTCTTGGGTTTGATGGTCTTGTGATGCATGCCGCGCGCCAGCAGTTCGCGCAGCTTGTCGCCCATCACACGCAGCACCCCGGTGCGCACCATGTGCGTGCCCCATACCAGCAAGGCGATGGCGGCCAGCAGATTGAGCAGGTGCTGCATGGGGCGGCGGGTTCGGCTCGCTCAGGCCGACCAGGGCAGGGAATAGGTCTTGAGGTTGGTAAAGCTCTTGATGGCCTCTTGCACGCCTTCCTTGTAGCCCAACCCCGAGTCCTTGATACCGCCAAAGGGCGTGAGCTCGAGCCGGTAGCCGGGCACTTCGCGGATGTTGACCGTGCCCATGTGCAGCTCGTTGATGAAGCGCACGATGTCGTCCATGCGGTTGGTGCACACCCCGCTGGACAGGCCGTAGGCGGTCGAGTTGGCCAGCGCGATGGCCTCGTCGATGTTGGCAAAGGTCAAGATGGGCGAGACCGGGCCAAAGGTTTCTTCGCGCACCACCGTCATCTCGGGGCGCACCCGGTCGATCACGGTGGGCGCATACAGCGCGCCCTGGCGCTGGTTGCCCACGAGCAGGCGCGCGCCCTGAGCGATGGCTTCGTTGACCCGGGCCTCAAACTGGCGGGCGGCGGCCTCGTCGATGACGGTTCCCATCTGGTTGCGGCGATCCATCGGGTCGCCATAGGTCCAAGCCCTGGTCTTGGACACGACCTGTTCGGTGAACTCGGCCGCGACTTTTTCGTGCACCAGCATGCGTTTGACCGCGGTGCAGCGCTGGCCTGAGTTCTTGTAAGAGCCCTGCACCGCCAGGTTCGAGGCCTCTTGCAAATCGGCGTCGTCCATCACGATCAACGGGTCGTTGCCACCGAGCTCGAGCACGATGCGCCGATAGCCCGCCTTGGCGGCAATGTACTTGCCAATGGCCACGCCGCCGGTGAAGGTGATCAGGTCCACATGCGGGTGGGTCAGCATCTCGTCGGCGATTTCGCGCGGATCGCCCGTGATCACCTGCAGCATGGGCTCGGGCAGGCCTGCCTCATAGAGCAGTTGGGTCAGGTAGATCGCCGAGAAGGGCACCTTCTCCGAAGGCTTGAGCACCATGCGGTTGTTGGTGGCCACGCTCGGAATCACCTTGTGGGCGACCTGGTTCATCGGGTGGTTGAACGGCGTGATCGCAGTGATCACGCCCAGCAGCGGCGAGCGCTGCGTGTACACCCGACGCTGCTTGCCATGGTGGGTCAGGTCGCAGCTGAAAATTTGGCCGTCGTCCTTGAGCACCTCTTGCGCGCCAAACAGCAGCACATCGCTCACCCGCCCAGCTTCATACACCGCATCGTTGATCGACAGGCCCGACTCGGCCGTGATCAGGCGGGCAATGTCGTCCACCCGCTCGCGCGCCAAGGCCGCGCAGCGGTTGAGGATGCCGGCGCGCTCGTAGCGGCTGAGCCGGGGGCGGTAGGCCTGGGCCCAGTCGTAGGCCTGGCGCACCTCGTCCAGCGTGGCTTTGGGGACGCTTCCGATGCGCTCGCCAGTGAAAGGGTTGAACACATCGATGCACGGCTGTCGACCCGCGCCGATGCACTGGCCCAGGATGCGCATGGCGTCGAGCCGGTGCTGTTGAATAAAGTCGGCCATTGAGCTCATGGGGTGTTCGGTGGGAGGAGGCACGGGCTGGCCTTACTGCGCCCAGTTCAGCGCCAGATCGAAGGCGTCGAAGTTGCGCCAGCGCCGCTGGCGATCAAGCCCGGGCGTGGGTCGGTTGATGATGAGGGGCACCTTTTGCTCGCTGATGCCACCATGCGAGCGCAGGGGCACGTCCAGGCCGCTGAGGTCGTGGCGTGCGCGGCTGGTGCCCAGCACCGTGAAGCGCTCCGAGACAGCCACGATGTCGCCGATGCGGTCGGCGGGCAATTCAAAGCGTTCGGCCGCCTGCTCGCGCGTGAGCACCGCCTCGAGCCCGCCGCCCTGGCGCAGCCGCTCGCAGGCCTCCTGGGCCGCCACACCGGCGGGCAGGTAGACGGTGGCAAAGGAGCCCAGCGCGCCGTGGTGCACCACATAGGGGTCGGTAATGGGCAGGATCACGCGCGCGGCGCCCGCCCCGAGCCAGGCGTCAAACCAGTCTTGCAGGTAGATCACCTGGGGCTGGCCGTCCATGCCGACCTTGGCGTTCATGCCGTGGTCGGCCGTCAGCGCGATCACGCAGCCCATGGCGTCGAGTTCGCCCAGGTATCGGTCCATCATGGCGTAGAACTGGTTGGCGCCGTCGGTGCCCGGTGCGTGCTTGTGCTGGATGTAGTCGGTGGTCGAGAGGTACATCACATCGGGCCGACGGGTGCGCATCAGGGCCACGCCGGCGGCAAAGACGAATTCGGACAGGTCGGCGCTGTAGACGCTGGGCACCGGCATTTTTACCAGCGACAGCACATCGTCGATGCCGTTGTCTGACGCGCTCACCTGGTCGGCTTTCTCGGCTGAAAAGCAGATGCCGCCTTGCATCTTGTGGCCCAGCAGTTGGCGCAGCTTGTCCTTGGCGGTGATCACCGCAACCTTGCGGCCCGCTTGCGACAGCGCCGCCAGCAGCGTGGGCGCGCGCAGCCATTTGGGGTCGTTCATCATGACCTCGGTGCCGCTGGCGCTGTCGTAGAGAAAGTTGCCGCAGATTCCGTGCACGCTCGGCGGCGCGCCGGTCACGATGGACAGGTTGTTCGGGTTGGTGAAGGTGGGTACCACGCAGTCGGCCACGATGGCGGTGCCCTCGGCCAGCACCCGCTTCATCCAGGGCATGTGACCGCCGGCGACCGCCTGGCCCAGGTAGTCGGGCTCGCAGCCGTCGACGCAAACAACCACCACATTTTGGCGGGGCAGGGCGTAGCTGCGCTGGTTCACATGCAAGGTCATGGCAAAGGCTTTCGAAAGGTCAGGGCGCCAGCCCTCAGTTGGGGGCGCCCGCGTGTTGCAGGCGGTAGTTGTTCAAGGTGCGCTCGCGGCTCATCAGCACATGCTGGCGCAGCAGCGAGCTGGCGCGCTCGGCCTGTCCGGCGGCGATGGCGCGCAGCATGTCGCGGTGCTCGGCGATGCTGGTCAGCAGGTGGCCCTGGTCGGCCAGGTTGCGCAGCCTAAACAGCGACAGCTCACGAATGAGTTTGCGGTACAGCGCCAGCAGCTTGTGGTTGCCGGCAAAGCCGACCATGCGTTCGTGAAACGCCAGGTTGAGCTCGTAGTAGCGGGCCTCCTGGTCGGTGGCCACGGCCGACTGCATTTGTTCGACCAGCGATTCGAGCTCCGCGATTTGTGCGGGGCTGGCGTTTTGGGCCAAGGTTGCGCCCACATGGGCCTCCATCATGGCGCGCAGCTCGAAAATCTCTAGCGCTTCTTCGATCGGGATTTGCCGCACAAACACGCCCCGGTTCTTTTCCAGCTGCAGCAAGCCCGCCTCTTCAAGCACCCGAAAGGCCTCGCGAACCGGCCCGCGCGAAACGCTCAGGCGCTCGGCCAGGAAGGCTTCGGTGAGCTTGTCGCCGGGGCCGAGTTCGCCGGTGAAGATCATGCGCTCGATCTCCTGCTGCACGGCGCTGGCCAGGCTGCTGGCGCGCAGCATGGCGATGGTCGACAGCGCCGAAACCTGCAGCAGTTCGGTTGGGGCCGGATCGGCAAGTGAGCGCGCAGACATGGGGCTATTGGACCACGGAATCGTTTATTGTCAACAATCAACAGAAAACAATTGACAAGCTGTCGGCGCTCGATTCCAATGGTTGTCTCGATCTTGTCATCAAACCGACATGATCGGCGCCGAAAGTCGAGTGTTTGTTCAACCCTGTCAAAGGACTGCGTATGCACGCTCTTCGCAAAATCATGCTCACCGCCGCTGGCCTGGCTTTGGCCGCATCGGCCTGGGCGCAGAAAACCCAGCTTCTGGTTTACACCGCGCTGGAGACCGATCAACTCAGGGCCTACCAGGAGGCCTTCAACAGGGTGCATCCGGATATCGAGATCAAGTGGGTGCGCGACTCCACCGGCGTGATCACCGCCAAGCTCCTGGCCGAGAAAAACAACCCCCAGGCCGATGTTGTGATGGGTGTGGCGGCCACCAGCCTGGCCTTGATGGACAAGCAGGGCATGCTGCAGCCCTATGCGCCGCTCAATCTTGACGCCATCATGAGCCAGTACCGCGACAAGAAAAATCCGCCGGCCTGGTGGGGCATGAACGTCTGGGGTGCGACGATCTGCTTTAACACGGTCGAGGCCAAAAAGCGCAACATCCCCGTGCCCGAGACCTGGAAGGACCTGACCAAGCCGGTCTACAAGGGCCAGGTTGTCATGCCCAACCCGGCCTCCAGCGGCACCGGCTACTTTGACGTGATCGCATGGCTGACCTTGTTTGGTGACGACAAGGGCAAGGGCGGCGGCTGGAAGTTCATGGACGGTCTGCACGAGAACATCGGCCAGTACACCCACTCGGGCTCCAAGCCCTGCAACATGGCCGCCAGCGGCGAGTACGTGGTCGGCATTTCCTTCGAGTACCGGGCCAACGCCAACAAGGCGCGCGGCGCCCCGATCGACCTGGTCTTCCCCAAAGAGGGCCTGGGCTGGGACCTGGAGGCATTCGCGATCCACAAGGGCACCAAGAAGCTCGATGCGGCCAAGAAGCTGGCCGACTGGGCGTCGAGCAAGGACGCGATGATTCTCTACGGCAAGAACTTCGCCATCACCGCGCAGCCTGGTGTGGCCCCGCCGCTGCCCAATATCCCCAAGGACTATGAGTCGCGCCTGATCAAGCTCGACTTCAACTATGCGGCCAACGAGCGCGAGCGTATCTTGGCCGAGTGGACCAAGCGTTACGACGGCAAGAGCGAAAAGCGCTGATCGTATCTGACCCAAGCCGCCTGGCCCGCAGCCGGTCAGGCGGCTTTTTGATGTCCATCCATGTCTGATCGCCCCTTTCTGTCGCTGCGGCGCATCCATAAAAGCTTTGGGGCTTTCGTTGCTCTGCGTGACATCGACCTGGACATTGCGCAGGGCGAGCTCGTCTGTTTTCTGGGGCCCTCGGGCTGCGGCAAGACCACCTTGCTGCGCATCATTGCCGGCCTGGAGGTGCAGACCCATGGTAGCGTTGAGCAAGCCGGCCGGGACATCTCGCGCCTGCCGCCTGCCGATCGCGATTACGGCATCGTCTTTCAGAGCTACGCGCTCTTTCCCAATCTGAGCGTGGCCGACAACGTCGGCTACGGCTTGGTCAACCGGCGCCTGCCGGCCGCGCAGATCCGCCAGCGGGTGCAGGAGTTGATCGCGCTGGTCGGGCTGCCGGGCAGTGATGCCAAGTTTCCCAGCCAGCTCTCAGGCGGCCAGCAGCAACGCATCGCGCTGGCGCGGGCGCTGGCCATGCAGCCGGGCCTGCTGCTGCTCGACGAGCCGCTGTCGGCGCTCGATGCGCTCGAGCGAGTGCGCCTGCGCCAGGAGATCCGGTCGCTGCAGCAGCAACTGGGCGTGACCACCATCATGGTCACGCACGACCAGGAAGAGGCGCTGAGCATGGCCGACCGCATCGTGGTCATGAACCATGGCGTGATTGAGCAGGTGGGCACGCCCCTGGAGATCTACCGCGAGCCGGCCAGCAGCTTTGTTGCCGACTTTGTGGGCAAGGTCAATGTGCTGCCCGGCCACGTCGAAGCTGGCGTGCTGCGCCTGGCCCAGCTGAATCTGGCCCAGGTCGGCGCGGCGCAAGGGCGCAGTGGCGAGGTCAAGGTCTACCTCAGGCCCGAAGATATTTTGGTGCGTACGGCCTCCTCGGGCGCTCCGCAGGTGGACGCGCGCATCGTCAAGATCGAGTTCCTGGGCGCCTTTTGCCATGTGCAGGTCGATGCGCCGCAGATCAGCGACAAGCCCCTGGTGGTCGACCTCTCGCTGAACTTCCTGAGCGAGCAGGGGCTGCGCGAAGGCTCGGACCTGGTCTTGACCCTGATGCCCGAGCGCATCAAGATCTACTGAGGCCGCGGGCCCACATGAGCGAGTTGGCCCTGACCCCTGTGCGGCAAAAAGCCCACTGGAGCGACTGGATCGGCCGCGCAGTGCTTGCGGCGGTCTTGGTCTTGCTGCTCGCCTTTTTGGCCGCGCCCCTGCTGGCCATCTTGATGCAGGCGCTCGAGGACTCTGAGGGCAACTGGGCAGGCTTGGCCAATTTTTGGGCCTATGTGCAAACGCCCACTTTGCTCAATAGCTTGTGGAACAGCGTGTGGGTCTCTGCCCTGGTCACCGTGATCGTCCTGCCGATGGCCTTCGTCTTTGCCTACGCCCTGGTGCGCTCCTGCATGCCGCTGGCCGGCCTGTTTCGCGCCATCAGCCTGATTCCGCTGCTGGCCCCGTCTTTGCTGTCGGCCATCTCGCTGATTTACTGGTTTGGCAACCAGGGCGTGCTCAAGGAGTTTCTGTCTGCCTTGGGTGTGGCGCAAATTTACGGGCCTGTGGGCGTGGTGATTGCCGAGTGCTTTGCCGTCTTTCCGCATGCGGTGATGATTCTGGTCACCGCGCTGGCCCTGGCCGACGCGCGCCTGTATGAGGCCGCCGATGCGCTGGGCACCGGCGCGGTGCGGCAGTTCTTCACCATCACCCTGCCCGGTGCCAAGTACGGCCTGATCTCGGCCGCGCTGGTGAGCTTTACCCTGGTGGTCACCGACTTCGGCATCCCCAAGGTCATCGGCGGTAACTTCAACATGATGGCCACCGACATCTTCAAGCTGGTCATCGGTCAGCAGGACTTTGCCAAGGGCGCTGTGGTGGCCTTGCTGCTGCTGTCGCCGGCGGTGCTCAGCTTCGCGGTCGACCGCTACGTCAGCCGGCGCCAGACGGCCATGCTGACGGCCCGCGCCGTGGCCCTGCGGCCCAAGCCTGCGCGCTGGCGCGATCGCGCCTTGCTGCTGTACTGCCTGTTGGTGTCGGCGCTGATGCTGGCCATGCTGGGCATGGCGGTCTTTGCCAGCTTTGCCAGCTTCTGGCCCTACAACCTCAGCCCCTCGCTGCACCACTACCGGCTCGGCCTGGTCGATGGCGATGTCGGGGAGGGCTTTATCAACAGCCTGAAGATGGCCGGCGGCACCGCGCTGTTTGGCACGGTGCTGGTGTTCACCTCGGCCTACCTGCTGGAAAAAACCCGCGGCCTGAACGGCTTGCGCGCGCCGGTGCAGGCATTGGCCATCGTGCCCATGGCCGTGCCCGGCCTGGTGCTTGGGCTGGGCTACATCTTTTTCTTCAACATGCCAGGCAATCCGCTGCATGGCCTGTACCACACGCTGACGCTGCTGACCTTGTGCACCATCGTGCACTTCTACACCACCGGCCATCTGACGGCAGTGACCGCGCTCAAATCGCTCGATGCCGAGTTCGAGGCGGTCAGTGCCTCGCTCAAGGTGCCGTTTTACAAAACCTTCTGGCGTGTGACGGTGCCCATTTGCACGCCGGCCCTGATCGATATCGCGCGCTACTTTTTCATCAACGCCATGACCACGATTTCGGCCGTGGTGTTTCTGTACTCGCCCGAGACCAAGGTGGCCTCCATTGCCATCCTCAACCTCGACGAGGCCGGTGACATCGGTGCCGCTGCGGCCATGGCGGTGCTGATTGCAGCCATCTCGGCGCTGGCCACCGCACTGTTCGCGCTGCTCGGAGCCTGGGCGGGGCGGCGCACCCAGGCCTGGCGGCGTCCTTGATCCGACGAGCGCTTATCCACCACGCCCATCACGCCCACCACGCCCACCGACTGCCCAGGAGCCCAGCCCACCATGAACACGGCCCATCGCGAAGCCATCTTGCTCACCCCCGGCCCCCTGACCACCACGCTGCGCACCAAGGTGGCGATGCTGCGCGACTGGGGCTCTTGGGACAGTGATTTCATCGCCGTCACCGCGCGGGTGCGTCGCTCGCTGCTGGACATCATCAGCGGGCACGAGACGCATGCCGTTGTGCCCTTGCAGGGCAGCGGCACCTTCAGCGTCGAGGCGGCGGTGGCCACCGTAGTGCCGCGCCAGGGCCATGTGCTGGTGCTCGACAACGGCGCGTATTGCAAGCGCGCGGCCAAGCTGACGGGGCTGATGGGGCGCAAGACCACCGTGGTGGCTTTTGACGAGTCCGAGGCGGTCTCGCCGCAGGCCCTGGACGAGATGCTGACCGCCGATCCCAGCATCACCCATGTGGTGATGATCCACTGCGAAACCGGCGCCGGCGTGCACAACCCACTGCAGGCCGTTGCCGATGTCTGCGCGCGCCATGGCCGCGGTCTGATCGTCGATGCGATGAGCTCGTTTGCGGCGCTCGAGATTGACGCGCGCAAGGTGCGCTTTGACGCGCTGATCGCGGCCAGCGGCAAATGCCTCGAGGGCGTGCCGGGCATGGGCTTTGTGTTCTTGCGCAAGGACATCCTCGATGGCTGCGCTGGCAACAGCCAATCGCTGGCCATGGACCTGTACGACCAGTACGTATACATGGAAAAAACTGGCCAGTGGCGCTTTACCCCGCCGACCCATGTGCTGGTCGCGCTCGATGAGGCCATCGCCCAATTCCAGGAAGAAGGCGGGCAGAGCGCCCGGCTGGCGCGCTACGAAAAGAACTACCAGACGCTGGTGCAGGGCATGGCCGAGCTGGGTTTCAAGCCCTATCTCGACCCGGCCATCCAGGCGCCCATCATCGTGACCTTTCATGCGCCGGCCGATGCGCGCTACGATTTCCGTCGCTTTTACGAGGCGGCCAAGGCCAACGGTTTCATCTTGTACCCGGGTAAGCTCACGCAAATTGAGACCTTCCGCGTCGGCTGCATCGGCGCCATCGACTCGGTGCAGATGCAGCAGGCGGTGCACGCCGTCGCACTGGCGCTCAAGGAACTGGGCATTGCCAGCGCGGCGCCGGCCCTGTCCTGAGCCGGCACCCTTTTTTTCTTAGCAAGGAGCACGACATGGCCTCTTCATCGGCGACGCGAAAACGACCTGCGACGCGATCTGCGGCGCAATCTGCAACGCTTCATCCGGCGCTGGCCGAGCTGAAGAAAAGCGGCGCGGGCAAGGTCAAGGTGGCCGTCAGCGACATCGACGGCATCCTGCGCGGCAAGATCTTGCACATCGACAAGTTCTTGAGCGCTGCGCAGCCGTACCCGGCCGGTGGTTTCGGCTTTTGCGACGTGGTCTTTGGCTGGGACTCGCATGACCAGTGCTACGACAACACCACGGTCACGGGTTGGCAGCATGGCTTTCCCGATGCGCTGGCCCGGCTCGATCTGGACACCGGCCGGCGCGTGCCCTGGGACGCCAACGTGCCCTTCTTCCTGGGCGAGTTTGTCAACGCCGACGGCAGCGCCTACCCGGTGTGTCCGCGCCAGACGCTCAAGCGGGTGCTCGAGCGTGCGCACCAGATGGGCTTGCAGCCCATGGCCGGCATGGAGTTCGAGTGGTTCAACTTTGCCGAGACGCCGCAGTCCTGGGCGGCCAAGCGCGGCGTAGGCCCCGAGACGATCACGCCGGGCATGTTTGGCTATTCGCTGCTGCGCATGGGCGATCAGCGCGGGTTTTTCAATGCCTTGATGGACGAGATGGCCGCCTTCAGAGTGCCGATCGAGGGCCTGCACACCGAAACCGGCCCAGGCGTGTACGAGGTTGCGATCGCGTTTTCAGGCGCGCTGGAGGCGGCCGATCGGGCGATTTTGTTCAAGACCGGCGCCAAAGAGATCGGCAAGCGATTTGGCATCATGCCCAGCTTCATGGCCAAGTGGTCGCAGCAGTACCCGGGCTGCTCCGGGCACATCCACCAGAGCCTGTCGGACGGCAAGAAGAACCTCTTTTTCGATGCCCGGGGCCAACGCGGCATGAGCCCGCTGTTCGAAAGCTACCTCGCCGGCCAGGTCGCCTGCCTGATGGAGTTTGCGCCCATGTTCTGGCCCACCGTCAACAGCTACAAGCGGCTGGTTGATGGCTTTTGGGCGCCGGTCAAGCCGACCTGGGGCGTGGACAACCGCACCGCGAGCTTTCGCGTCATTGCCGGCTCGCCCAAGTCGACCCGGCTCGAGACGCGCTGCCCTGGGGCCGATGTCAACCCCTACCTGGCCATGGCCGCCGTTATCGCCGCCGGGCTGCACGGCGTGGAGAAGGGGCTCAAGCTCACCACACCGCCAATCACCGGCACCAACCAAGGCGCCGAGCACATCGCGCGCGCGCCGCGCTCACTGATCGAGACCACGCGCATCTTCCAGCGCAGCGACATCGCCCGCAACTGGCTGGGCGACGCCTTTGTGGACCACTACGCCGCCACGCGCGAGTGGGAGTGGCGTCAATGGCTCGATGCGGTGACCGACTGGGAGCTCAAGCGATACTTCGAAATCATCTGAACGACCCCAAGCTGCAACCGGCTGTTTTTCATCAGGAGTGACCGTGACCCTCGCGCGTTTTGCCTTTCCCTGCCCCATCGTCTTTGGCGCCGGCGCGCGCCATCAGGTGGCCAGCCACCTGCGCGATGCCGGTGTGCGCCGTCCGCTCATCGTCACCGACCGCGGTCTGGCGGCGCTGCCCTTGCTGGCGCAGTTTTCGGCCCTGCTCGAGGGCCTCGATGTCGCCGTTTATGCCGGCGTGCACGGCAACCCAACGGCTTCCCAGGTGATGGCTGGCGCCCAGGCCTTCAAGGACCACCGCGCCGATGCCGTGATTGGCCTGGGCGGCGGCGCCTCGCTCGATGTGGCCAAGGTGGTGGGCCTGATGGCCACGCACCCCGGTGACATCATCGAATACGCCTGGGACCATCCCCAGGTGCGCCCCATCGAGCGCGACTTGCCCTACTTTGTGGCCCTGCCCACCACGTCAGGCACCGGCTCTGAAGTGGGGCGCTCGAGCGTGGTCAGTGAAGACGAGAGCCACCACAAGCGGGTGATCTTCAGCCCGCGCATTTTGGCGCGCACCGTCTTTGCCGACCCCGAGCTGACGCTGGGCCTGCCAGCGGCTGTGACCGCGGCCACCGGCATGGACGCGCTGACGCACAACATCGAGAGCTATCTCTCGCCGGCCTATCACCCGCTGTGCGATGGCATCGCGCTGGAGGGCACGCGCATCGCCGCGGCCGCACTTGAGCGCGCGGTGCACCAGCCGCAAGATCTGCAGGCGCGCAGCGACATGATGATGGCCTCGATGATGGGGGCGATCGCCTTTCAAAAGGACCTGGGGGCGGTGCACTCCTGCGCCCACGCCCTGGGCGCGGTCTGCGACATGCACCACGGGCTGGCCAACGCCCTGATGATCGATACCGTGATGGCCTGGAACCATGAGGCGGCGCCGGCCAAGTTTGACGAGCTCGCCCATGTCTGCCGCGTCAGTGGTGGCGGCGCCCAGTTCGTGGCCTGGCTGCGCCAGCTCAAGCGCTCCATCGGCATCACCGGCACGCTGGCCAGCCACGGCGTGGGGCCGCAGCATCTGCAGCGCCTGGTGGCGATCGCCACGGCCGATGGCTGCCACCAGACCAATCCGCGGCCCTGCACCGCCGCTGATTTCGAGCGCCTGTTTCAGGCCGCGATGTGAGGCGCGCCCTGCCATGAACGCCAGCGGCTCCAAAGCGCTCTCGCAGCGGCTCAAGATCGGGGTGTCGGCGTGCTTTTTTCACGCCGACCCGGCCCGGCCCATCTTCACCGGCAAGACCTTGCACTACGTCGAAGAGTCCATGGCCCATTGGGTCATGTCCCAGGGCGACCTGGCGGTGATGGTGCCCAGCCCGACCGGCCGGACCCGGCGCAGCGATGTGGACTTCATGCATTTTGCGCAGTGGCTCGACGCCCTGGTGCTCATGGGTGGCAGCGATGTCTGGCCCGGCAGCTATGGCGAGACGCCGCTGCAAGAGCGCTGGAGCGGGGACCGCGTGCGCGACGAGTACGACCAGGCCCTGGTGCGCGCCTTTGTCGAGGCGGGCAAGCCCGTGCTGGGCGTGTGCCGTGGCCTGCAGTTGATCAACGTGGCCTATGGCGGCAGCTTGTACCAGGACATCCCGACGCAGCGCCCCGACGCGCTGGTGCACCGCGATGCGCAGGCCTACGATAACAACCTGCACCCCTTGGCCATCGAGCCGGGCAGCCGCTTGAGCCAGGTGCTGGGCGGGCGCACCGAGGCGCTGGTCAACAGCGTGCACCACCAGGGCATCAAGGACCTGGCGCCCGACTTCGTGGTGGAGGCGCAGTGTCCGCACGACCGCATCGTCGAGGCGATTCGCTGGCGCGGCCCGAGCTATCTGGCGGCGGTGCAGTGGCACCCCGAATTTCACCGGCCGGAGCAGGGCACGCTCGACGATGCGCCCATCCTGGCCGATTTCCTGGCCCACGCCGCCAAGGCGCGCGCCGCTTCCTAAAACCGATGCTGCGACCATGAACCTTCTGACCGTCTCCAATCCCGCCGATGACAGCCTGATCGAGCGTATGTCCATCGCCGAGCCGGCGCAGGTCGCCCAGCGTGTGGCCGACGCCCGGCGGGCGCAGGGGCCGTGGGCGGCGCGGCCGCTGAGCGAGCGCGCGCAGATCATGGCCCGCTTTTCTCAGGCGGTGCGCGCGCAACTGCCGGCGCTGGCCCAGGTGCTCACGCGCGAGACGGGCAAGCCGCTGGCGCATTCGCGCAACGAGCTCAACGGTTTTTTGGGCCGCATCGAGTTTTTTCTGTCGAATGCCGAGCAAGCCATGGCCAGCGAGCAGGTGTTCGATGCCGACGGCATGCGCGAGCAGATCGAGCGGGTGCCGCTGGGTGTGATCGGCAACATCTCGGCCTGGAACTACCCCTGGTTTGTCGGTGGCAACGTGTTTGTGCCGGCTTTGCTCATGGGCAATGCGGTGGTCTACAAGCCCTCGGAGTTTGCGCCCCGCACCGGGCTGGAGATGGCGCGGCTGCTCCATGGCGCGGGTGTGCCTGAGGACGTGTTTGTGGTGCTGATCGGACTGGGGGTGACCGGGCAGGCCTTGCTCGAGCAGCCCCTGGACGGCCTGTTTTTTACGGGCTCGCTGGCCACCGGGCAGCGCATCGCGCAGGCCATGGGCCCGCGCATGGTCAAGCTGCAGCTCGAGCTGGGCGGCAAGGACCCGACTTACGTCTGCGCCGATGCCGACCCGGTAGCGGCGGCGCAGTCGCTGGCCGATGGCGCGATGTACAACGCCGGCCAGAGTTGCTGCTCGGTCGAGCGCCTGTATGTGCACGAGGCGGTGTACGACCGTTTTGTCGAGACCGTGGTCGAGACGGTGCGCGGCTTCAAGATGGGCGACCCGATGGCCGAGGACACCTACCTCGGTCCGCTGACGCGGGCCGCGCAGATCGAGGTGCTGCAGGCGCAGGTGGCCGATGCCCGCACACGCGGCGGCCGGGTGCTCATCGGCGGTGCGCGAGCCAGCGGGCCTTTCGGCGGCAAGGGCAACTGGTTTGAGGCCACCGTGATCGACCGCGCCGACCCGGGCATGCTGCTCATGCGCGATGAGAGCTTTGGCCCCATCGTGGGCATCGAGAAGGTGAGCAGCGATGAGCAGGCGATTGCGCGCATGAACGACACCGCCTATGGACTGACCGCCGGCGTCTACACGCCCGATGAGCAGCGCGCCCGGCGCATCGGCGAGCAGGTCAGGGCCGGCTCGCTTTATTGGAACTGCTGCGATCGCGTCAGCCCGCGGCTGCCCTGGAGCGGTTGGGGCCATTCCGGTGTCGGGCTCACGCTCTCGCGCGAGGGCATCAGCACCTTCACCCGTCCCAAGGCCTGGCATCTGCGCAAAGCCTGAGCCGCCGCCCATGCGCGCCGATCAGCCCCTGGTCCTGTTCGACCTCGACCACACCTTGCTCGATGGCGACAGCGACCAGCTGTGGTGCGAGTTTTTGATGGAGCAGGGCTTGCTGGCGCGCGAGCCGTTTGCCAGCCGCAACCAGGACATGGCCCGCCAATACAAGGCCGGCACGGTCGATGTGCAGGCGTTTTGCGAGTTCTATGTCGGCACCTTGAGCGCGCTCAGCGCTGCGCAGTGGCAGCCTTGGCGCGAACGGTTTTTTGAGCAGTCGGTGCGGCCGCGCCTGGCCCGCGGCGGATGCGAGCAGGTCCAGGCGCACCGCTCGGCCGGCCACTGCGTGGTCATGACCACCGCCACCAACCGTTTCATCACCGAGCTGACTGCGGCCCACCTTAGCATTGAGCACCTGATCGCCACCGAGCCGCAAATGCTCGAGGGGCGCTTTACCGGCAAGACGCACGGCGTGCTCAATATGCGCCAGGGCAAGGTCGAGCGCCTGCACGCCTGGCTTGCTCAGTGGGGCCTGCAACTGGCCGATTTGCACAGCACCGCCTACAGCGATTCCCTCAACGACTTGCCGCTGCTTGAAAGCGTGACTGCGCCCGTTTGCACCCAGCCCGACGCCGCGCTCGAGCGCATTGCCCTCGAGCGCGCCTGGCCAGTGCTGCGCTGGTTTTAGCCGCGGGCCGCACCAGCGCCGCACTATCGCCCCACTATCGCCGCGCAGCGCCAGCACGCCGGCCGCGTCGTCGGTCATTTCCGGCGGACTGTCGCGGTTTGGCACTTCATGATAGGCTTTGCTCGGACGGAGAAATCTGAAGGAGTCCGTGCCATGAACGCCCCCGATCAGGTCTTGCTCGACAAAATCAAGCAGCTTCCCCCGCAGCGCATGGCTGAGGTTGAGGACTTTGTCGATTTCCTGCGCGCTCGCGAGGCGCAGCAGGGCCTCACGCAAGCCGCCGCCAAGGCCAGCGAAGCCAACTTCGCCAAGGTTTGGGACAACGACGAGGATGCGGCTTACGACCGCATGTAAGGAAGCTCAATCCATGGCCGCCACCCCAACGTTGAGTTTCGGCGATGTGGTGCTTGTGCCGTTTCCGTTCACGGACCAGTCGGGCACCAAGAAGCGCCCGGCGGTCGTCGTTTCAAGCCAAGGCTACAACACCCACCGGCGCGACATCGTGATCATGGCGATCACGAGTCAAGTACGCGCGCCGCTCGGGTTCGGTGAGGCGATGCTCGATGACTGGCAAGGTGCCGGGCTCATCAAATAATCGGTTCTCAAGCCGGTCTTCACCACCATAGAGCAAGGGCTCGCCGTGCGCGTCATGGGGCGCCTCTCGTCGGCCGATATCCAGGCGCTGCGTGCGCTCGTCGGTGAGGTGATCGGGTAGGCAGGGTCTAAGAACTGAAGTCCTGGCCGCGAGGCTCGCTCGGAAGACCCAATCTGCAGCGTCAAGCCGCACCAGCGCCGCGCAGCGCCAGCACGCCCTGCGCCAGCACGCCCGCTGCGTCGTCGGTCATCTCGCCCAGACGCGCCATCGCCTGCTGCGGGCTCAGGCACAAAAAGCCGCTGACTTCGCCGTCGAGGTTGCGCGGCACGGTGCCTGCGGGCAGCAGCAGGTTGTAGACCAGCAGCGCCTCATCGTGCCAGCCTTGCGACTCGCGCCGGCGCGTGACCACGCGGCCGGCCGGCTGCACCTGGCGCGCCAGTTCGGGGTCCAGGCCCGCTTCTTCGTGCAGCTCGCGGATCGCGCAGTCCAGCACGGATTCGCCAGCGCTCAGACCGCCTGCGGCCAGGTTGTCGATGCGCCCGGGATCGGTGGCCTTGCTCAGGGAGCGGATACCGCACCAAACCCGCCCATCGGGCGCAAAGCCGTTGATGTGCACCGCGTGGCTGCGCAAACCGAAGAAGCGGAAAGCGGCGCGCTCGAGTGCAAAGGCGTGCGGCTCAGCCGGATCGGGTGCGTGCTCGATTTCGCCCCAATAGCTGTAGAGCTCATCGCGCCAGCCGGTGATCCAGCCGGCTTGCCGCAAGGCCTGCGCAGCCGCCGCGAGCTGCACGCTGCGCTCTTGCGCGCCGCAGCGCTCACCACCCAGCCAGACCACGCCGCGCTCGCTCAGTCGGCACTGCGGCAGCTCTTCGAGCAGCGGCGCCACATGCTCGGGCGCCAGGCGGCCGATGCGCTGCTCGCCGAGGTAAAAGCCGACGAACTGAGGCGGCACCGGTCGATCGACTGCGTGCACAACCGCACGCAGATCGTCCTGGGCAATGCCAGACCAAGCCTGGATCACGGCGTCGATCAAGGGGGGCGATCTCCCGTCACTGGCCTGTCGCGCTCACTCTGGCTTGATGTTGGCCGCTTTGACCACTTGGACCCAGTTGTCCAGGTCTTCCCTGAGCAGGGCTTCGAAACTGCGCGGCGTGCTTTTCCCATCCATCTCGTTGGCATACGGCGCCAGCTTGGCCAGCACGTCCTTGTCGGCCAGCACCTGATTGACGGCCGCTGCGATTTTTTCGGTGAACTCGGTGGGCGTGCCCTTGGGCGCGAGCAATCCGTTCCAGTAGCGCGCACCAAAGTCCTTGTAGCCCAGCTCTTCCATCGTGGGGATGTTGGGCGCCGACGGCAGTCGGGTGCGGCTGGTGACTGCCAAGGCGGCGATCCGGCCATCGCGCACCATGGGCAAGGCGGTCGACGAGACCGCAAAGTGGTAGTCAACCCGACCGGCGATTTGCTCGGTCATCGCCTGCGGCGAGCCCTTGAAGGGCACCGAGGTCGCTTGCATGCCGGTGCGCACCCGAAACAGCTCGGCCGTGAAGTGCGAGGGCGAGCCATTGCCCGAGGTGGCGTAAAACACATTGCCATTGCGCGACTTGCTCAGGGCCAGCAGGTCCTGCGGGGTCTTGAGCCCCAGGGACGGGTGGCTGACCAGCACCATGGGCGACCAGGCCAAGTTGAGCACCGGCGTGAAGGCGTCGGGCACCTTGAAGCTTTGCCGGGTGCCCATCGCCGTCACCATATTGAGCGCGGCCGAGGTGAACAGCAAGGTGTAGCCATCGGGCGCGGCATTGGCCACGATTTCGGCGCCGATCGCACCGGTTGCACCGGCCTTGTTGTCGATCACCAAGGGCTGCTTGAGGATCTCGCGCAGCGGCTCGCTGATGATGCGCACCATCACATCAATGAGGCTGCCGGGAGGCCAGGCCACGACCACTCGGATGGGCTTGTTGGGGTAGGCGGCGGCTTGGGCCAGCGCCTGCGGCGCGAGGGCGGCACCGGCCAGCGCGGTGGCCGAAGACAAAAGGGCACGGCGTTTCATGGGGGGCTCTCCTGGTTGGGGGTTGAAACTGGCGGCGCCGCCGCGGGGCGGCTGGCGTCTTGCATGGCGCGCGCGGCCTTGTCGAGCGCCTCGAGCAGATAGGTGGTGTCGTTGCTGCCCATCAGCAGGCGGGCGCCGGCAGCGACCATCTGCGCCATGGGCGGGCCGCCTGCGCCGCCGGCGACGAAGTGCTTGCCGTGCTGGCGCGCCGCTGCAGCAGCGCCGATGTAGGCCTCGCAGATGCGCTCGTGTCGCACTTGCCCGGGCAGCCCCAGCTCCAGGCTCAGGTCCATCGGCCCCATCATCAGCGCGTCGACGCCTTCGGTGGCGGCGATGGCTTGCGCCTGCTCAACGCCTTGCGCTGTCTCAAGCATGGCGATCATGAAGATGTCCTCGTTGCGCTCTTGCGCGGCCGTCGGGATGGGCACGCGCCGGTAGCTTGAGGCCGGCCCGATGGCCGCCATCGAGCGCTGGCCCAGCGGCGGATACTTGGCCAGCTGCAGGGCGCGCTGCATGTCCTGCGGGCAGCTGACATGAGGAACGATCAGCCCGGCGGCGCCGCAATCGAGCACAGTGCAGATGGTGCCGATCTCGACTGAATGGACCCGCACCAAAGCGGCCAGGCCGCAGGCTTGCGCGCCCATGCACAGGTCGGCGATCTCTCGCAAGGAGAACACGCCGTGCTCGGCATCGATGTAAAAGCCATCGAAACCGGCCTCCTTGAGGATGAAGACCGCATCGAGCGTGCGCAACTGGCGCAGCGACATGAACTTGACAAAGCCCCCATCGGCCAGTTTGCTGCGCAGGTGATTGGGGTGCAGGCGCGTCATCGTTGCTCGGGCGCGAGGGGCCGCTCTTAATTTGTACCCGCCTGCGGCGGTGGATAGCCGCGCGAGGCAAAGCCCGCGTCAACCGTGACGATGTGGCCAGACATCCCGCCGGCGCGCGGCGAGCACAGGAAGGCGGCTACGTCGGCCACTTCCTGCGGGTCGATCAACTTGCCGCGCGGAAACTCCTTGGCCATCTCGGGCCAGCGGTTTTCGTCGCCCAGCAAGGTGGCTGCGCGTCTGCGCATGGTGCGTTTGGCCTTCTCGGTCTCGACCCAGCCTGGGCTCAGGCCCAGCACCCGCACGCCCAGATCGAGGCTGACGCCGCCGATGGTGCGCGTCAGCGCCACCAGCGCGGCGTTGCCCATTGAGCCGGCTGCGTACCCGTAGTCCAGTCGTTCCGCGCCGATGCCGATGATGTTGAGGATGACCCCGGCGCGCCGCTCCACCATGCGTGCGTAAAGCGCGCGGGTGAGGTTGAGGTAGCCAAAAACCTTGAGCTCCCAGGACTGGCGCCAGGCTGCGTCATCGACCTCCAGGATGCTGCCACGCGGGATCGCGCCTGCGTTGTTGACCAAGATGTCGACGTCCTGGCAGGCTGCGCTCACGGCCTCGATGCCCGCCGGTGTGGCCAGATCGGCCGCATGGGTGTGCACTTGAACCGCGTGCTCGCGCCGCAGCCGATCGGCCAGGGCTTGCAAGGTCTGTGGCGTTCTGGCCGCCAGATGCAGGTGACAGCCCTCGGCGGCCAGGGCGCTGGCAATGGCCATGCCGATGCCCTGGGAGGCGCCCGTGACCAGGGCGTGCTTGTTGCGCAAATACAGATCCATGGTTTTATCCGAAGGCTGGCCGCAGCTCGATCAGGTCGCTGGCTGAGTCGGGCCGCTGTGAAAGGGCGTAAACCAGTGCGTCGGCCACCTCCTGGGCCTGCAACGGCGCAAATTTGCGTGCCGCCAGCGACTTGAGCACATCTGGGTGGGTGCTGCCCTTGCGGATGTCGGTCTCGACCATGCCCGGTGCGATCTCGCTGACCTTGATGCGATGGGGCTTGAGCTCGAGCCGAAAGCCCTTGGCAAAGGCCGCCAGCGCATGCTTGGTCGCACCGTAGACCACACCGTGCTGCACGATGTTGCGCGCCGCCCCGGAGGTGATGAAGACCACATGCCCGCCGCGGCCGCGTTGCACCATCTGCTGCGCCACTGCACGGGTGACGTCGAAGGCGGCCACCACGTTGGTGGCAAACATTTGCGCGCACTGCTCGGTCGTGATGTCGAGCACCGGTGCATAGGTCAGGATGCCGGCGTTGTTGACCAGCACATCGACATGCGCTGCCGCCTGTGCCAGCGTTTGCACGAAGCCGGTGTCGGTGAGGTCACCGGCCAGGCTCAGCGCTTGCACGCCGTGCGCTTGGCAGGCCTGTGCGACCTCCTGCAGTGCCCGCGCGTTGCGACCGGTGAGCACCAGATCCATGCCGTGCGCAGCCAGTGACAGCGCGCATGCCTTGCCGATCCCCGCGCTCGCACCGGTGATCAATGCCGCTTGTCCGGCCAGCGGCCCGTCGCCTTGCGTGCCGCTCATGCCTTGGGATGGCCGCCGGGCGGTTCATTGACCATCACGGTGTCGTATTTGGCCGGGATGATGATCTCGAGCAACTCCAGATCGTCCGAGAAGCCCATGACGGTGTGGCGCAGCTTGGGCGGTTGCATCCAGCAACTGCCTTCTTTCATGAGAATTTCGCCATGGCCCTCGAATTCGCTGCGCATCCAGCCCTTGAGCACGTAAATCATCTGGTAGTGCACGTTGTGGAAATGCCGGTGGGAGATTTCCTCGGCATTGAAGGGGCGGGCGCGTCGGTTGACATGGGCATCGACCATGCCACCGGTGGCTGCGATCATGCCCAGATCGCGTGAGAGCGACCAAGGCCGAAAGCCTGGCGTCTTGAAAGAGTTGTCGTCGAGGTGGCTGACGTGAAACTTCTGTGGGGGCCAATCTGGATAGTCACTGGGCTTTTTGTCAGCCGGGTAGTCGCGCTCGTTGAAGATCTCCAGATCAACTTGCTGGTTGGGGTTCACGTCTCCTCCTGCCTTGGGTGTTCGTTGACCAGTTGCTGCGTATCAAGCCCAGCACTGGCTGTTTGTGCGGTCCATTCTAGGCAGCGCTCGCACGGCAGGTCAATCGGGGTAAGCCGCGCGCTGGGCTAGCATCGCGCTGTGGGGTCGCTGCTCAGGCCTCTTGACCATCACCAGGGTGCTTATGTTTCCCACTACGTTGACGGATCGCGCTTGGCCGACCCTGTTGGCCCACCTGCAGCGCCTGCGCTGCGCGTTGGCGGTGGCCGAGCAGGGCAGCACGGTGCAGGCCGCGCAGGTTTTGCATCTGTCGCAGTCGAGCGTGGCGCGGGCGGTCGAGCAGTTGGAGGCGGCGACGGGGCTGGCGCTGTTTCATCGCCATGCCCGCGGCATGCAGGCCAGCCAGGCCTCGGCCGCTTTGCTTCGGCGCGCCGAGCGGGCGCTGGCGCATCTGGCGGGCGAGCCGGCTCGCGGGGCAGCGCAGCGCTCGCACTGGCTGAGCGTGCCGCTGGCCCGCGGCGCGAGCGGGGCGCAGCTGCAAACCCTGGTGGCGTTGGGGCGCGCCCTTTCGCTCAGCGCGGCAGCCGCCGAGCTCGCCTTGAGTGCGGCGGCGGTGCACCAACGTCTGGCTCAGCTCGAGCAGTGGGCCGGGCGCGCCTTGTTCATCCGCTCGCGCAGCGGCCTGCGCGCCACGCCGGCCGGCGAGCTGATGCTGACCTCGGCCAAGCGCTGCCTGGCCGAGTTGGCCCAGGCCGACGAAGAGCTGAGCCTGCAGCGCGGCAGCGCGATTGGGCGACTGGTGATTGGCACACTGCCTTTTTCCACCGGTTTGCTGCTGCCGCGCGCCATTGAGGAGGTGCTGCGTCTGTACCCGGGCATGCAAATCACCGTGATCGATGGCACCTACCCGGCCTTGCTGCAGCAGTTGGCCCAGGCCGACATCGATCTGATGGTCGGTGCGCTGCGGCAGCAGCTCGATGACCGCGATCTGGCGCAAGAGGTGCTGTTTCGCGATCCGCTGGCGGTGTTTGCGCGCGCGGGTCACCGCCTGGCTTCGCGCAAGGCCCTGCGCTGGACGCATCTGGCCGATGCGCAGTGGGTCTTGCCCATGCCCGACACTCCGGCTGAGGCGGTGTTCTTGCAGGCCCTGCAAGAGGCCGGCCTGCCCTTGCGGCCGGGTCAGCTGCGGGTCAACAGCGCCGTGATGATGCAGGCGCTGCTGCACGAGAGCGACCGCCTGGCGCTGATGTCGCCGCGCCAGCTCGAGCGCGAGGTGGGCGCCGGCTTGCTGGTGCAGTTGCCGGTGCCGGTGCGCACCTTGCGCACCATCGGCGTGATTGAGCGCGCTGACTACCTGCCCACGCCGGCTGCGGCGCACCTGCTTGAGCTGTTTCGCACGATGGGCCGCGAGCTGTCGTGCTAGGCCTGCGGTCCTCGGCCGCGGGGCCGCCCGAGCGTGCGGCTGGGCCTCTAGGTTTAACCCTGATTTAAGCTAAACGCATACCATCGGGGGCCAAACGCATCGGCCGGCCGTGGTGCTTGTGGCACCATCGCAAGTTGTTTGCAACCCCTTCGGAGAGATTCATGCACAAGCGTCATTTTCTTGCCGGCCTGAGCTGCGCTGCAGCAATGGCTTTGTCGGCAGGGCCGGCCCTGGCCCAGGACAACGTGTTCAAGATCGGTTTGATTGCGCCGCTGACCGGCCCGTTTGCCTCGACGGGCAAGCAGATCGAGGCGGCAGCGCGCCTTTACATGGCGCAGCACGGCGATACCGTGGCCGGTCGCAAGGTGCAGCTGATCGTCAAGGACGACACCGGCGTGCCCGACGTCACCAAGCGCCTTGCGCAGGAGCTCGTCGTTGGCGACAAGGTGCACGTGCTGGCCGGCTTTGGTCTGACGCCGCTGGCCATGGCCACTGCGCCGATCGCCACCCAGGCCAAGACCCCCATGGTGGTGATGGCTGCGGCCACCTCCATCATCACCGAGGCCTCACCGTTTATCGTGCGCACCAGCTTCACCGTGCCGCAGGTGGTGACGGTGCTGGCCGACTGGGCCTCCAAGAACAACATCAAGCGCGTGGTTTCGCTGGTGACCGACTATGCGCCGGGCATTGACTCGGAGAAGTTCTTCAACCAGCGCTTCCAGGCCAATGGCGGCGTGGTGGTCGAGACCCTGCGCGTGCCGCTGCGCAGCCCCGATTTCGCGCCTTTCCTGCAAAAGGTGCGCGATGCCAAGCCCGATGCGCTGTTTACCTTTGTGCCCTCAGGCCAGGGTTCGGTGCTGATGAAGCAGTTCACCGAGCGCGGCCTGGACAAGGCCGGCATCCGCATGATCGCCGAGGGCAGCGTCACCGACGACGACATTCTCAACAGCATGGGCGATGCAGCCGTCGGCGTGGTCACTGCGCACCACTACTCAGCCCACCACAAGTCTGACCTCAACCGCAAGTTTGTCGATGCTTTTGGCAAGGCCAATGGCGGCCAGCGCCCCAACTTCATGGGCGTGGGCGCTTACGACGGCATGCGCGTGATTTATGAGGCCGCCAAGGCCAGCAAGGGGCAGGGCGGCGAGGCCCTGCTCAACGCGATGAAGGGCCAGACCTTCGAGAGCCCGCGCGGCCCGATGACCATCGACGCGCAGACCCGTGATGTGGTGCACAACGTTTATGTGCGCCGCGTCGATCGCGTCGATGGCCAGCTCTGGAACGTGGAAATCCAGACCACCGCCGACGTCAAGGACATCGGCAAGACGCGCTGAGCGCACGGCATCGAGCGCTCATGTTGCAGCCACTGGTTCTGGTGCCCGGCCTGATGTGCGATGGCGCGGCCTGGGCGCCCGTGCTGCCGCTGCTGCAAGCCAGCGGCCGGGTGGGCCCGATCTCGGTGGTGGACCACGGCCTGTGCGACAACCTGACCGAGATGGCCCGGCAGTTACTGGCCGCCGCGCCGCCGCGCTTTGCATTGGCCGGCCATTCCATGGGCGGTCGGGTGGCGCTGGAGGCCTACCGGCTCGAGCCCGCGCGCATCACCCACCTGGCCTTGCTCGACACCGGCCATGCGCCGCTGGCCGAAGGTCAGGCGGGGCAGCAAGAGGTGCACAAGCGCCAGGCGCTGGCGCAGCTGGCGCGCAGCAGCGGCGTGCGCGCCATGGCCACCAGCTGGGTGCAGGGCATGGTTCACCCCGATCGC
>JAIXWZ010000190.1 GCA_027491035.1 Comamonadaceae bacterium | reverse complement strand
GCGCGTCACGGAAGCCCCGCGTGGTGACCAGCAGCGTCGGCTCGCCCTTGCGCTCGAGCAGCGCGTTGGTGGCCACCGTCGTGCCCATCTTGACGCATTGCACCTGCTCGGCCGGTATGGGCGCATGGGCCGGCAGACCGAGCAGATGGCGGATGCCGGCCACCGCCGCATCGCGGTACTGCTCGGGGTTGTCGCTGAGCAGCTTGTGGGTGAGCAAGGCGCCGTCAGATCGGCGGGCCACGATATCGGTGAAGGTGCCGCCGCGGTCGATCCAGAACTGCCAGCGCGTGTCTGTTGTTGCGGTGCTTGTATCCATCGCGTTGCTCACAGAGAGGCGGCCGCACGGGCGGCCTGGTCGTACATGCCCGAAAGCACCCGCAGCAGCCGGGCCAGCTCACCGATGTCGCGATTGAGCCCGTCGTCGGCCTTGAGCGCAGCGATCAGGCAGTCCTCACGGATCACGCGATAGCGCTCGACATGCTGACGGCCGGCTTCGGTGGCCGCATAGGTGACCTCCTTGCCGTGCTTGCTCGAGGCCACCACGCCCAGGCTTTGCAGCTTCTTGAGGGCGTAGTTGACCAAATGGGTGTCTTCGATGTTCATGATGAAGCAGATGTCGGCCAGCCGCTTGTCGCGGGCCCGGTGCGTCACATGGTGCAGCACCAGCACGTCCAGTGGTGTCAGGTCCTTCAAACCGGCCGCCGACATGCAGTGAACCACCCAACGGTGAAAGGCGTTACCGGCCACGATGAGTCCGAACTCGAATTCGCTCATTTGAGCGCTGTCGGGCGAGACCAGATGAGCCGAAGACACAATCGGCTTGGCGGGCACAGCCCTGGCGACAGGTCGATCAGGAACGGACTTGCGGGACATGGTGCGTGCAGTGGGATCTCCTTCGCAGTCTACCGATAACATCGACAAATTACCAACAAATTGTTGATGTTTAGGGAAAATACGGATCCCCTGGTCGACAAACGCCCCTACAGTGCAGCTTGAGCCCTTCAAGTTTGCACGGACCGCCACCGACGCGCTCCACTGCCCGGACCTCACCCACCCCAAGGAGTTTGCCCATGAAACGTCGTCTTTTCTCCATCGCCCTGACGGGCAGCGCCCTGCTCTTTGCCGCAGCAGCGCAAGCCCAAACCAAATGGGATTTGCCCGCCGCCTACCCGGCCACCAACTTCCACTCGGTCAACCTGATTCAGTTCGCAGCCGATGTCGACAAAGCCACTGGCGGCAAGCTCAAGATCACGGTGCACCCCAATGCCTCGCTGTTCAAGGCCCCCGAGATCAAGCGCGCTGTGCAAGGCGGGCAGGCGCAAGCCGGCGAAATTTTGCTGGCCAACTTCAGCAACGAGTGGGCGATCTACGCCGCTGACGGCCTGCCCTTCCTGGCCGACAGCTACGACGAGTCCATGAAGCTCTACCGGGCGCAAAAGCCGCTGATGGAGAAAAAGCTGGGCGAACAAGGCATGATGCTTTTGTATTCGGTGGCCTGGCCGCCCCAGGGCATCTACAGCAAAAAGCCACTCAATAGCGTGGCCGACCTCAAGGGCAGCAAGTGGCGCGCCTACAGCCCCACCACCGCCCGCATCGGCGAACTGGTGGGCGCCCAGCCCGTGACCGTGCAGGCCGCCGAACTCGCCCAGGCCCTGGCCACGGGTGTGGTGGAGGCCAACATGACCTCGGGCGCCACCGGCGTGGACAGCAAGCTGTTCGAGCATCTCAAGTACTACTACGACGTGCAGGCTTGGCTGCCCAAGAACGCCGTCATCGTCAACAAGCGCGCCTTTGACGCGCTCGACAAGCCCACGCAGGAGGCCGTGATGAAAGCGGCCGCCGCCGCCGAGGCCCGCGGCTGGACCGAATCGCGCAAGGTCAACGACGATACCCTGGCTATTCTCAAGAAAAACGGCATGGAAGTGCTGCCCCCTTCGGCCCAGCTCAGGGCCGATATGCGACGAGTGGGCGACACCATCCTCAAGGAGTGGCTGGACCGCGCCGGCGCCGAGGGCAAGGCCCTGCTCGACGCCTACCGCCGCTAAATCCAGACCGCCCTGCCTGCCTGATGGCCCGGAGCACCCATGCGCCGCTTTCTTGATGGCCTGTACCGCCTCGGCGGTGCACTGGCGGCGCTGTGCGTGCTGGCCATCTTGCTGCTGATGGTGGGGGCCTCGGTGGGCCGGCTGATGCAGTGGCGAGTGTCCTGGGTCAACGACGTGGTGGCATGGCTGTGCGCCGCTGCCGCCTTCTTGGGCATGGCCTACAGCTTTCGCAACGGCGACTTCGTGCGCGTGACCCTGCTGATCGAGGCGGTGCCGGCGCCGGTGCGCCGCAGCCTGGAGTTGCTGTCGCTGGCAGTGGCCACCGCGGCCATCGGCTACCTGGCCTGGTGGGCGGCGCGCTTTACCCTGGAGAGCTGGGAGTTCAACGACATCGCGGGCAATATGGTGCCCATCCCGATCTGGATCCCGCAGATGAGCTTTGTGGTGGGCGCGCTGCTGTTCCTGGTGGCGGTGATCGACGAACTGGTGACGGTTCTTCGTGGCGCCAAGCCCAGCTATGTGGCACGGGTGGAAGAGCGCCACGCGCGCGGCGATTTTTCTGAAGAACTGTGAGCACGCATGGGCCTGCTTGAAATCGGTGCGTTGCTGCTCTTTCTGATGCTGCTCATGCTCAGCGGTGGGGTCTGGATTGCCATGACCCTGGCCATCGTGGGCTGGGTGGGCCAGGCCTTCTTTACCAACACGCTGCCGGGCAAGAATCTGTTCTCGGCCTTCTGGGAAACCGCCGCGAGCTGGGAGCTGGCCGCCCTGCCCATGTTCATCTGGATGGGCGAAATTCTCTACCGCACGCGCCTTTCTGAGCAGATGTTCGACGGCCTGTCGCCATGGCTCTCACGCGTGCCCGGGCGGCTGATGCACACCACGGTGCTGGGCTGCGGCATCTTCGGCTCGGTCTCGGGCTCGTCGGCCGCCACCTGCGCCACGATCGCCAAAGTGGCGCTGCCCGAGCTCGAGCGCCGGGGCTACAACCGCGACCTCGCCCTGGGTTCGCTGGCTGCTGCGGGCGGTCTGGGCATCCTGATTCCACCGTCCATCACGATGGTGGTGTACGCGGTTGCCGCCGACGCCAGTGTGATCCGGCTGTTCCTGGCCGGCTTCTTGCCCGGGCTGCTGCTCATGGGCCTGTTCTCGCTCTACATCGGCTGGTGGAGCCTGCGCCATCCCGAGCAGGTACCGGCGGCAGAGCCGCCCACCACGCTGTGGAACAAGTTGCGCCGCTCGGGCAGCCTGATCCCGTGCGCGCTGCTGATCGTGTTCATCGTCTGGGTGCTGGTGGCCGGGATCGCCACGGCCACTGAATGCGCAGCCTGGGGCGTGGTCGGCTCACTGGCCATTGCAGCGGCCGGCGGCAGCCTGAACTGGCGCAACTTCTGGGATGCGCTGGCCGGTGCCACCCGCGTCAGTTGCATGATCATGTTCATCCTGGCCGGCGCCGCCTTCCTGACCAAGACGATGGCCTTTACCGGCATTCCGCGCGAACTGGCCGAGTTTGTGGCCTCGCTCAATTTGTCGCCTTATGGGCTGATCGCCATCTTGGTGGTGGTCTACCTGATTTTGGGCACGGCACTCGATGGCATCTCCATGATCGTGCTGACCAGCGCCGTGGTGCTGCCGCTCATTCAAAAAGCGGGCTTTGACCTGGTGTGGTTTGGTATCTTCATCATCTTGCTGATCGAGATCGCCGAGATCACGCCGCCCGTGGGCTTCAACCTTTTTGTGCTGCAGAACATGACGGGCGTGGACAGCAACCGCATCGCTCGCGTCACCCTGCCGTTTTTTGCTTGCATGCTGGTGGCCATTGCGCTGATCACGCTGTTCCCACAGATCGTCACCAGCGTGCCCAACGCGCTCATGGGCGTGCCCCGGTAGCGGCGTGATGCAGCAGCCCTTGCTTGGCGTGCTGGCGGTCAGCCTGGGCGCCGCTGTCGGCGCACTGGCGCGCTGGCAACTGGGCCTGTGGCTGAGCAGCCCCAGCGCCCTCCTGCCCTGGGGCACGCTGGCAGCCAACTTGGTGGGTGGCTATCTGATCGGCGTGGCGCTGGGCGTCTTCCAGGCCCTGCCCGAACTCGACCCGGTCTGGAAGCTGCTGCTGGTCACCGGCTTTCTGGGCGGGTTGACCACATTTTCAGCGTTTTCGGCCGAGGTCGTTGGCTTTCTCACCCAAGGCCGCCCGCTTCTGGCCTTGACGACCGCGCTGCTGCATGTGGCCGGCTCGCTGCTTGCGACCTGGCTGGGCCTCAAGACCGTGGGCTGGTTCTGGGGCTAAAAGGGCACAGCGCCTAAGCTCAGGCGGCACGCGGCACGCCACACACCAGCACGCCGGGATCGTTGTGCTGCACCGCGCGGTCGTTCTTGGCTTGGGCCACTTGCAGGTCGCGCGGCAAGGCCACACCATTTTTAACGGCCAGCACCTCGGCCATGACGCTGACTGCGATCTCGGCCGGCGTCTTGCTGCCAATGTAGATGCCGATCGGCCCGCGCAAGCGCGCCAGTTGCTCGGCGTGCAGATCAAAGTGTTCGGTCATGCGCTGATGGCGCGCATCGTTGTTGCGGCGCGAGCCAATCGCACCGACATAAAACGCGTCGGTGTTGAGGGCTTCGAGCAGGGCCAGGTCGTCGAGCTTGGGATCGTGCGTGAGCGCGATCACGCAGCTGCGCCGGTCGGCCCGAAAAGCCGTCACCACATCGTCGGGCATGTCTGACGTCAGCTGCACACCCGCCACCGACCAGGCACCCCGGTACTCTTCGCGCGGATCGCAAACGGTGACCGCAAAGCCGGAGAACAGGGCCATGGTGGCCAGGTACTCGGTGAGCTGGCCGGCGCCAATGAGCAGCATGCGGTACTCGGGGCCAAAGGTGTTGACCAGCTCGTGCTCACCCAGGGTCAGCTCGGCCGGCGTCGCGGCCGGCAGGAGGGTGACCGCCCCATCGGACAGGCGCACCGAGCGCTGCATCAGGCGGCCCGATTCGAGCGCCTGCACCAACTGCGCCAAAGACTCGGTGAGCGGATCGAACTCGAGCAGCAGCTCGAGCGTGCCGCCACAGGGCAAGCCAAAGCGGTGGGCCTCGTCGGCACTGACGCCATACTTGATGAAGCGCGGCGCCCCCACCGGAATGGCGCGACCGTCGTCATCGGCTTGCGCGCCCCGGTAGGCCTGGGTGTACTGATAGATCAAATCGTCTTCGATGCAGCCGCCCGAGACCGAGCCGACCACCGAGCCGTCTTCGCACAAGGCCATGATGGAGCCCACCGGCCGAGGCGACGAGCCCCAGGTGCGCACCACGGTGGCCATGAGCGCGCGCTTGCCCTGCGCCCGCCAGTCGCGCAGCGTGCGCAAGACCATCACATCGAGGTTTTCCATGGTGCAGCAATCGGCTCAGATCAGCGCGCAAGCCAGATCAGGCCCAGCACCACCACCATGACCGCCGCGCCGCCCGCACCGGCGAGCACCGCGGGCAGCAAAACCGAGGATGACGCCGCGGCCACCGGGGCCGCGGCTGACGGTGCAGCCGGGGCCGACCCGTGGCGGCGCTGCATCTCGTCGTCAAAGCGCTTGAAAAAATCTTCGGCCAGGGACTTGGCGGCGCCGTCGATCAGGCGCTGCCCGAGCTGTGCGACCTTGCCGCCGACCGAGGCGTTGACGGTGTAGGCCAGCTCGCAGCCGGCCGCCGTGGGCGTGAGCTGCACCTGCGCGTTGCCCTTGCCAAAACCGGCCGGCCCGCCCTGGCCTTCAAATGAAATGCGGTAGCTCGCTGGCGGCACGATGTCACTCAGCACGATATGGCCCTTGAACTTGGCCGACACCGGGCCAATGCGCAGCGCCATGCCGATGTCGTATTCATGCTCGGCCGTGGCCTCGACTTTGTCGCAGCCGGGGATGCACAGCTTGAGCACCTCGGGGTCGTTGAGCGCCTGCCAGGCTTGTTGCTGTGTCACGCCCAAAGAGCGGGTGGCTTGCATGTCCATAAAGGGCTTTCCTTGCGGCTGTGCGGGGGTCGAAGAGACGAAGCTTGATTTTGCTACAGATCGCGATGGCCCCACTCAGGCGCGCAGCAGCCGAGCCAGGCCAGAGGCGAGTTCTTGCAGCCGGCTCAGGTTGTGCACCGCCAGCATGGCATGGGCCTGCGCGTGCAGGGCCGCAGCGCCACGCGCCAGGGGCGCATAGCCATCAAACCGCATCAGCGGGTTGAGCCAGAGCAGGCGCCGGCTGTGCAAGCGCAGCCACTGCAACTGCTCGTTGAGCAGAGCCGGCTCGCCGGTGTCAAGCCCATCGGTGATCAAGAGCACCACGGTGCGCCGGCCGATCAGCCGCCGGCCATGATGACGCTTGAGCTGCGCCAGGCTCTCGCCCAGCCGCGTGCCGCCGGCGTAGTCGCGGATGAGCTGATTGGTCTGCTCGAGCATGGCATCGGTGTCGGCCAGCGCAAAGGCGCTGCGCAGGTCGGTCAGGTTCATGCCAAAGGCCATCACATCGCGCTGGCGGTGCGGCCGGGTCGCGGCGTGCAAAAACGCCAGCAGCATGCGGGTGTAGCGCTCCATCGAGCCCGAAACATCGATCAGCACCATCAGTGGCAAAGGGGTGCGACGGCGCTGCAAGCGGGGCAGCTCGAGCAGCTCACCACCGGTGCGCGCGGCCCGGCGCATCACACCGGGCCAATGCGGCCGCGGTCCACGCCAGCCCGGTCGCGTGCGCCGCGCTGGCAACTCGGGCATGACCAGACGGGTTTCACGCGCCAGGCGCTCGACCAGCGCGTACTCCTGCGCCGTCAAGGTGTTGAAGTCGGCGTGCTGCAGGCGCTGCAGGTCACTGGCCGTCATGGTCGCATCGAACTCGTACTCTTGGTCTTTCGCCTTCGGCGCGGCCAACGGTGTGGGCGCCGGGGGCGCTCGCAAGGCATCGCGCACCCGGGCGCGCCGCCGATCGGGCTCGGCCCGCCCCTCTGATGTGGGCAGCAGCTGCGCGAGCAGCTTGTGTGCGAGTTTAGGATCGCGAAAGAAAGCCTCGAAGAGCTCGCCGAAGACAGCTCGGTCCTGCTCGCGGCTGACCAGGGTGGCCTCCAAGGCGGCGGCCAGATCGTCGCGCCGATCGAGGTCAATCAACAAGGCCGCCTGCTGCGCCAGCGCAATCCGGCTGGCATCGATCGGCAAGCCAGCGCGCCGCAGCGCCCGACCAAAAGCCGCCAGATTGCCCGCCAGCCGGCCAGTGCGCGCGTCACCCAGGCGCATGGTCAGTCACCCCTGGCAACGCCCGCATCGCAAGCCTTCCCGGCAATAGCCCCCGCGCCCCTTGTAGGAGCCGCGCCCTCGCGGCGATAGGGCGCTCGATCTGAAGCCCCATCGCGCCGAGGCGGCGCTCCCACAGGGCAGCAACAGGCCCGCCCTTTGAGCCAGCCCTGCCCTCATGCAGCATCTTGCGCTTGCAAAACCTCGCCGGCCAGGTCGGCCGTCAGGGCCGCCACGTCTTCACGCTGCTTGAACAAGATGCCGGCCGTGTCGCTGGCCACCTCGGGGTCGATGGACAGGGTGTCCAGCGCAACCAGGGCCTTGGCCCATTCAACACTCTCAGCGATGCCCGGGGCGCGTGCAAACGCATCTTTGAAGGGCGCCTGCCTGAGCTTGCCGACAAAGAAGGCCACTTGCGCGCTCAGCGCCTCGCTGGCCTGCGGCACCTGGGCCCGCACGATGGCCAGTTCACGTTCGCGTTCAGGGTAATCAAGCCAGTGATAGAGGCATCGGCGCTTGACCGCGTCGTTGAGTTCGCGCGTGCGGTTGCTGGTCAGGATGGTCACCGGCGCCACCTGCGCCCTGACCGTCCCCAGCTCAGGAATGCTGACCTGGTACTCACCGAGGTACTCGAGCAAAAAGGCCTCGAAAGGCTCGTCGGCGCGATCGACCTCGTCGATGAGCAGCACCGCGCCGGGCTCGGGCGCTTGCAGAGCCTGAAGCAAGGGCCGGCGGATCAGGTAGGCGTCGGTGTAGACCTCGCGCTCAAGATCGACGGCCTGAGCCCGTCCCTCGGCCGCCCGCATGTGCAGCAACTGCGCCGCGTAATTCCATTCGTACAAAGCCTCGCGCTGCTCCAGGCCGTCGTAGCACTGCAGCCGGATCAAGCTGCGCTGCAAGGCCAGGGCCAGGGCCTTGGCCAGCTCGGTCTTGCCCACGCCCGGCTCACCCTCAAGCAGCAGGGGTCGGCCCAGGCGCAGCGCCAGGAAGACGGCCGTGGCCAGGCGGCGATCGGCAAAATAGCCGGCCTGCATCAGGGCTGCAAGCAAGCCGTCGACGCTTTGAGCAAGGGGATGTGACATGGCTTCATTGTGTCCGAGGAGCGCCCCGCGCACCAAGCCCGGGCGCAAAGGTCGCCCGAGCCAAGCGCAGATGAGGCCCAGACGTGAAAAAACCCGCGCTCGGCGGGCTTTTTCTCGCCTGCGCCCGGTAGGGGGCGCTGGCAGGCCGGTCAGGCCTTCTTGACATAGGCCGAGCACCAGCCGTTGGCTGCAACCTGCTTGCCCGGGAAGATCGAGCAGGGGCCCGACTTGGAGTTGGCAGCGCCGGTATAGAGCTGGCAGTTGCTGCACTTCTGCGCGGCAGCGTGCTTGGGGAACTTCTTGGCGTCGACCTTGGTCGTGTCGGCGGCATAACCGAGGCTGACAGCCTGTGCATCCTTTTCGCTGACCATGGCTTGGGCCGACGCGGCGGCGGCAGCCGTCAGGGCGGAGCCACCAAGGGCCACTTGCATCATAAAGACACGGCGGTTTGCTGATTTCATGAGAGTCCTCTAAGAGTTATGGAAAACGTTCGAGATGCTAGCACCGCCGCGATATCCGACTGCATTAGTCATGGATATCGCTCGGACGCGCGCTACGGGCGCCACCAACGCGGTCGCACGGGCCAAGCGGGGCTGTCGCTATGATCAGCACACCATGCCCTACCCACCCGATGCCCCGGCTTTTACACCGCGCCTGTCGGGGCAGACCGTGCAGGTTGAGACCGCCTGCGGGCCGGTGGCCCTGCACTGGGCCGGCCAGGGCCCTCCCCTGCTGCTCGTGCACAGCGTCAATGCAGCGGCATCAGCGGCCGAGGTGCGGCCCTTGCATGAGCACTGCGCGGGCAGTCGAACCGTGTTTTCGATGGATCTGCCCGGATTTGGCGCATCGGCGCGGCGCGCCGAGCTCTACACCGCGCGCAAGATGACCGACGCGCTGCATGCAGCGACCCGGCAAATCCGCGCGCAGTGCGCCGGGGCCCAGGTCGATGCCTTGGCGCTGTCGCTGTCGTGCGAATTTTTAGCCCGTGCGGCCCATGAAAGGCCGGCCGACTACCGCAGCCTGGCGCTGGTCAGCCCCACCGGCCTGAGCGGGCGGGCCGAGCGGCGCGGCGCGCCGGGCAGCACCGCCGAAGTGCCCGCACTGCACCGGCTTTTGACCGCCTTGAGTCCAGGCATTTACCGGGCCCTGACCCGGCCCGGCGTGATCCGTTTCTTTCTGCGCAAGACCTGGGGGCGTAAGCAGATCGACGAGCTCATGTTTGAGGAGGCAGTGCGCGCTGCGCGCAGTGACGGCGCCGAACACGCGCCGCTGAGCTTTCTGTGTGGTGCGCTGTTTAGCAAAGACATCTTGAACCTTTACGAAGGTCTGGCGTTGCCGGTGTGGATGTGTCACGGGGTGCGGGGCGACTTCACCGACTACCGGCAAAAAGCGCTGCTGCAAGGGCGGTCCAACTGGCTCACGCACGTTTTTCAGACTGGCGCCCTGCCGCACTTTGAAGTGCCGGCCGAATTTTGCGCCGCATTCGATCGCCACCTGGCGCGACCTGGCCCCTGAACCGGCCTGGCCCCACCCCACCACAGCACAGCACCGGAGCCCCACTTGAAGATCGCCACCTGGAACGTCAATTCGCTCTCGATCCGCCTGCCCCAGGTGCTTGACTGGCTGGCCAACAACCGAGTCGATGTGCTGTGCCTGCAAGAGCTCAAACTCACCGACGACAAGTTTCCGCTGCAAGCGCTGGAGCAGGCCGGCTATGGCCATTGCGCCGTGTTCGGCCAAAAAACCTACAACGGCGTGGCGGTGATCAGCCGCCACCCCTTGAGCCACGTGCTGCGCAATATCCAGGGCTTGACGGACGAGCAAGCGCGGCTGCTCACGGTGACGGTGCATGCGCCCGGTGCCGAGCTTCGCTTGGTCAATGGCTACTTCGTCAACGGCCAGGAGCCCGGCAGCGAAAAATTTGCCTACAAGATGCACTGGCTCCAGGGCCTGCACCAGCACCTGGCCACCGAAGTCGCGCAGACGCTGCCGCTGGTGCTGGTGGGCGACTTCAACATCACCGCCGACGACCGCGACACCCACGATCCACAGGGACTCAAGGAAACCATACACCACACCACCGAGGAACGTGAGGCTTTTGCGGGCTTGCTGGCACTGGGCTTGGTCGATGCCTTTCGGCTGTTTGAGCAGCCCGAAAAAAGCTACTCCTGGTGGGACTACCGCGAAATGGCTTTTCGGCGCAACAAGGGTCTGCGCATCGACCACATTCTGGTGAGCCAATCGCTGCGCGAGCAGGTCATCGCCTGCACGATAGACCGCCAGCCCCGCAAGAACGAACGGCCCAGCGATCATGCCCCGGTGATCGTCGAGCTGGCCGATCGCGCGCCCAGCAGCGCCTGATTTTTCAAGGCGGCGCACGGCATCCACAGCGGCGATGCGGTGCCAGATTGCAGGCCCTATCGCGCCGAGGGCGGCGCTCCTACAGTGAAAAGTCGATTCGCTTGGGCGGGCTTACTCGAGCCCGAGCTCCTGGATCTTGCGGGTGATGGTGTTGCGGCCGATGCCCAGTTTCATCGCCGCTTCGATGCGCCGGCCCCGGGTGTTGGTCAGGGCGGTCTGGATCAGCTTGGATTCAAAACGCTTGCTCAGCACATCCCACACATCGGTGTTGCCCGCCGCCAGCAGTGACAACGCTTCGGCCTCCAGACCCGTCTCCCAAGCGCTGCCCACAGCCGCCAAGGCCGACCAGGCCGAGCCACTGGTGGCCGCAGCGGGCGACGGGGCGGACCGGTCGATATCGAGCAGGGGCGCATGGGCCGCGGGGATCACAATCGGCTCGCTGCTGCCTGCAGATGCGGGGGCAGACTCACGCGCCCAGCGACTGGCCAGCACCTCCGGCGGCAGGTCCTTGACCTCGATCACCTGGGCCGGGGCCATCACGGTGAGCCAGTGGCAGATGTTTTCGAGCTGACGCACGTTGCCGGGAAACTCGAACTGAGCCAATTGGGCCAGCGCGGCATCGGCAATGCGCTTGGGCTCGACCCCGAGCTGCTTGGCGCTTTGCTGCAAAAAATGCCGAGTCAGGGCGGGCACGTCTTCGCCGCGCTCGCGCAGCGCAGGCAGGCGCAGGCGAATGACGTTGAGCCGATGGAACAGGTCTTCGCGAAACACGCCATCTTTGACCCGGCGCTCCAGGTCTTGGTGCGTGGCCGCAATCACCCGAACATGGGCCTTGATCGCGCTGTGGCCGCCGACGCGGTAAAAGTGCCCATCGGAGAGCACCCGCAGCAGCCGCGTCTGCAGGTCAAAAGGCATGTCGCCGATCTCGTCGAGAAACAGCGTGCCGCCCTCGGCCTGCTCGAAGCGGCCTCGGCGCATGCTCTGCGCACCGGTAAACGCACCGCGCTCATGGCCGAACAGTTCGGACTCGAGCAACTCCTTCGGGATGGCGGCGGTGTTGATCGCAATGAAGGGGCCATTGGCCCGCGTCGAGTGCTTGTGCAGGGCGCGCGCCACCAGCTCCTTGCCCGAGCCAGACTCGCCGGTGATCATCACGG
Organism: Comamonadaceae bacterium; assembly: GCA_027491035.1. Taxonomy (GTDB): domain Bacteria; phylum Pseudomonadota; class Gammaproteobacteria; order Burkholderiales; family Burkholderiaceae_C; genus Polaromonas. Next base: position 26,937 of record JAIXWZ010000190.1, on the reverse strand, counting down.
TCACATTGCTCTGGGAGAGCCGACCAATAGCTCGAAACACATCTTGCATGGCCGGCGCCTGGCCGAGCATTTCGGGCGTCTCGCTCATGCGGTCTTCTGCCACCTGCTCGCGCTGGCTCTCCTGCACCGCGCGGCGGATGAGCTCGACCGCCTTGGGCAAATCGAAGGGCTTGGGCAGGTACTCGAAGGCGCCGCCCTGAAAGGCCGACACGGCGCTGTCGAGATCAGAAAACGCCGTCATGATGATCACCGGCAAGCCGGGCAGGCGCACCTTGACCTTCTCGAGCAGATCGAGCCCCGAGCCGCCAGGCATGCGGATGTCGCTGACCAGCACCTGGGGGCCGTCGTCCTCACCAGCGACATCGAGCGCGCTGAGCAATTCCTTGGGGCTGGTGAAGCTGCGCGTGGCCAGACCCTCACGCAGCAAGGCCTTTTCCAGGACGAACCGGATGGACTGGTCATCATCAACAATCCAGATCGGTTTCATGCTTGTCTGCCCCTCTTTAGACCTTGTCGCCAAACGCCGATGACTCAAGGCAGCGGTATGAGCACCTTGAAGTCCGTGCGGCCGGGAACGCTGTCGCATTCGATCAGGCCGTGATGCTGCTGGACAAAATTTTGCGCCAGCGTCAGCCCCAGGCCAGAGCCGCCGTCTCGCCCTGTCACCAGGGGGTAGAAGATGCGCTCCTTGATCGAATCGGGCACGCCCGGTCCGTTGTCAATGACATGCAATTCCAGTGCCAGGCGATAGCGCCTTTTGCCGAAGGTGACCTGCCGAGCAATGCGCGTGCGCAGCGTGATCTGCGCATCACCCGCGGCCACCCTTTCGGCCAGGGCCTGCGCGGCGTTGTGGGCGATGTTGAGCACCGCTTGAATCAGCTGCTCGCGGTCGCCGCGGAACTCGGGGATGGAGGTGTCGTAGTCGCGTGACAGGCGCAGGCCCTTGGGGAACTCGGCCAAGATGAGCGAGCGCACCCTTTCGCAGACCTCGTGAATGTTCACATCCCCGACTTGGTGCGGCCGCCGGTGCGGCGCGAGCAGACGGTCGACCAGAGACTGCAAGCGGTCGGCTTCGTGAATGATGACCTGGGTGTACTCGATCAGCTCGCGCGAATCGATCTCCATCTGCAGCAGCTGCGCCGCGCCTCGGATGCCGCCGAGCGGGTTTTTGATTTCATGGGCCAGGTTGCGGATGAGCTCCTTGTTGGCCTGCGCACGCTCCATCAGGCGCTCTTCACGGTCTTGCTTGGCCTGCTGCTCCAGCGGCAGCAGCTCAACAATGGCCTGACCGGGCACATCGGATTGGGCCACCACCACATGCACCGGCAAGTGATCGGCATTGCTGCGCTTGAGCCAGGCGTCGTAGCGCAAGGCCGCAAACTCGTTGCTGCCCGCCCCCTCGAGCGCGCCTTGCATGATGACCGGCTCGGTGAAACAGTCGGACAAGGGCGCGCCTTCGATCATGCGGCGCGAGGTGCCCAGCGCATCTTCAAGGGCCGAGTTGGCAAAGATCACCACCCCATCGGTGCGCACCACCGCTACAAGGGTGGCCAGCAGGTCAAAGGCCTGGAAGCGGGTGGGATGGGTTGAAGAGGTGCTCACGCTGCCTATTTTGACCCAATCAAGGTAAGGGCACAGGGCTCGGCCTGGGCGCTAGCCTGTGGGAGCCGCGCCCCCGCGGCGATGCAGCGCTTGCACAACCATCGTGCTGCGCGCAGCGCAAAAAAAAGACGGCCGCAGCCGTCTTTTTCTCGCAGCCCGAAGGCCGGCGCATCAGAGCGAGTAATACATGTCGTACTCGACCGGGTGCGGTGCCATGCGAAAGCGCGTGACCTCGCCCATCTTGAGCTCGATGTAGGCATCGAGCATGGAGTCGGTGAACACGCCACCCTTGGTCAGGAAGGAGCGGTCTTTGTCGAGGTAGTCGAGCGCCTGATCGAGGCTGTGGCACACGGTGGGCACCAGCTTGTCCTCTTCCGGCGGCAGGTGGTAGAGGTCTTTGGTGGCGGCCTCGCCCGGATGGATCTTGTTCTCGACACCATCGAGACCGGCCATCATCAGCGCCGAGAAGCACAGATAGGGGTTGGCCGAAGGATCGGGGAAGCGCGCCTCGATACGGCGGCCCTTGGGGTTGGCCACGAACGGGATGCGGATCGAGGCCGAGCGGTTGCGCGAGCTGTAGGCCAGCTTGACCGGTGCCTCAAAGCCGGGCACCAGACGCTTGTAGCTGTTGGTGCCGGGGTTGGTGATGGCGTTGAGCGCACGGGCATGCTTGATGATGCCGCCGATGTAGTACAGCGCAAAGTCGCTCAGGCCAGCGTAGCCGTCACCCGCGAACAGGTTCTTGCCGTCTTTCCAGATCGACTGGTGCACGTGCATGCCCGAGCCGTTGTCACCGGCGTAGGGCTTGGGCATGAAGGTGGCCGTCTTGCCGTAGGCATTGGCCACGTTCCAGACCACATACTTGAGCACCTGCGTCCAGTCGGCGCGCTCGACCAGCGTGCTGAACTTGGTGCCGATCTCGTTTTGGCCGGCGCCGGCGACTTCGTGGTGGAACACTTCGACCGGAATGCCCAGCGACTCGAGAATGAGCGACATCTCGGCGCGCATGTCTTGGGTGCTGTCGACCGGAGGCACGGGGAAGTAACCGCCCTTGACCGTGGGACGGTGGCCGCGGTTGCCGCCTTCGAGCTGCTTGCCGCTGTTCCAGGGCGCCTCGTACTCGTCGATGGCAAACATCACATTGCCCGGCTCGTTGCTCCAGCGCACGCCGTCAAAAATAAAGAACTCGGGCTCGGGGCCAAAATAGGCGGTGTCACCAATGCCCGAAGCCTTGAGGTAGGCCTCTGCACGCTTGGCAATCGAGCGCGGATCGCGGTCGTAGGCCTTGCCGTCGCTGGGCTCGACCACATCGCACTGCAGGAACAAGGTGGTCTCTTCAAAGAAGGGGTCGATGTTGGCGGTGTTGGCATCGGGCATGAGTTGCATGTCCGACGCTTCGATGCCTTTCCAGCCGGCGATCGACGAGCCGTCAAAGGCGTGGCCCGAGGTGAACTTGTCTTCGCTGAAAGCGGACACGGGCACCGTGACGTGCTGCTCCTTGCCACGGGTATCGGTGAAGCGAAAGTCGACGAACTTGACGTCGTTCTCTTTCACCATGTTCATCACGTCTGCGACGGTCTTGGCCATCAATGCTCTCCTGTACTGGATGGGTGGGGTTGAGAAAGTTTCTGGAGGGGACCCGATGCAGTTTCTGTGCCAAAAGCGGCCAACGGCCAGGACCCCGCGAAACCCAGCATTGTGCCTTGACCCGGACACCCTTGAGGCACCCCAGTCACAAAGGACCGACCCATAACATCCGCCGCACGCACCTAAACGGCGCAATTCACAAATCTAATGCACCAATACAGTGCAATCTATCGCACCAACTCAGGGCCCAACTTCAAGCCAAAAGGCTTGAGGCCAGCCAGCAAGTCAGGATAAGCCCGATCGACCGCCTCAGCCGGCCCTTTGACGCCCAATTCGATGTGGCGTCCGTACTGCGGATGGTCCACGCTGGGCAGGCTGAAAACCTTGACCTCAGGGTGGTCCGCCTCGATGGCCTGCATCAAGGGGGTGAGCACGCCCTCCATGCCCTCCAGGACAATGACCGACTTCTCGACCTGGCTGTGCTGACGGTGGTGCTCGCGGTAGTGGGTATCGAGCACCCACTCCATCATCGGCCAGGCCATGACCGGAAAGCCCGGCAGGAAATGCACTGCCCCGGAGCCGGCCCAGCAGCTAAAGCCTGGGATCTTGTTGTACGGGTTGGGGACGATGTCGCAGCCGGCCGGGAACATGCCCATGTTGAGGCGGTGCAGGTTCTCGGGGCGATCGGGGTCGGCGACCACGCCCTGCTCGCGCGCCATGTCGTGCATGCGCTCAACGATCAGGGCCTTGGCCTGCGGGTGCAGGGCCAACTCCACCCCCAGGGCTCGCGCCGCGCACTGGCGCGTGTGATCGTCCGGCGTGGCGCCAATGCCGCCACAAGAAAACATGACCTCACCGCGCTCGCGCGCCGCCGCAAAGGCGCCGCTGAGCAAGGCGGTGATGCGCACCGGATCGTCGCCCGCATATTGCACTTGGGCCAAAGACAAACCGCGCGCGGCGAGGATCTCGATGGCCCGGGCCATGTGCTTGTCGGCACGCTTGCCCGAGAGGATTTCGTCGCCGAGGATGAGGAGGGTGAAGGTGGGGGACATGGTGGGGTGCGGAGCGGGTCAAACGGCGGCGCCTCGAGGGCTCGGGTGAGCGACGATATCACTGGGGCGCCTGCGGCGCTGGCCCGACCTCATCGCCCCCCCTCCCAGTTGCAGGCTCGAGCTGCGAGCCGATCTCAAAAGCCGGCCGGGCAGCGGCCTGGGCGGCGGCGACGCGCGACTGCTCAAGCACGGCCAGGCAGTAATGCGAAAACCACAGCGAGGAAAAAGCGAAGATCAGGGTGTAGATCCAGATGGCCAGGGGCAAGAGCACCGGCGCCATGGCAATGAACATCGCACCCGAGGCCCACAGCACGCTGGGCAAGGCGCCAAGGTAGCCGGTGAACAGGCCCATGAACAACAGGGGCACGCGACGTTCGTGCAAGATGAGCTGACGCTCCTGCGCGCTGGCATGGTCGGCCAGGCAGTCAAAAGCCATCACCCGGTAGCTCAGCCAGCCCCAAATCAGGGGCGGCAAGATGAGCACCAGCGGCGGCACGAGCCAAAGCGGCAGCGACAGCACCAGGGCCACACAGGCGGCCAAGGTTGAGCCCAGGGACCACAGGATGCTGGCCACCAGAGAAGCGCCCTTCTTGCGCTCGAGCTGCGCAAAGCGCCGCTCGCCCACCAGCGAGACCATGGCAGGGGTCATGAAAAAGGCCACCATCAACAAGCAGGCCATGATGATGAAGGGGATGCACAAGAACAGCAGCATGGCAGGCGCCATCACCGAGCGCAGGCCGCCTAGCCCGATGGTCTGCAAGCCGCTGTAGAGAAGGTGGACCCAGGCCCAGGTTTCGAGCTGCTGGCGCAGCCCGTCGACCGCCTCGTCCCAGAAAAAGTAGCCCAGCCCGAGCGCGGCGGCGATGGTGATGAGCAGGGGCAAAAAAGACAGCGCGATCACCCGCGGGTGCAGGCAGTAGGCCGCCGCGCGCCAGAATGCATCAATGACCGCGCCCATCGTCCTCATGCCCTTCGCAAAAGCCGCTTGAGCCCCAGCCATTGCTGAGCCCACAGGCCGCAGCCGTAATCGCGGCGGGCCGTGATCTGGTCCATCAGGCCCGTGGGGCCGGCGCTCAGGTCAAAGCGCGCGGTGCCAAAGAGCATGTCCCACCACGGCAGCAGCACGCCGTAATTGTGCTCGCCCGACTCGATGCCGTGGTGGACGCGGTGAAAGCGCGGCGTGATCCACAGGCGCTCGATCAGGGGAGCACAGGGCATGCGCACGTTGGCATGCTGCAGGCTCTCGCTAAGCTGCGTCAGGGCAACGAGCACCATGAACTGCTCTGGGGCCATGCCGATGAGCTGGGCCGCCACCACCAAGAGGCAGTCCAGCAGCACATCGTCAAGCAAATGGTTGCGGTTGTCGCTCCACAGGGTGAGCTGGCGCTGCGAGTGGTGAAGCGCATGCAACTGCCACCACCAGGACCAGCGGTGCTGGCCCCGGTGTATCCAGTACGCCAGGAAATCGAAGACCACCAGATAGATCAGAAAGCTCACCAGCGCCAGATCGCTCACGCCGGGCCAAAGCTGGTCCAAGTGCCAGGTCGGCATGCCCTGGGCGCGCAGATGGCCAAACAGGCTGTTGAAGAGCGGATCGAGCGCGAAAAACAGGGCCAGGCGAAACAGGCCCAGCCGGTGGATCAGGGTGTAGACGATGTCCGTGCGCACCGCAGCCCGATCGGTGATCGGCTCCAGTGGGCGCAAGCGCTCAAGCGGCAGCAGCACCAGCAGCATCACCGCCACCTGCATCAGGCCCAGCAAGAACCAGCCGCAGGCGGCGTAGGCGTCCTCGAGCACATACCCCAGGCCAATCGCATGCAGCAGCGGCACCAGCGGCTCAAACAGCAGCTGCTGGGCGCTGGCAAAAGCCTGCGCGCCCGCCTGCCAGACCGTCTCGATCATGACCGCGCCCCCTGCAGCCGCTTGTGCAGCAGCGCCCCGCCCTCAGCATCGATCCACTGGCGCATCTGGGGGTGCTCGCGCAAGGTGGCAAAGCACAGGCCGCGGCGCTTGAGTCCAACAATGAGCGGCTCGAGCACCGCCGGTGCCCAAGGGTCCTGCCGCGACCAAATGCCCAGATGCGCCACCAGCACGTCGCCGCCGCGGATGTTGCGCAGCGCCTGCTCCAGCAGGCGCTGATTGGGATAACGATCGCTGGGCAGCTCGTCGCCCAAAAAACCGGCCGCCGCCCAGCCCACATGCAGGTAGCCGCAAGCACGCGCGGCCTGCACGAGTGCCGCCGAGGTCTTGCCACCGGGGGCGCGAAACAGCGGCAGAGGCACTTGGCCGGTGATTTGCTGCAGGCGCCGGCTGGCACGGTCGAGCTCCTGACAGTACTGTGCAGCGCTCCACTGCAGCGTCTGGCCTGCCAGAGGGCCGGCCGAGGGTCGAATGCGAAAGTGCGGCTGGCCCTCGCGCGAGGGCAGGTCGGCCAGCCAGTAAGCATGGTCATGGGTGTGCGAAGCGAAGGCATGGCCCTCGCCGGCCCGATCGCGCCACCAAGGGGCCCAGGCATCGCCCAAGCTGCCGTCCCCGCTTTGGGTGCGCTCATGGGCGCCAAAAAACGTGACGGGCACGGCGTGCTTGCGCAGGACCTCAGCGATCAACGGCGCCACCCCCATGTGGCCGGTATCGAACGTCAGGTACACCGTCTCCTGCGGCGCTGCGCAAGAGGCCGCTGCAGGCCAAGGCGCAAGCAGGAGCAGCGCCGCCATCAAGCGCTCGGCCATGCGGCGCAGGCGGTCAGCGCGCAGCATGGTCCAGGGTCCAGACACCATGGGGGCTGCGCCCCACGCGCACTTGCCGCACAAGCCGGCCGGCGACCAGATCGACCACCGACAGCCTCGCAGCCCAGCGCGAGGTCACGTACAGCGTTTTGCCATCGCGCGACACCTCCAAGCAGTCAGGGCCGGAGGGCACGGCAAATTGCCGCACCACCTGCAAGGTCTGCAGATCGATCACGCTGACACTGTTGTGCACCCGGTTGCTCACCAGCACATGCCGGCCGTCACCGAGCGCGCGAAAGGCATGGGCACCGGCGGCGGTGCGGATGTGTCCCATCTTCACCGCCACCGGCGCGGACACGTCGAAAACCTCGACCGCATCGCTGCCGGTCAGCGCCACCAGCAGATGCTTGTCGCCCGGCAGGCCGTAGACGTCGGCGGGCATGTCCCCCGTTTTCACGCGCCACTTGATGGCCTGCGTGCCCAGGTCGATGGCCACCAGCTCGTCGCTGTCTTGCATCGTCACGTACACCGTGGTACTGCGGCTGTCGATCCACAAGTGGCTGGGGGTTTTGCCCGTGGGAATGCGGCGCGCCAAGGTCGGGTTCGTCCCGTCCCAACGGTACAGATCGACATGGTCGAGCCGGTTGGCAGCGGTGACAAACCACTTCATGTCTGGCGAGAACCGCAGGTGGTAGGGATCGAGGATGTCGCGCAAGGTGCGCTGCACCTGCGCCGTGCGCGGATCGATAAAGGTCAGCGAATCCGAGGCCGCATTGGCCACGATCAGTGACTTCTCATCGGGCGTGAGGTAGAGGTGATGCGGCTCCTTGCCGGTCGGGATGCGCCGCACCTCGCTCCAGCTCACGGGATCGATCACACTGACGTTGCCATCGAGCGAATTGAGCACAAAGATGGGCAAGGCGCTCTGGATCTGCCCTCCAGCGGGCGCTTGCGGCACCGTCTGCGCCTGCACGCCACTCAAGGGCAAAGCGGCCAGGGCCAGCCAGGATCTGCGGGTCACTTCCAACATGGCGTGATTGTCGTCAAAGAAAAAAACATAGGCTGCATCAGGGCGAGTGCTTGCGGCGGCTGCGCGCTAGGCAGCGCCGGGCCTCATCCCAAGGCCTGCAGATCATCGGCCTGCAACCAGCGCCACTGGCCGGGCGCCAGATCGCCAGGCAGCTCGAGCGCACCAATGCGCGAGCGGTGCAGACGCTCAACCGGGTTGCCCACCGCCGCCAGCATGCGCTTGACCTGATGGTACTTGCCCTCGGTCAGCGTCAATTGCATGGCCCGCTCGCCTGTGATGGAACACGCAGCCGCACGCACCGGCTCGCTGGCCCGCTCGATCGCCACGCCCGCCAGCAGCCGGCTGACCTGCTGCGGCGTGGGCGGGTCGCGCAGCTCAAGCTCGTAGACCTTGGGCACATGGTGGCGTGGCGAGGTCATCCGGTGGATGAAGCGACCGTCGTCAGAGAGCAACAGCAAACCGGTGGTGTCCTGGTCGAGCCGGCCAACAGCCTGCACGCCCGGCACGGCACCCTCCCCGCGCTGGCGCAGCGGCGGCGCAAGCAGGGTGTAGACGCTCGGCCAAGCGCCGGGCCGGTGCGAGCACTCGTAGCCGGCCGGCTTGTTGAGCATCAAGTAAGCGCGCTCTTGGTAGAGCCAGGGCACACCCTGAACCCGAAACCGCAAGCCCTGCGCCACCACGGTGTGCGCAGGGTCGGTCACCCATTGCCCCTCGACTTCTACCAAGCCTTGCTCGACCAGCCCGGCGCAGATGCGGCGCGTTCCGAAACCCTGTGAAAACAGCAAGTGCTGGATCTGCATCACCCGATTGTCGACGCTGCGCCATCGACTCAACCAATCGATCGCCACGCCCCGCCACGACAGCAAGCTCCTCGTGGCGAAAGGCAACGCCTCGCAATGACGGGCGGACTGTCATTGAACCCCCGGACTGTCATTGCGAGGAACGAAGCAATCCATCGCCCCCCCGCACAACAACCTGGATTGCCACGGCGCTGCGCGCCTTGCAATGACGAGGGAACAGCCCGCCACGTCCTGCCGCGACAGCAAGCTCCTCGCGGCTAAAGGCCGCTCCTGGCGATGACGGGCCATCCAAGAACGTCCACAAATGCAAGAGAAATCAAAATTTTATAGATTAAATAATAAGTAGTAATTATGGGCATCTGAATGATCGCTTTTTTATATAACAAATAATTACAAAAGTCAATTTTTGTAGTTGAAAGATACAACTAAAGGGTGAATAATTATTCTAAATTGTTAAACATATGGAGTTAACAAATGACCCGCCTGACCTGCCTGCGCCAATTTCTGCTGCTGCTCACTCTGGCCCTCAGTGGCGCCGCCCATGGCCTGAGCCTGCACCGCGACGGCGGTGATCTTTATGCCAGCGGCGTCATCGTCCAGGGCGATGAACTGGCCCTGCAGGCCGCCCACCAAAGCGAGCCCGTGCGCCGCCTGATTTTGGTGAACTCGCCTGGCGGCGCCTTGATCACCAGCCTTCGAATCGCGCGCTGGCTGGAAGCGCTGCGCATCACCACCGTGGCTTGGGGGCCCTGCATGTCGGCTTGCTCGCTGATCTTCATGGCCGGTGAGCAACGCCAGTTTGCCCAAGATGGCGCAGGTCGGCCCAGCGTGATCGGCATCCATGGTCCCTACAACAGCCGCACGGGCCAGTTCAGCACCGCCGCCGCGCCCCTGATGCTCGACTATTACCGGCACCGCATGGGGGCGCGCTTCGATGCCGAGGTGATTGAGCGGGCGATTTACAAGATGAAGGACCCCTCAGGGTTTCTGGTGGTCGCCGACGAGGCCAGCGCCCATGCAGGGCAACGCCATCCCCGGCACTGTCCATCGGCCCAGTCCAGCGCCGATGAATGCACCGTCTACCGTCACAAGTCGGCGCAAAGCCTGGGCATCGTGACCAGTGACGAGAGTGTGCGGCTGGCCAGCTTGCCGCCAGCCCTTGAACCATCAAACCCGCCGGCCTCTGCACGGGCCGACGCGCAGGCCGCAGCCACACTGGCGCAGCGCCAGCCCTGAAACGCCAGCAATCCCGGGGCCTGCTCAAGCGCCTGCTCGGTCAGGCCGGCTCGACCGAGCACGGCAGCCTGACACACACCTGCGCATCGCCGCCGGCTTGGTCGATGGTGGTGATCAACTGGCCTTGATGGCGGCGCACGACGGTGCGCACGAAATCGAGCCCAAGACCAAAGCCCTGGGTGATGATGGTCTCGTCGATGCCGGCCCTGTCGTGCGCCACCCGGTTGCGCATCACCACATCGACCTCGGCGCCGCTTGAGGCCAACACCATGGAGATGTCCACCGTTGTGCCGGGCTGGCCGTACTTGACGGCATTGAGCAGCAGGTTCATGAACGCCCGAACGATGAGCATGGTCGAAACCTGGACGAAGAAGAAGTGCTCGCCGCTTTGCACCTCGATGCGCATGTCGCGCGCGCGGGCCAGGTCGCGCACCTGGGCAATCGCATCTTCGAGCAAGTCGTCCATCAGGCGCTCACTCAGGGCCCATTGCTCGCTGTGAGCGCGGCTTTCGAACAAAAAGCCGTCCATTAACTGCATCAGCTGATCGGCGTGGCCGGTCACACGCCCCACCTCGGCAAGCCACGGTTCGTGGCCTTGGCCGATAACCTTCATCTGCTGGCTGACGGCCAGAATCGAGGCCACGGGCGTTCGCATGTCGTGCGACAAAAAACGCAGCGCCTGATCGCGCTGGGCCTGCGACTGCTTGAGCTCGGTGACGTCGACCAGGGTGAGCAGGCGCAGGCCGCGCGCCTGACTGGTGTTGAAGGTGCTGGTCTTGAGGTAGACCTCTCGGCTGCCGCTTGGGCTCTTGACGGACAGGCTCTCTTCGGTGCGCTCGGCCAGATTGGTCAGCTCTGCCCAGCTCGATGCGGGCAGACCCAGATCGAGCGCCAGCTGCCCCAGGGTCGGACTCTGATCCAAGCGGCCCGAGCCCAGCTCGGACATACGGGCATTGAGCTGCAGCACTTGCCCCTGGGCGTCGATCAAGGCGAGCGCCTCGGGCAGGTGCTCGATGGCCTGCGCCAACAAGTTGAGCTGATGGCCCTGCGAATCGATCGCCTGGTCCAGGGCCTGCTCAACCCGGGCCATTTCTCCGCCAAGCGGGCCCGTGGCCAGGCGGCCCGAGGGCAGAGCCCGCAGCTCGCGCGACTTGCGGTGCATGTAGCGCAAATTGCCATCAAGGCGGCGCCAGATCCACACCAAGGTGAGCACCAGCAAGGTCAACCAAAGCGGGGCAAAGTCAAACCACCAGCCCCAGCCGAGCATGGCCACGGTGGCGCCCAGGGGCAAGCCCAGCGCCAGCGCATAGATCAGCAGTCGCATGCGACTGGTCCGCCAAAACACACTGGTGGCCAACACCGAGAGCAAGACCAGGCTGCTCCAGCCCATCACCGCGCCATCGGAGACCACCCGCACCCAGCGCCCGGTCAGGTGGGCATTGGCGACACTGGCCAAGATGGCCACGCCCGGGGTTGCCGCCGTGGCAGAGCCCGAATAGATGGTGGCATGCTGATCGCCGAGCACCGGGTCGGTCACGCCCAGAAAGAGCAATGTGTCGCGCAAGGGCGGCAGGGGCTGGCTCGGATCGAGCAGGTCAATCAGGGAGTAGGTGCGAAAACCCACCGCCGGATCAACCATGGGAAAGCGCAGGTAATCGCTCGCCGGCAGGGGGTTTGATTTGAGCAGGCCGGCCGCCTCGAGCATGGCAATCGAAAAGTGGGCCTGGTCGGCCAGCCGTGTCTGCACACCGCGAATGATGCCGTCGCTTTCGAAGCGGACATGAATATGACCGCTGCCGCGCGCCGCGCGCTCGAGCGCCGGCGGTGTCCACTGCCAGGCCTGGCCAGCCGAGGGCGCCTGCATCAGCGGCAAGGGCTGCGACATGACCTTGGGCAACACCACCGGGAGTCGGGCCATCTGCTCGGCCAGCGGCTCATCGGCCGGCACCGTGTTGGTAAACAGCAGATCCAGGCCCAGGGCTCGCGGCGCCTGGTCTTCTTGTAGCAGGCGCTCCATCAGCGTGGCAAAGTGGCGCCGCGAGATCGGCCATCCGCCCAGTGCCAGCCGGGTGCGCTCGTCGATGGCCACCAACACCACGTCGGGGGAGGGCTGAAAACCGATCCAGATGCTCAGCTGGTCGTAGATGCGCTTGCCCACCGCGTTGCCAGCGGGCGTCCAGACCAGCACGGCCAGCAGCAGCAGCCCTGCGAGCAGCGTGATCGCCAACTCGGGCAGGTCGCGCCGACGCTCAGAAAAGCGTCCGGATGTGCGCCCGGATGTGCCCCCGGATGTGCGCTCAGACGAACGCACAGCCGACCGGGTCGCACGGTCAACGTCGGAGTCGGTGGGCTCGGACACGCTCGATCGCTCAAGACCCGGCCGGCGCGCCCGGCCTCAGTCGTCCTGCCCCGCGGCGGCGTAAGTGATGAGCTGGTAACCGAACCCATGCACCGAGCGCAAACGCAAACTCGACATGCCATTGAGTCCGAGGCGCGAGCGGATGCGCGAGATGTGCACATCAAGGGTGCGCGAAAAAGGATCGTCCTCGCGGCCCCACACCTCCTGCATCAGACGCTCGCGCGCCAGGGAGCGGTCGGCGTTTTCAAACAGGAATCGGGCCAGCTCGAACTCCTTGCCGGAGAACTGCGCCTTGCCACCGGCCCAGGTGATTTCACGCTCGACCAGATCGAAGGTGTAGCCGTGGTAAGTTTGCGGCCCTGTGCTCTGGCGCACTGGGTAGATGCGTCGCTGCAAGGCGGCGATGCGAGCGAGAAATTCGGCCGGCCGCAGCGGCTTGACGCAGTAGTCCTCGGCGCCGGCTTCCAGGGCGGTGACGATGGCTTGCTCGTCGTGTACCGCCGTCAGAAAAATCACCGGCGTTTCGCTCTGAAACGAGCTGCGCAGCTGCTTGAGAACCTTGATGCCATCCTGATCGGGCAACTTCCAGTCAAACACCAGCAGATCAAAGGTGTGCCGGGCCAGCGCAGACAAGAATGCGCGGGCGGTGTTGAAGACGGCGGTGCTGTGGCCCGCCGACTCCACCACCTGGGCCAGATGCCGGGCCAAGGTGGGATCGTCTTCCAAGATACCAATATGCATGCACAAGCCTTTTGAGAGATGAATGCTCAACGCTCGTTGAGCGCGCCTGAAAACGTTCTGATCACCGGCTTGAGCAGGTAGCGCAGCACGCTGCGGGTGCGGGTCTTGATGTCAATCGTCGAGGTCATGCCCGGCTTGAGCGGCACGCGCGCGAGCATGGCGTTGGCCTGGCTCGCGTCGATGCGGACATGGGCGCGGTAGTAACTCATGGACTGCCCGTTGGCGCCTTGCTCGACCAGGGTGTCGGAGCTCAGGTAGGTCAGTTTGCCAGTGAGCATGCCGTAGACAGAAAAATCAAAGGCATCGAGCTTGACTTGAACCGGCAGGCCCAGCTCGAGCTGACCGATATCGACCGGGTTGATCTTGGCCTCGATGACCATGTCGCTTTCAGTCGGCGAGATCTGCATCAGCTCGTCGCCGGCCCGCAAGACACCCCCGACGGTGTTGACGCGCAGGTATTTGACGATGCCAGCCACCGGCGCGATCAGGTCGGTGTGCTCGAGCACGCTGCGCCTCTCATCGAGTTTGTAGCGCTGAGAGGACAACTCATCTTCCAGCCGCGTCACCTCTTGGCGCGCCTCTTGTGCGTACTTGTTGCGCGTCTCGCTCAGGCGCGCCTCCAGATCGCTGACCTGGCGCAACGCCCGCATCACCTCAATGCGGCTGACGTCACCGGACTTGAGCAAGGACTGGTTCATCACCAGTTCTTCACGCGCGAGCTTGAGCGCATCTTCGAGCGCGCTCGTGGCATCGTTGAGGCTTTCGCGTTTTTGCGCGAAGAGCCGCTCCTGCGCCGCCACAAACTCGGGATAAGCGCGCACCGAGGCCGGGAAGACTGGCTTGGTCTCGGTCGATTCGGCGCGCGCGCGGATCAGTCCGGCCTGCAGCGCCGCCACCTTGGAGCGGCTTTCTTCATAGGCGGCGTTGCTGCGGTCTTTCTCCAGCATCGCCAGCTTCTGCCCCGCTTTGACTTCCTGTCCCTCTTGGACCAGGATTTCAGACAGCACGCCGCCGTCTGCGGCCTGGATGATCTGGGTGCGGGCACTGGTGATGACCGAGCCTTGCGCGCGCACCGTCTGGTCGATCTCAAACCAGGCGGCCCAGGCCAGAAAAACCACAAACATGGTCGCCAGCACCGCAATCAGCGACAGGCGGGGCCCCGACATACGCTCGCTCATGCCGCAACTCCTTGTGCATTGGGGGCCGGTGCCGCCCCGGTTGGCGCGCCGGGGTTGCGCCCGGCACTCAGGCGCTGCAGCACCGCATCCCTGGGTCCATCCATGACGATCTGATGGTTGGCGATCACGATGATGCGGTTGACCAGGCGCAGCAGCTCGGGCTTGTGCGTCACCACCACCAGCACGTCTTCGACCTGCATGGCCTTGGCCAGCGCGCCGATGATGTGCTGCTCCAGCGCACCGTCCATGGAGGCGGTGGGCTCATCGAGCAGCCAGATGCGCGGGCGGCGCAGAAACACCCGGGTCAAATTGACCAGCTGGCGCTGACCCGAGGACAAGCCGCTGCCGCCCTCGGCGATGGCCTGCTGCAGACCCTGCGGATGCGCTGCAATGACGGACTGCATCAAACCAGTGGTGCGGGCCGCCTCCAAAATGACCTCATCGCCCGGATCGATCAGACCCAGGATCAAGTTCTCACGCAAGGTGCCAGCAAACAGGCGGCCCTCCTGCTGCAAATAGCCCACGCGCTCGGCCAGCACCGGCTTGGAGATGTGCGCCAGATCGAGCCCATCCATCTTGACGATGCCCGCCTGCGGCTTGTACATGCCGCTGAGCAGGCGCAAGAACGTGGTCTTGCCAGCCCCGACGGGGCCGAGCACGCCGACCTTCTCGCCTGGCCGGATCTGCAGCTCTGCAATCGACAGCGCCTGCCCCTGGCCATAGCTGGCCGTCACCTTCTCGAAAGCGTAGTGCCCTTTGACCGTCTGCGGCAAGATGGCTTGCTCCTGGCCGTGGTGGTCGTCCTGCAGAGTCCAAATGCGGTCGAGCCCCTGCAAAGCCGAGCGGGTGTTGGCCCACTGCACCAGACGGTCAGGCAGCGCGGCCACAGGGCCCAGCACGCGGCCCGACAAGATGGAGCAGGCGATCAGACCGCCCATGGTCAGCTCGCCGCGGGAAATCTGCAGGGCGCCAATGGCCACCATCAGCACGTAAGAGATCTGCTGCATGGCGGCGGCGAAAAACTGGGCGTACTCGCTGACCCGGCGCATCTCCTGCTCAACGCTACGGGCCTCGTCGGTGGTGCCGATCCAGCGCGAGAGCATGCGCCAGCCGCTTTGGCCCGATTTGATGGTCTCGGCGCCCTCGATGGTTTCGACCAGCAAGCCGGTCTTGAAATTGCTGGCCGCCTGGGCCTTCTTGCTCAGGCCATCGACACGGTTGCGCAAAACCAGGCCCAAGCTCAGTGCCAGGCAGAAAAAGACCAGGGGGATGGCGGCCAGCCAGCCACCGATCCAGGCGATCACCAGCAAAAACAGCAGGGCGAACGGCACATCGATCATCAGGTGCGAGGTCATCGCGGTCAGGAAACTGCGCACGCTCTCGTAGCCCCTGAGCTGCGAGGCCAGCGTGCCCACGCTGCGCGGCAACTGGTCAAGCCGGATCGCCAGAAAGCGGCTGTAGACCTCGCGCGCCAGTTTCTGGTCGACCTGATCGACCAGCTGTTCAAACAGCCGCGAGCGAGCCAGCTTGGCCAGGGTCTCGAACAACACGGCCAGCAGCACCCCGCTGGTGAGCACCCACAGCGTCTGGCTGGCACCGGTGGGCACCACGCGGTCGTACACCTGCATGCTGTAAAACGAGGTGGCCAGTGCAATCAGATTGATCATGAAGCCGGCGAGCACGCCTTCGAACCAAATTCGCTTGGGCGCGAAGATCTCGCGCCGTATGAGCTTGTAGACCTCGCTGCCAGCGGCATCGTAAGGACGGGCCAGCTTGAGCTTGGCCACCGTCCAGTCGCTCAGGGCATGCAAAGGCGTTTCGATCCAGCGGTTGGTGGCCGGGTCATAGGTCTCGGTCAGCCACTCGTTTTGCGCGGTGCGCCCGCGCAGCAAGGCCCAACCCTGATCGGGGCGGTGAATCAGGCAGGGGCAGGCAGACGGATCGATCGAGGACGAGCGCAGCCAGCGTGCCGAGGGCAGCTGCAAAGAGCGCAGCAAGTCGTCGACGGTTTGGCGAGCGCTCTGGGCCTGCGACCCCGCAGCGTCGGAGTCGATTTTTTCGAGGGCGGCCTGCAAGGCCAGCCGGTCAACCGCTTCGGACTGGACCTGGGCCAGCCGCATCAGCAGGGGAAACAAGATGTTCATGAGGGGCTGCGCCTTACTGCTGGCCGGTGGGTTGAAGGGGGGTACCCAGGCCCGAGACGATGGCCGCAACCCCCTCGGAGAGCACCGCCAGTCGCCAAGTCGCCGTCACATACCCGGCGTCGACTTCGGCCAGGGTGGTCTGCGCCTGGGCCAGTTCGCGCGCCGCGTTCATCACTTCGACCCAGGTCTTTCGGCCGGCCAGAAACTGTCGGTCCCAAGAAGCGACCATGGCCTGAATCGAGCGCAGGCCCGCCACCAAACTGACGCGCCGCTGCTGCTGGCTGCGCGCCGACACATGCTCCAGACTGATCTGCTCGTTGAGGCTGCGGCGCGCCGACTCCACATCGCCTTGCAAGGCTTGCAAGCGGGCATTGGCGGCATCGACGCCAGAGACGGCCGACAAGCCCGCGCCCGGGGTGGCCGACAAGCCGATGAAAAAGCGGTTGGCCGAGTTCGACCCGGAGGCGCTGAAGCTGCCTTGTTGATGCTCGGCCCGCGCATAGACCTCCGGCATGAGCTGAGCCTTTCGGATCTGCACGTCCATCTCTTGCTGACGGATCTGTGCCTCCAGCTTGAGCGAGGTCGGGCTGTTGCGCCAGGCGCGCTCGAGCAGGGGCTCGAGCGGCTCGATCGGCTCGACCGGGCCAATGTCCAGGCCTTCGAGCTGGGCGCCCTCAATGCGCTGGCCGGTCAGCTGCTCGAGCCGTGCCAGCGCCGAGACCTGCTGCGCCTGCGCCAGCGCCAGCTCGGAGCGGGTTTGCTCGAGCCGGCCTTGCGCCATGACCTCGTCAGCCACCGCCGAGACCCCGCCCTCGACCCGCCGCTGGATCAGGGCCACCAGACGCTGATGGGTCTGCACGCTCTCGCGCAGGGCGAGCAGCTTTTGCTGACCGGCGCGCCATTCGCCCCAGGCCTGTATGGTGCGCAGCGCCAGTTGCAGGCGCGTTTCTTCCATCTGGGCAGCCGCGGCCGCGGTGGCCGCCTCGGCCCGCCCCACCCCAGCCGTCAGGCGACCAGCCGTCCACAAGGGCTGCTGCAGGCGAAAGGTGATGACGCGGCTGTCCTTGTTGTAGGACGTGTCTTGATTGGAGGCGCTGACTTGCTCGACCGAGACCGACGGGGTGGGATAGAACTGCCAGTTGGCGCCCTTGACGTCGGCCTGCGAAGCGCGCACCAAATTGGCCTGGCTTTGCAGCGAGGGGTTGCTGTCGAAGGCCAGATTGAGCAGATCGACCATGCCCGCGGCCTGCGCCGTTGCGGCGGCCAGCGACAAGGCCAGGGCCCAAGACAATCTCCGCTTGTCTGGCAGCATGCGAAAAACAGTCATGGTGAGCTCAAGCCGACTGGCAACTAGCAAATAGCACTGGCACCGGCACCAAGCCATCGAGCCGTCAAGAAGACTTTGGTGAGGTGAAACGTGCACATCAAGCCGCGCACAGCGGCTCACTGATGAGCATTATGACCGAACTGAAGGCGCGGTTGGCCCAATGAAACGCGGGGAAGGAGCCCCCGGAAACAGACCATAAAAAAGCCCGCAAGAGCGCTTGCGGGCCGGCTTGAGGCTGGCCGCCTGAAGGGCCACAAATGCCCGCAGCGGCTTAGGGACCCGGGTTACGGACGCCACAAAGAATTTGGTCGGTGTGAAAGGATTCGAACCTTCGACCCCTTGCACCCCATGCAAGTGCGCTACCAGGCTGCGCCACACACCGAAGAGCAAGATTATAGCCTTCCCGGATGAAGGCGATGGCCTCGCACCACGCAGGTGCCCGTTTGGCCGCGGGCGCACACGCGCGATAGGGCAATGCTGGAGCACGATGGAGCGCAGTACAGCGCGCTTTAGTAAGCCAGTTGCGGCTCGGCGCTGAGCAGGTTGCGGATTTCGAACAACTCGCGGCGCATGAGCTCGATACCCTCGAAGGACATGGCGGCAAAGCTCGCCTCCACCGCATCAAAGCTGTCATCGGCCAAGGGCGCCGATGCGCTGTCGTGCAAGGAAAGCTCCACGCCCTCGATGAGGGACTGGCCCAGACGGCGGCGATCGCGCTCGGCCTGCACCAGCTCCTGCAATTTGTTGCGCGCGCCGCTGATGGTAAAGCCCTGTTCGTAGAGCAGGTCTCGGATCCGCCGGATCATCAGCACCTCATGGTGCTGGTAGTACCGCCGGTTGCCCCTGCGCTTCATGGGCTTGAGCTGCGTGAACTCCTGCTCCCAATACCGCAGCACATGCGGCTTGACGCCGCACAGCTCGCCGACTTCACCAATGGTGAAGTAGCGCTTGGCGGGGATGGGGGGAAGGACTTTGTCCAGTTGCATCGAAGCGGCCTCGAAGGGAGTAGGAATCTACTGCAACTTCAGATGCGATGCAATTGCCTGAGCGGAAATATTTTTTGAACGCGCGCGCTAAGGTGAGCACGACGCCAAAGTCAGCGGTCACTCAGCCGGCATCCTGGATCTGCTCTTTGAGCTTGTGGCTGGCGTGAAAGGTGACCACGCGCCGGGCCCCGATGGGGACCGCCTGCCCCGTGCGCGGATTGCGGCCGGGGCGCGGCGCCTTGGTGCGGATGTGGAAATTGCCAAAGCTCGAAATCTTGATGTCCTGGCCGTCCACCAGGCAGTCAGAGATGAGCTCGAAAAACGCTTCCACCATGTCCTTCGATTCGCGCTTGTTCAGGCCGATTTGCTCGAACAGCAGGTCGGCCAGATGGGCTTTGGTCAGCGCCGGGGTCTCCAGGCTCTCAACGCTCAGTTGCATGGGGCGCTCCAATTGAAAGGGCGTGGAAGTCAAAGGCTGTGCACGGGCAACCAGGGGCCGATCAGGCTCGCAAACGGGCCCCAAGGGCCAACTGCAGCCGCTCGATGACCGCGCGCACGGCTGCATCGATTTGCTCGTCGGTCAGCGTGGCCTGATCGTCACCGAGCACCAGCCGCACCGCCAGGCTTTTCTCGCCCAGGGCCAAGCCGCCAGCGGCGGCCTCGGGGCGGTAGACATCGAACAAGGTGGCCGATCGCAACAGCCCTGCAGTGGGCGCGGCGTGGATGTGGGCCATGAGCTCGGCGTGGGTGGTGGCTTCGGCCACGATCACCGCGATATCGCGCTCGACCGGCTGCTGGCGGCTGAGCCCGGCAAAGGCCGGCACGGTACGCGCCAACACCGCGTCAAGGTCCAGCTCAAACAGGACTGGCGCCTGCGACAGCTCATACGATTGCCGCCAGCGCGGATGCAACTGCCCCAGTACGCCCACGGGGCGACCGGCCATCACAATGCTTGCGCTGCGTCCGGGATGGAGGGCAGGATGCGCCACCGGCTCAAACACCGCCTCCAGCGGTGCCAGCAGCGCCTGCAAATCACCCTTGACATCGAAAAAATCGACCGACCGGCTGGTCTGCGCCCAGCCCAGGGGATCGAGCGGGCCGCAGGCCAGGCCGGCCACGCGCATGGGCTGCGCAAAGCCTGCCACGGTGGTGTCGCTGCCGGCCACAGCGGGATCGCGCAGGAACACGCGACCGATCTCGAACACCCTGACCCGGCTGGTCTTGCGGTCCTGATTGAACTTGAGCACTTGCAGCAAGGAGCCGATCAGCGAGGAGCGCATCACGCTCATCTGGCTGGCGATGGGGTTGAGCAGACGCACCGGCTGCGTGTTGCCCGCCAGCTCGTGCTCCCAGCGCTCTTGCACAAAACTGAAATTGATGGTCTCCTGGTAGCCCAGGGCGGCCAGGCTGCGGCGCACCGCATAGGCGCCGCGCTCGGACTCGGGGCGCAGCCGGGCGCTGATGGGCGCTTGCGGCGGCGACTCGGGCAGGGCGTCGTAGCCGATCAGGCGCACCACTTCCTCAATCAGGTCTTCTTCAATCTGCAGGTCAAAGCGGTAACTCGGCGGCGTGACCGTCAGCACCCCCTGGCCCTCGCTGACCGAAAGACCCAGCCGGCGCAAGGCCTGCGCGCACTGCTCCTGGCTCAAGGGCATGCCGATGACTTTGCTCGCGCGCGCCACACGCAAGCTCACCGGCTTGGGCGGGGGCATGTTGACCTGCGTGTCGTCGATCGGGCCACATCGGGTCTGCTCGCCGCCGCAAATGTCAAGCACCAACTCGGTGATGCGCTCGATATGCTCGGCCGTGGTGGCCGGATCAACGCCGCGCTCGAAGCGGTGGCCCGCGTCGGTGGAAAAATTAAAACGCCGCGAGCGTCCTGCAATCGCGCGGGGCCACCAAAAAGCGGCCTCGACATAGATGTTGCGCGTCTCATCGCTCACCGCGGTGGCGTCGCCGCCCATGATGCCCGCCAACGACTCGACCTGATGGTCGTCTGCAATCACGCCCACTTTTTCGTCGAGCGTGATGGTGCTGCCGTTGAGCAGCTTGAGCGTCTCTGCGGCACGGGCCCAGCGCACCTGCAGGCCCCCTTGGATTTTGTCGAGGTCAAAGATGTGCGAGGGCCGACCGAGCTCGAACATCACATAGTTGGAAATGTCGACCAGCGGGCTGACCGGGCGCTGGCCGCAGCGCTGCAGGCGCTCGACCATCCAGGCTGGCGTCTGCGCCCGGGTGTTGACGCCGCGGATGACGCGGCCCGAGAAGCGGCCGCACAAATCGGGCGCCTCGACCCGCACCGGCAGGCGGCTGTCGTCATCGACCCGAGAAGCCTTGAACTGCGGCGCTCGCAGCGGCGCACCGGTCAGAGCCGACAGTTCCCGGGCCACGCCGAAGACACTGAGGCAATGGGCCAGATTGGGCGTGAGCTTGAGCGTGATCAGGGTGTCATCGAGCCGCAGGTGATCGCGGATGTCCTGGCCGATGGGCGCATCGGCAGCCAACTCAAGCAGGCCGCCGTGGTCGTCGGAGAGCTTGAGCTCGCGCGCCGAGCACAGCATGCCGTGGCTCTCCACGCCACGCAGCTTGCCCACCTTGATGGCAAAGGGCTGGCCGTCCTCGCTCGGGGGCAACTGGGCGCCCACCAAGGCACAGGGCACGCGGATGCCGGAGCGCGCATTGGGCGCGCCGCAGACGATGGCCAGCAAGGCGCCCTGCCCTACATCGACTTGGCACACCCGCAGTTTGTCGGCATTGGGGTGGGGCGAGACGTCACGGATTTCACCGACCACCACACGCGAGAACGCGGGCGCAACCGGGCGCAGCTCCTCGACCTCGAGCCCACCCATGGTCAGCGTGTGGGCCAACTCTTCGGTGGAAATCGGTGGATTGCAAAAATGACGCAACCAGGACTCGGGAAATTGCATGGCGTCTTGTCTTGAGCGTGGGCTGAGGGATGGGCGGCTTATCTGAACTGCGACAGAAAGCGAAGATCGCCGTCGAAAAACATGCGCAGGTCATTGACGCCGTAGCGCAGCATGGTCAGGCGGTCTGGCCCCATGCCAAAGGCAAACCCGATGTAGCGCTCGGGGTCGAGCCCCATGTTGCGCACCACATTGGGATGAACCTGGCCGGAGCCGGCCACCTCGAGCCAGCGCCCAGCCAGCGGGCCGCTGGAAAACTGGATGTCGATCTCGGCGCTGGGCTCGGTAAAGGGAAAGAAACTGGGCCGAAAGCGCAGCACCAGGTCATGGCTTTCAAAGAAGGTGCGACAAAAATCGGTGAAGACGACCTTCAGGTCCTTGAAGCTCACGTTCTCGCCGATCCACAACCCCTCGCACTGATGGAACATGGGCGAGTGCGTGGCGTCGCTGTCGACCCGGTAGGTTCGGCCCGGCGCGATCACGCGAATTTCGGGCATGAGCGCACCACGCTCGAGCAGCGCACGGTGCTTTTTGACGTGCTGCACCGCATAGCGAATTTGCATCGGGCTGGTGTGGGTGCGCAGCAGGTTGGGCGCCTGCTCGCTGCCGCCTTCGACATAGAAGGTGTCGTGCATCGAGCGTGCCGGATGGTCTTCGGGGGTGTTGAGCGCGGTGAAGTTGAACCAGTCGGTCTCGATCTCCGGCCCTTGCGCCACATCAAAACCCATGGAGCCAAAAATGGCCTCAATGCGCTCGAGCGTGAGCGACACCGGGTGCAAGCCGCCCCCGCTCGCGCGCTGGCGACCGGGCAGGCTCACATCGAGCGCCTCAGCCCTGAGCTGGGCATCGAGCTCAGCCTGGGCCAGCGCCTGGCGCCGCTCCAGCAGGGCCTGCTCGATCGCCTGCTTGGCCTGGTTGATGGCCGCACCGCGCGATTTTTTTTCTTCCACACTCAGGGCCGACAGGCCCTTCATGAGCTCGGTCAGACGACCGGACTTGCCCAGGTAAAGCGCCTTGGCATTTTCCAGCTCAGCAGGGCTGAGGGTTGCCTCAAAACTGCTGCGGGCCTGGCTGACCCATTCTTCGAGGACCGATTCATCGCTCATGGTGATTGGCACGAAAACAAAAGAATGAGGCCTGCTGCGCGCAGGCCCATGAAAAAGGGCCAGAGCCTTTGCAAGCCCCGACCCGCTTTCGCATGCAACGCCCAGCCCGCTTCACAGGCCGGGACGTGCTTGCACGATGTCAGGCCGCCAGCGAGCTCTTGACCTTGTCCACGATGGCGCCAAAAGCAGCGCTGTCATGAATGGCCAAATCGGAGAGCACTTTGCGGTCGATCTCGATGCCTGCCTTTTTCAGGCCATTGGCGAACTGACTGTAGGTCAGGCCAAAGGAGCGGCTGGCGGCGTTGATACGCGCGATCCAGAGCTGGCGGAACACACGTTTCTTGTTGCGACGATCCCGGTAGGCATACTGGCCGGCCTTCATCACCGCCTGTTTGGCGACGCGAAAGACATTGCCGCGGCGACCGCGAAAGCCCTTGGCCAGGGCGAGAACTTTTTTGTGACGAGCACGGGCTGTAACACCACGTTTGACGCGAGGCATGTTTTACTCCTTGTTCGTCTGAATCAAATACCCATGCCCGGCAGCATCTGCGCCATGTGACCCATATTGGTCTCATGGACAGCCACTGCACCACGCAGGTGACGTTTGTTCTTGGTGGTCTTCTTGGTCAGGATGTGACGCTTGAAGGCTTGACCGCGTTTGACGGTGCCACCGGGACGAACGCGAAACCGCTTTTTCGCGCTGCTCTTGGTCTTCATTTTGGGCATCTGCATGCTCCTTTTCATTTGTGCTCGCGAGGCGCTGCGAACCTTTTCGCAGAACTTGTAGGCCCCGAGCCACTTGTTCAGGTCGCCGCCCTGAGGCTGCGCCTGTTTGCCGCAGGATCACTCCCGCAACGTGGGCAGCGGCTCTCACCCCTGCCCCATCCACCCCGCCGGCGACCCACCGACCGGGCTGATTTCAAATCCCAGGACGCGGCCCTCAGGCCTTGTCCGCCACCGCCACCGCCTCGGCAGGCGCTGCCGCCTTAGCCCCACCGGCTTTGCGCTTGCCCGGCGCGATCATCATGATCATCTGCCGGCCCTCGAGCTTGGGAAACTGCTCGACGATGATGCTGTCAGCCAACTCGTCACGAATACGTGCCAGCAGCGCCAGGCCGAGTTCCTGATGGGTGATCTCACGGCCACGAAAACGCAGCGTGATCTTGCACTTGTCACCTTCATCGAGAAAGCGCCTGATGTTACGCAGCTTGATGTTGTAGTCACCGTCGTCGGTGCCGGGGCGGAATTTGATTTCCTTGACCTCGATCACCTTCTGCTTGGACTTGGCTTCGGCTGCGCGCTTTTGTTCGGCGTATTTGAACTTGCCGTAATCGATCAGGCGACACACCGGAGGCACTGCCGTCGGCGAGATCTCCACCAGGTCGACGTCGGCATCGCCGGCCAGACGCAAGGCCTCCATCAGGGGGACGACACCGATAGGCTCGTTGTCCGGGCCCATCAGGCGAACCTCCGGGGCCATGATTTCCCGGTTCAGGCGGTGCTTGCGTTCCTCGCGTTGGCGACGGTCACGAAATTCAGTAGCGATGGCTTGTGTCCTTCAAACTGGGCTACAACAGCTGTAGCGGCTTGCACCCAAAGGCAAAGGCCCGTCTGGCCCCACACGGGCTGCAGACGAGCGATTCAGGATTTGTTGGCAATGTCAGCGGCAATCTGCGCAGAAAACGCTTGCAGGGACATCACACCCAGGTCCTTGTTGCCTCGGGCACGCACAGCCACGCAACCTGAAGCCTTTTCCTTGTCACCCACGACGAGGATGTAAGGCAGCTTGCGCAGCGAGTGCTCGCGTATTTTATACGTGATTTTCTCGTTGCGCAGGTCCAGATCGACCCTAAGCCCTTGATCGGCCAGCGTTTTGGAGATTTCCCGACAGTAATCGGCCTGCGCGTCGGTGATGTTGAGCACCCCCACCTGCACCGGCGCGAGCCAGCTCGGCAGGGCGCCTGCGTGCTGCTCGATCAGGATGCCGATAAAGCGCTCAAGGCTGCCGACGATGGCCCGGTGCAGCATCACCGGCCGGTGCCGGTTGCCGTCTTCGCCCACATATTCGGCATCGAGCCGCTCGGGCATGGAAAAGTCGACCTGTATGGTGCCGCACTGCCACTGCCGGCCCAGCGCGTCTTTGAGGGTGTACTCGATTTTGGGGCCATAAAAGGCGCCGTCACCCTCGGCGATCTCGAACTGGCAGCCCGAGGCGCGCAGGCTCTGCATCAGGGCCTGCTCGGCCTTGTCCCAGCTTTCGTCCGAACCGATGCGCTGCTGCGGCCGCGTCGCCACCTTGTAGATGATGTGCTGAAAACCAAAGTCGGCATACACCTTTTGCAGCAAGGTGGTGAAGGCCAGCACCTCAGGCTGAATCTGGTTTTCGGTACAAAAAATATGACCATCGTCCTGCGTGAAGCCGCGCACCCGCATGATGCCGTGCAGCCCGCCCGAGGGCTCATTGCGGTGGCACTGGCCGAATTCACCGTAGCGCAGGGGCAGGTCCCGGTAGCTCTTGATACCTTGCTTGAAAATCAGGATGTGCCCGGGACAGTTCATCGGCTTGAGCGCGAACTCGCGCTTTTCGCTCTCGGTGGTGAACATGTTCTCGCGGTATTTGTCCCAATGCCCGGTTTTCTCCCACAGGGTCTTATCGATCACCTGCGGGCCCTTGACCTCCTGGTAGCCGTTGTCCTGGTAGACGCGGCGCATGTACTGCTCCACGCCCTGCCAAAGCGTCCAGCCCTTGGGATGCCAGAACACCAGACCCGGGGCGTGGTCGTCGATGTGAAACAGGTCCAACTCGCGCCCTAGCTTGCGGTGGTCGCGCTTTTCGGCTTCCTCCAGCAGCGTCAAGTGCTGCTGCAACTCGTCCTTGGTCGCCCAGGCGGTGCCGTAGATGCGCTGCAGCATCTCATTGCGGTGATCGCCTCTCCAATAGGCACCGGCCACCTTCATCAGCTTGAAATGCTTGAGCCGGCCGGTGCTGGGCACGTGCGGCCCGCGGCAGAGGTCCTCGAACAAGCCTTCGCGGTAAAGCGAGACGTCCTCGCCGGCCGGGATAGAGCCGATGATTTCGGCCTTGTAGTGCTCGCCCATGGCCTTGAAATAGGCCACCGCTTCGTCGCGCGGCAGCACGCGGCGCACCACCGGCTCGTCCTTGGCCGCCAACTCGGCCATGCGCTTTTCGATGGCCTGCAGATCTTCGGGCGTGAAGGGGCGCTTGTAGGAAAAGTCGTAGAAAAAGCCGTGCTCGATGACCGGCCCGATGGTCACCTGCGCCTCAGGGAACAAATCCTTGACCGCATAGGCCAGCAGGTGGGCCGTGGAGTGGCGGATCATCTCCAGGCCGTCGGCATCCTTGGCCGTGACGATGGCCAGCTTGGCATCGCGCTCGATGGTGTAAGACGTGTCGACGACCTGCCCATCGACCTTGCCGCCAAGAGCCGCCTTGGCCAGGCCCGCGCCGATAGAGGCGGCCACTTCGGCCACCGTCACCGGCTGGGCAAATTCACGCAGAGATCCGTCGGGGAGAGTAATTTGAACCATGGTTGCGAGGAGATGAGAAACAAACAAAAAGCGCGGCGAACCGCGCTTTTCAACAATCAGAATCGGGCAGGCGCGAACTGCCGGCCATCAAAGGCCGCGTGTGTATCTCCAAGGAGTTTGCGGTGTCATAACCCACATGCCTTTCCCGGTTCTTGTCTGAATAACCCCGGATTTTGTCACAAAGGGCGGGAGGCGAAGGTGTGTTGACCGGGGCGGCGGCGCGGCGGCGCGGCGAGAAAAGAGCTAAGGTTTGATTCTTTTCGCAGGGGGGGAGCGTCGGGGTCCTCTGCTGCGCGAATGTCCCCCGGGCCGGCTGCGCCGGCCCTCCTCCTTTATTTCGCTACGCAGAGCACCCCGACACTCCCATCCAGGAAACATGGGGTCAAAAACAGGGTCAGGCCCCAATTCACCCCCTGTGCGCTGGCAGGCTGTGCCTGGCGCAGCGAAATCAAGGAGGAGAGGCTGCGCCATCTGCCTCGGGGGACATTCGCGGAGCCAGGCACAGCGTGGCAGCGCACCGCCCCACCCAGAAGTCAAGCAGCATCACACCCCCGCAAACGCCCACAAAAAAGCCCGGGGATCGCCCGGGC